>NZ_CP039457.1:92500-460000 GCF_004843545.1 Streptococcus pasteurianus | reverse complement strand
CCTGTCTTTCGCTACTCATACCGGCATTCTCACTTCTATGCGTTCCAGCGCTCCTCACGGTACACCTTCTTCACACATAGAACGCTCTCCTACCATACCTATAATAGGTATCCACAGCTTCGGTAATATGTTTTAGCCCCGGTACATTTTCGGCGCAGGGTCACTCGACTAGTGAGCTATTACGCACTCTTTGAATGAATAGCTGCTTCTAAGCTAACATCCTAGTTGTCTGTGCAACCCCACATCCTTTTCCACTTAACATATATTTTGGGACCTTAGCTGGTGGTCTGGGCTGTTTCCCTTTCGACTACGGATCTTAGCACTCGCAGTCTGACTGCCGATTATATCTCATTGGCATTCGGAGTTTATCTGATATTGGTAATCCGGGATGGACCCCTCAATCAAACAGTGCTCTACCTCCAAGAGACTTAACATCGACGCTAGCCCTAAAGCTATTTCGGAGAGAACCAGCTATCTCCAAGTTCGTTTGGAATTTCTCCGCTACCCACAAGTCATCCAAGCACTTTTCAACGTGCCCTGGTTCGGGCCTCCAGTGAGTTTTACCTCACCTTCACCCTGCTCATGGGTAGGTCACATGGTTTCGGGTCTACGACATGATACTAAAGCGCCCTATTAAGACTCGGTTTCCCTACGGCTCCGTCTCTTCAACTTAACCTCGCATCATATCGTAACTCGCCGGTTCATTCTACAAAAGGCACGCTCTCACCCATTAACGGGCTCGAACTTGTTGTAGGCACACGGTTTCAGGTTCTATTTCACTCCCCTCCCGGGGTGCTTTTCACCTTTCCCTCACGGTACTGGTTCACTATCGGTCACTAGAGAGTATTTAGGGTTGGGAGATGGTCCTCCCGGATTCCGACGAGATTTCTCGTGTCTCGCCGTACTCAGGATACTGCTAGGGTTTAAGATTATTTCGATTACGAGGCTATTACTCTCTTTGGCTTACCTTCCCAGGTAATTCTTCTATAATCTTGCGTCCCACAACGCAGTCCTACAACCCCGATGTGTAAACACATCGGTTTGCCCTCTTGCCGTTTCGCTCGCCGCTACTAAGGCAATCGCGTTTGCTTTCTCTTCCTGCAGCTACTTAGATGTTTCAGTTCACTGCGTCTTCCTCTTCATTACCTTAACAGTAATGAGTGACATGCTTCACATGCCGGGTTCCCCCATTCGGACATCTCTGGATCAATGTTTACTTACAACTCCCCAAAGCATTTCGTCGTTAGTCACGTCCTTCATCGGCTTCTAGTGCCAAGGCATCCACCGTGCGCCCTTATTAACTTAACCTTATTTTGGTCTATTGACCTTAAACTCATTAAATCACAGCGTTTCGGTTTATTTCTTGTTACTTTCTACAATTATTTCTAATTGTGGAATTTGATATAGATATTCAATTTTCAATGGACAATCACTTTGAATCTTTCGATTCAATGGAGCCTAGCGGGATCGAACCGCTGACCTCCTGCGTGCAAAGCAGGCGCTCTCCCAGCTGAGCTAAGGCCCCACAAGACCTCTCAAAACTAAACAAGACTACCAAACGTGCTTCCGTTTTTCCTTAGAAAGGAGGTGATCCAGCCGCACCTTCCGATACGGCTACCTTGTTACGACTTCACCCCAATCATCTATCCCACCTTAGGCGGCTGGCTCCTAAATGGTTACCTCACCGACTTCGGGTGTTACAAACTCTCGTGGTGTGACGGGCGGTGTGTACAAGGCCCGGGAACGTATTCACCGCGGCGTGCTGATCCGCGATTACTAGCGATTCCGACTTCATGTAGGCGAGTTGCAGCCTACAATCCGAACTGAGATTGGCTTTAAGAGATTTGCTTGCCGTCACCGACTTGCGACTCGTTGTACCAACCATTGTAGCACGTGTGTAGCCCAGGTCATAAGGGGCATGATGATTTGACGTCATCCCCACCTTCCTCCGGTTTATTACCGGCAGTCTCGCTAGAGTGCCCAACTAAATGATGGCAACTAACAATAGGGGTTGCGCTCGTTGCGGGACTTAACCCAACATCTCACGACACGAGCTGACGACAACCATGCACCACCTGTCACCGATGTTCCGAAGAAACTTTCTATCTCTAGAAATAGCATCGGGATGTCAAGACCTGGTAAGGTTCTTCGCGTTGCTTCGAATTAAACCACATGCTCCACCGCTTGTGCGGGCCCCCGTCAATTCCTTTGAGTTTCAACCTTGCGGTCGTACTCCCCAGGCGGAGTGCTTAATGCGTTAGCTGCGGCACTAAGCCCCGGAAAGGGCCTAACACCTAGCACTCATCGTTTACGGCGTGGACTACCAGGGTATCTAATCCTGTTTGCTCCCCACGCTTTCGAGCCTCAGCGTCAGTTACAGACCAGAGAGCCGCTTTCGCCACCGGTGTTCCTCCATATATCTACGCATTTCACCGCTACACATGGAATTCCACTCTCCCCTTCTGCACTCAAGTTTAACAGTTTCCAAAGCGAACAATGGTTAAGCCACTGCCTTTAACTTCAGACTTATTAAACCGCCTGCGCTCGCTTTACGCCCAATAAATCCGGACAACGCTCGGGACCTACGTATTACCGCGGCTGCTGGCACGTAGTTAGCCGTCCCTTTCTGGTAAGTTACCGTCACTGTGTGAACTTTCCACTCTCACACACGTTCTTCTCTTACAACAGAGCTTTACGATCCGAAAACCTTCTTCACTCACGCGGCGTTGCTCGGTCAGGGTTGCCCCCATTGCCGAAGATTCCCTACTGCTGCCTCCCGTAGGAGTCTGGGCCGTGTCTCAGTCCCAGTGTGGCCGATCACCCTCTCAGGTCGGCTATGTATCGTCGCCTTGGTGGGCCGTTACCCCACCAACTAGCTAATACAACGCAGGTCCATCTACTAGTGATGCAATTGCATCTTTCAAGCATCTAACATGTGTTAAACACTGTTATGCGGTATTAGCTATCGTTTCCAATAGTTATCCCCCGCTAGTAGGCAGGTTACCTACGCGTTACTCACCCGTTCGCAACTCCTTCTACTCTAGCAAGCTAAAGTAGTCAGCGTTCTACTTGCATGTATTAGGCACGCCGCCAGCGTTCGTCCTGAGCCAGGATCAAACTCTCATTTAATCTTGTTCTCATTCTGTCACTGACAGATTTATTTCTTAACAGGTCGATTTCTCAACCCGCACGTTTGGTTCGTCTTGTTCAGTTTTCAAAGGTCTTTGTCTCTCGTGAGACAACTTCTATATTCTATCAAATCTAAAACAGCTTGTCAACTACTTTTTTAAAGTTTTCTTCAAATCTGTTTCAATCTGATTACTGCTGAACATCTCGGACAACAGCTATATTAGTGTATCATCTCAAACTTACTTTGTCAACTTCTTTTTCAAAAAACTTTCAAGGTTGCAATTCTTGATTGCTGATAAACTTTCTGCTCAATTGACAGCCATAACAGCTTATCATTTCATGACCTGTTTTGTCAATATCTTTTTTGGTGTTTTTCAGACTCTTAGGGACTAAAACTTATCTTACATACCCTAAATTAACACTTAAAAATGCAGATTATTATTGATATTTTAAACTTAATAAAAAAATCAGACTGAGGATGAACCTCATTTCTTTGGTTTGTCTTTTCTTATTTTGAAACTTTTTCGCTTGAATAGCCCTAATATCAAGAAGTTTAGGTAAATAAAAAAGACTATCCTGTGTACTATACCTCAAAAGTTGGGCATAAAATCTAACGTTTGGGGTGCAGTTCAATCGTCACTATTCCCTTGATAGTTATTCGTTCGGTAAGCTAACGCTCAGCCATGCTTATCACAGGTTACTTGAGCATCATAAGCAAAGACTTGTTTATGGTCGCCTTTATGAAACCAGTCGCTTTCTAGGGCGAACGTTGAAACTTTTTTATTCTCGGGCTTTTTTCGTTGGCGACCCCTAGCCACTTTTTTGCATGTTTCTCACGGTCGCGATTGATTTCAAGTTCAAGCTAATCCGCCATGAATTTAGTGTTGGTCAACTTCTTGATTGATGTATTTGTGATTATTGGCAGCTGCTTTGATATGAGTACCCTCCACAAAAATCTCACTTAGCTCAATTAAACCTGTATTGATACGCCCTCCTAAGACCTAACTAAACATTGCTTCAATCACTTGTTTATCGTGAAAACACCAACTGTAGTTTTTTACTGTAAGTGGTGAAATGAGAAACCTTATTTTTTAATGTTAATCCTAAAAACCAACGATAAGGCATATTGATCTCAATCTCTTTAATAATTTGGCGCATCGAATGCCCTAAAAAGAGGCATTGAATTAAAGTATTTTTGATAACCCTCATAGGGTCGAGACTGGGACAACCTGCTTCGTCTGCTACCAACTCATAAATAAAAGAAAAGTCAATCACACACCCACTCTAGCGTAACAAATGCTCTTCTGCACCAAATCATCTACAACTTGCTTACGATTATAGGCTGGATTTTCTTTATGGAACATAGGATCACCTCTAGGTTGTTATTATCTCTATCTATATTACTCCATACAAAAAGCCCTTAGAAACTGTTGTTTCCAAGAGGCTTTGTCTTCAGTCTGAAATCCGTATAATAGCGGATTTCAGATTTGTTAGTAAATTATTTTGCTTCAATTAAGCCAAGTTCACCGTCTTCACGACGATAAAGAACGTTTGTAACACCGTCTTCCGCATCTGTGTAGATAAAGAAGTCATGTCCTAAAAGATCCATTTGAAGAAGCGCTTCATCAATATCCATAGGTTTTAGACTAACGTGTTTCGTACGAACAACTTTTACTACTGGTCCTTCTTCCACAGGCTCTGCTTCGAATTCACTTGTAAAAATTTGACTAGCTGGTAATTTTTCACGATGCTTTTTAGCAATTTTAGTTTTGTTTTTACGGATTTGACGTTCAATTTTGTCAGTTACCAAATCAATTGAACCATACATATCTTGTGAGACATCTTCTGCTCTTAGCGTAATAGAATCAACTAAAATAGTTACTTCAACTTTGGCAGTTTTTTCACGATAAACTTTAAGGTTAACGCGAGCGTCTAAACCTTGTTCAGCATGGAAGTATTTTTCAATCTTTCCGAGTTTTGATTCGACATAGTTACGGATAGCATCAGTTACTTCGATGTTTTCTCCACGAATACTATATTTAATCATAAAACACCTCTTTCTCGCTATAAAGCGCTTTCTTTACTCTTTTATTATACTGCTTTCATGAAAATTTGCAAGCATTTACCGCACAATCGTAAAACTTTTTACATTTTTGGCTCCAGTTTCATAGAAAAGTTGATATATTCCCTTTAAAGTGGCGCCAGTTGTGTAAATATCATCGATAATCAAGACATTTTCTGGCACCTTTGAAACATTTTTTAAAGAAAAAGGATTGAGAGTTTCTAGGCGCTCTTTTCGTGTTTTATCGGACTGTTTACTGATTTCTCTCTTGATTAGTAAGTCTTCGTAGGGGATTTTAGCTGCTTGTAAAAGTGCTGTTACTTGGTTAAATTGTCTTTCTTTTAGCCGTTTTGGACTTATGGAAACTGGAACAAAGGTGTAGTTTTTATATTTTTTTAATGCTTGTTTGATTTCTTTTGAAAAAACGTGACTTAAAAGAATATCTCCTTGAAATTTATATTTTGAGAAATAATCTTTCATTGAAGAATTGTAGGTAAAAAGCGCTTCATGAGATACGTGATGATGTTGTTTTTCCCACGCTTGACAATCTGGACATTGCTGAGAAAATCCAGTTCGGCAGCAGGTTGGGCAATGAACATCTCCTATTCTTTCAAATGTTTTTTGACACTCCAGACACACGCCATTGTCATCTTTTTTCATTAAGATAAGGTTTAAAAATTGTTCTTTTTTGGAAAATTCTTGTCCGCAGAGCAGGCAAATCATGCAAATCCTCCTTTTTTATTCATCGCTTTAATTTCAGCAATAGCTTTCCTCATTTCTTTGGTACTACCGTCATGCAAGAATAACAGTTCTCCTGTTGGACGCTCTGCTGCTCTCCCAACTCGCCCTGAAATCTGAACTAGCGTGCTTTTGGTGTATAATCTATGATTGGAAAGCAATACAAAGACATCTACACAAGGGAAAGTGACACCACGTTCTAAAATGGTTGTTGTCACCAAAATAGAAAGTTCTTGTCTCCTAAATTTTTCTACAATGTCTAAGCGATTTTCTGTTTTACTAGACACAAAAGCGATTTGTTCTTCTGAAAAATAGGTCTGTAAAATTTGAGTAAAGGCTTCTCCTTGTTCGATATTTGGGAAGAAAATTAGCAAAGGATAGTGGGTTTGACGTTGTTTTTTTATAAGATTTATTAATTTCTGGGGAATTTTCTTCTTTTGCATATTGGATAAAACGCCAGACAACCAGATTTTTTGTGGCACAACTAATGGATTGGCATGAAATCGTCGAGCAAGGTGCAATTTAGTCAGAGTTCCTGTTTTTACTTTTTTATCTAATTCATCTGTTGATGTCGCTGTTAAAAAAATCTTGGTTCTATTAGGTTTGATAGCTCTATCAACAGCATGGTAAAGCACGGCATTATCCACAAATGGAAAGGCATCAACTTCATCAATAATTAACAAATCAAAAGCTTGGTAAAATTTTAAAAGTTGATGTGTTGTGGCAATGATTAAAGGGGCACGTTTGTAGGGCTCAGAATCTCCATGAAGCAATGTAATCAGACACGAAAAATCACGTGACAAGCGTTTATAAAGCTCCAGACAAACATCAATTCGCGGACTTGCTAGGCAAACACAACCACCGTCATCAATTATTTTGGATACAGATTGGTAAATCATTTCTGTTTTTCCAGCACCTGTAACAGCATGAATAAGTAGGTCTTTCTTAGCATCAATGCCTTCTAACATCCCTTTTGAAACATCATCTTGGTAAGGGGTCAATTTTCCTTTCCAAATAAGAGAATCTTTTTTAGAAAAACGTCTTTGTGGAAAATAATAGAGATGTCCATTACTCGTATTTCTTCCAAAAACAAGGCAATTTCGACAATAAAAAACGTTTGTTTGAAGTTTATTTTGTAAAGACACTTGACTACCACAACGATTACAAATATAATGATGATTTAATTTTGTCATTGCCGGCAACTGTTTAGCCTGCTTTTTTAAGGCATCCGAAAGTTGAGCTTGTGTAAATAGTCTTCCATAATAATTATTCAGTTTATCCATACTTTATTTATTCGAAAATTTTGCTAAATAGCTTAAAATCTTGTAAAATTTTGGTATGAACTATAAAACGATTAAAAATGATGGTATTTTTGAAGAAGAAATAAAAAAGTCACGCTTTATCTGTCAGTTAAAACGAGTTGACACAGAGGAAGAGGGGCGTCAATTCATTACACAAATCAAAAAAGAACATTATAAAGCAACACATTCTTGCTCGGCTATGATTATTGGTGAACATGCTGAAATCAAGCGTTCTAGCGATGATGGTGAGCCAAGTGGAACTGCTGGTGTTCCAATGCTAACTGTTTTAGAAAAACAAGGCTTGACCAACGTTGTTGCCGTTGTGACACGTTATTTTGGTGGGATTAAATTAGGTGCTGGTGGGCTTATTCGGGCTTATTCAGGCAGTGTTGCTAATGCTCTCAAGGAAATTGGTCTAGTTGAGGTAAAAGAGCAAGAGGGGCTCAAAATCACCCTTTCTTATCCTAAATACCAAACCTTTGCTAACTTTTTACAGGCTGAAAACCTGCAAGAATTTGATACAGAATTTCTTGAAAATGTCACAACCTATATTTACCTTGACCCTGACAATGTCAAAGAAGTTAGTGGGCGTTTAATTGAATTTTACCAAGGCAAAGTTGACTTTACTAAATCAGGTTCAAAAATTGTCGAAGTTCCCTTGTGATAGTATTTTTTTATCACCTTGATAAGAAATATGTATTTTACAAAGGAATTGATTAGGCATATACTTTTATCTATAAATTTTTAAATCAATAAGAGGTGAACATATGTCAAAAATTTACAATTCAATTACTGAATTAATTGGAAATACACCAATCGTAAAACTTAACAACATTGTCCCTGAAGATGCTGCTGATGTTTATGTTAAAATCGAAGCTTTCAACCCTGGTTCTTCTGTCAAAGACCGTATTGCCCTTCGTATGATTGAAGATGCTGAAAAAGCAGGCACAATCAAACCAGGTGATATTATTGTTGAACCAACTTCTGGAAATACAGGAATTGGTCTTGCATGGGTTGGCGCAGCTAAAGGCTACAAAGTGATTATCGTTATGCCTGAAACAATGAGTGTTGAACGTCGCAAAATTATTCAAGCTTATGGTGCTGAACTCGTTTTAACTCCTGGAAGTGAAGGAATGAAAGGAGCTATTGAAAAAGCAAAAGAAATTGCTGAAGAAAAAAATGGTTGGGTGCCTCTTCAATTTGCTAACCCTTCTAACCCTGCTGTGCACGAAGATACAACAGGTACTGAAATTATCGAAGCGTTTGGTCCGACGGGTCTTGATGCCTTTGTTTCTGGTGTTGGTACTGGTGGAACAGTTTCAGGTGTTTCTCATGCTCTTAAAAAAGCTAATCCTAACGTTCAAGTTTATGCTGTTGAAGCTGATGAATCTGCCGTGCTTTCTGGTGAAAAACCTGGTCCACATAAAATCCAAGGTATTTCAGCTGGTTTCATCCCTGACACTCTTGACACCAAAGCTTATGACGGTGTTATTCGTATAGCTTCTGACGATGCTATCATTACTAGCCGTAATCTCGGTGGAAAAGAAGGATTCCTTGCTGGTATTTCTTCTGGTGCAGCTATTTATGCAGCTATTGAAAAAGCAAAAGAACTTGGTAAAGGTAAAAAAGTTCTCGCACTTCTCCCAGATAACGGTGAACGTTACCTTTCAACATCTCTTTATGATTTTAACGACTAATGTCACCAATTATGTTAACTTTCCTTAGGTTACATTTCTCTCCTCTATCATTAAAATAACTATCTATGTATAAAAGCAAAATCCTATCACAGTCGCTGTGATAGGATTTTTATTATTCTTTCGTCAATAATTCTAGGCTTTCTTTTGTCCATTTTGGTAAATTGTCCGCCAATGGTTGAAAGCCAATGTTTAGATGGCTATTTGAAAAGCGGTGACGACGGTGTAAGTGATGTTTTTCTTCCTCCAGTGTGCGAAGAGATAAACTTGCTTTTTGCGTAAATTCATCAAAATCAACAACTTGGACTAAAACTTTTTCACCAACACTGAGTAATTGGTAAATGTTTTCAATATAACCTGTTTTAATTTCTGAAATATGAATAAGACCTGTTGTCCCATTATCTAATGCGACAAAGGCACCATAAGGTTTTATACCTGTTATTGTTCCAGTGATTTTGTCGCCAATTCTCATTAGTCCACTACCTCAATTGTTTCGATAACGACATCTTCAACTGGGCGGTCTTGAGCGCCAGTTTCAACGTTAGCAATTTCATCTAAAACTTTGTATGAATCGTCGTCCATGATTTGGCCAAATACGGTATGGCGACGGTCCAAGTGTGGCGTTCCACCATTTGTCGCATAAAATTCTGCAATTGGTTTTGGCCAGCCACCACGTTCTAATTCTTTTTGAGCATAAGGAATTTTGCTGTTTTGAACGATAAAGAACTGACTGCCGTTTGTATTTGGTCCAGCATTAGCCATTGAAAGAGCCCCACGAACGTTATAAAGTTCTTCTGAGAATTCATCTTCGAAGCTATCGCCATAGATAGATTGTCCCCCCATACCAGTACCAGTTGGGTCACCACCTTGAATCATAAATTCAGGGATAATGCGGTGGAAAATAATACCGTCATAGTAGCCATCTTTTGACAAGGCAATAAAGTTTGCAACTGTTTTTGGTGCATGTTCTGGGAAGAGTTGAATCTTCATATCACCGTGATTAGTTTTGATTGTCGCAACTGGACCTTCAACTGTTGTTAAGTCAACTTGTGGAAAATTTAATTGTTTTTCTACCAAACCGAGTTCCTCCAAAGCATATAAAATGCCATCTTCTTCTACTGTTTTTGTTACAAAATCTGCTTTTTCTTTGAGTTCAGGGACTGCATTGCCCATAGCAATCTTCAAGCCAACATAATCAAAGATTTCCATATCATTTGGACCATCACCAAACATCATGGCATTGATTGGTTTTAAGTTTTGACTTTCTAGAACATGTGCAACACCTGAAGCTTTAGAAATACCATTTTTGACAACATCAGATGAATGTTCATGCCAAGGGACTAAACGAATTTCTGAGGCTAATTCATCAGGTAATTGCAACTGAGCATTATTTTCCGTAAAGGTCCACATATGATAAACATCATTTGTCAAATAGAAATCAGGCTCAACGTCGCAGACACCGTATATTGGTATCATTGCGTCATCGATTAGGTCACAACGAGCTGAAACAACTGGTTTATCTTTTCCAGCAAAACCGTATTCAATTCCTTCTGATTTAGCCCAAGCAACGTATTTTTCGACAATGTCTCGTGGCAACGGATCATTAACAATTTCCGTTGCTTTTTTATCGATGACATATGTACCATTAATCGTCACAAAATAATCAGGCTCTAGAGCGCGAATTTCTGGCACAACGCCATAAAGGGCACGCCCGGTTGCAATCCCAGTCATGATACCTTTTTCTTTTAAGCTTTTAAAAACATACTTAATTGATTCTGGCATATAGGCTGTTGCTTTTACGCGCAAGGTGTCATCAATGTCAAAAAAGACAATTTTAGTTTTTTTAGCCTTGTATTTAGTTTTTACATCCATCTGAAAATTATGGGAAAGAAAATGATCATCAGAATCTCATTTTCCATAAAGTGGCATCACTTTCCCATTTTCCTTTCTAATAAAAAATCAAAGAAAAATCATGGTTATATTATATCATTATTCGTCATCTTGCGGTACTAAATGATGTTTAAAGGCGTAAACGACTGCTTGTGTACGGTCATCGACTTCTAACTTAGCTAGAATATTTGAAACGTGTGTTTTGACGGTCTTTAGTGAGATAAATAACTCATCAGCAATAGTTTGGTTATCATACCCTTTAGCAAGTAATCTCAAAATATCACGTTCACGCGCTGTCAAATCTTCATGCAATTCTGGTTGCATATCATGAGCTTTGATTTTTTTATCGACTTCTGTTTCAATAGCTAACTCACCACGTGCAACTTTCTGAATGGCATTTAAAATTTCTGCTGCGCTAGATGTTTTTAACATATAACCTTTAGCACCTGCTTCAATGACAGGATAAATTTTTTCATTATCAAGGTAAGATGTTAAGACAAGAATCTTAGCTTCTTTCCATTCTTCCAGAAGCTTCAATGTCGCTTCGACACCGCTCATTTCTGGCATTACCAAATCCATAACAACCACATCTGGTTTTAATTCTAAAGCCAAATTAATACCGTCTAAACCATTTCCAGCTTCGCCGACCACCTCAACATCTGGTTGCAAATTCAAAAAGCTTTTTAACCCTAAACGTACCATTTCATGGTCATCAACTAGGATAATTTTAATTTTCTGGGTCATCTTCTTTCTCCTCGTTTCCTCCCTTTACCAGTGGCAAACGAATATCCATTGATACTCCTTTACCTTTTTGACTCAGCAATGTAACTGTTCCAGCCATATCATCAACACGTTCTTCAATATTACTAATACCATAACTTAAATCATGACTTTCATCCATATCAAAACCGACACCGTTATCGACCATTTTAAGCTGCAGCTCGGTTTCTGTTTGATTTAGATAAACCTCTAAACAACTAGCTTTAGCGTGTTTAAGGGTATTACTAATGAATTCTTGTGCAATTCGAAAAACGTTATCCTCTATTTTCTTAGGTAGTTGACCGATATTTTTCTTATAAACAACCTCTATACTACTCTTATCTGTCAATTCTTTCAAGAGGATATCAAAACCTTCTGAAAGGGTTTTATTTTCTAATTCTGTTGGTCGTAAATGCAATAGCAAAATTCGCAAATCTTTTTGAGCATTTTGTAGCATGCTTTCAACAGCCGTCAATTGAAATTCTAATTGCTCTTTTTCAATTTGGTCAAGATTAGCAGACACGCCTGAAAGGATCATCGAAGAAGCGAATAATTCTTGACTAACCGTGTCATGCAAGTCACGCGCAATTCGTTTTCGTTCTTGCTCAACAATTTCTTGACTGTTTAGAATGCGACTATTTTCTGTATTTTGCAAGCTATTTGTCAAATGCGTCATTTTTTTAGACAAACGCGATAAATTCGTATTGATTTCTGTATCTTCGTCTAGAGTGATAGGCTGATTATTCAAAATACGGCGTAAGTTTTGGTTGATGCCACGTTTGCTGTTATCATCTAAAATAACCCAAAGCAAAAGCAATAAAATCGTTACTGCTAGAATCAAAAAGACAATTGAAAAGACAAATTGTTCTCCCATCCAAAAATCTGTGATAAGATTTTTCAGATGCAGATTTAAACTATCCAAAACAACGATAACGATTGAGATGATAATAATACTCGCATAAAGAATAAATAATATAAAATGATGTTTTTTCATTTGCGCACCACCTCAACATCTCCAGCAAGCGTACTAACGATAATTTTCACTGCTTTTAAATACTCTTCGTCTTCACTATGCCATAATTTTAACGATTCATTACGTAAATCATATTCTTCAAAATCAAAGTACCGAACGCTACCGTAAATCGCACTAACATCTAATTTCACGGCAACATCAATAGGCACCAAAATTTTTGTTGGGCCAAAAACTTTTCGAATGACAACGACATTATCCTTTCCAGTTACAATGACATTGCTTAAATCAATCGTATCACTTCCTGTCAAACGGATAATATTAATATCATCAAACGCATAAAAATCACTATCGTGCGTATCCATTCCAATCCATTGATTACGGACAGGCTTTGCCTTTAATTCTTCCTCACGAAAACGTACCAAAGCATAGCGATTTTTTTTCTTAACTTGTGAAAAATGGTTGATAACAACGTAAACAACGCCTAATACTACCGCCATGATAATATAAGGATTAAGCATAAAAATTAAAAATAAAAGAACAAGACCAATGGTCAATAAAAAATTATTCCGTTTATCTTGATCATAAAATCGTAGCGCCAACAAAATCAAAACAAGAATAAGAATAAAACTTGATAGATTATTTGCCATGATAGTCATCAAACCCATCACAAGCAAAATCGTTTCTACGATGACAAAAAACTGAACTTTCCTCATATCATACCCTTTCTTTTTCTGTATTTTACCAAAAAGCTACCAAAATTGCAGGTTTATAACTTAAAAGTCCAGGAAGTTATCCTGGACTTTTAAGTTATTGTTCATTACTTGATTCTGTTGATGAGCTACTATCATCCGTACTGCTACTTGATGAACTTGATTCTTTTGATTCAGAGGGTTCTGAACTTGATGACGATGGCGCCTGTGAGCTTTCTTCTTCATCAGCTGCTAGGTAAAGTATCACGTTACCACTTAACGTTTCACCATAGTAAGGTGTTTGAGCAGTGATAGTTGCTGTTGAAGATGGTGAGCTTACTTGCACATAACCCGTAGAAGAATTTGGGTCGGCTTGATAAACCGTAATATGTGAACTTGACACGCCTAGAGCTGTTAAGGCAGCAATAGCTTCTGAATAAGTATAGCCTGTCAAATTCGGCATTGTCACTGTACTTTCTGTGGCTACTTTAAAGGTAATCTTATCATCACCACTTACCTTAAAGGTTTCACCTTCACTAGGCGTTTGACTGATGATAACACCTTCGTCATAGTCTGACGTTGAGACTTCTTCAATCTCAATTTGCGACTCTGAAACACCGTAATTATTAACCAAATCTTTAACGGCTGTTTGATAATCTTGACCTGTATAGTCTTTTATCTTGAATCCTGATGAGCCTTTTGATACGTAAATATCAATTGATGACCCTTCTTTTTTCGATGAACCAGCAGTTGGACTTGTCTTAATAACGTAACCACTCTCAACGGTATCACTTGATACTTTATGAACGGTTCCAACTTTAAGACCTGATGATTTTATCGTTGTTTTTGCTTCTGATAAACTAGAGCCAGCAACATCTGGAACACTCACGGTTGATGGTGAGGTCAACGTCAAGTAAGTAAAGATAGCAATAGCTACAATCACAACTGCAAAAAAGATTTTCATTAACGTGCCGAACATACGACGTGATTTTTTCTTCTTTGTTTTAGCTTTAGTCGCTTGGTTTTCTGTTGCTACTTTATCTTCTTTAGCTGCTTTTTGTTTCTTCAAGAGTTGTTCTGTCGTTGAAGGAACAGATGTTGATGTTGTTACCTTTGGAAGTGTCTTTGTATTTTCAGTATCTTCAAAAACAAGTTTAGGTTCACGGCTACGGTTGTAAGAAAGTGCCGTCATCAAATCACGACTCATTTCAAAAGTTGACGCATAACGGTCACTTAAACGTTTTGCAGTCGCCTTGATAACAACATTTTCTAGTGCTTGTGGAACATTCTTATTCTCATCAATGATAGAAGGAAGTGGTTTTTGGAAATGTTGAAGCGCAATGGTAACAGCTGAATCGCCATCATATGGGATGTGACCTGTTAACATTTCAAACAACATAATCCCCATAGCGTAAATATCACTTTGAACAGTCGCTTTTGAACCACGTGCTTGTTCAGGCGATAAATAATGCACACTACCTAGCATTGAATTGGTTTGCGTTAAACTTGTTTCGGCAAAGGCTACGGCGATACCAAAGTCAGTAACTTTAACAGTTCCATCTTTGGTTAATAAGATATTTTGTGGTTTTAAATCACGGTGAACAATCCCTTGTTGATGCGCCAAAGTCATCGCAGATAAGACTTCTTCCATGATTCTAACAACTTCATTATTAGAAAGCGGAGCATGATCTTGAATGTATTTTTTCAAGTCCGATCCATCAACATATTCCATTACTAAGAATTGCTGTCCGTCTTCTTCTCCAATATCACGAATCGAGACGATATTTGGATGGTTCAGTTCTGCCATGGCACGCGCTTCCCGTTGGAAACGCGCTACGGCAATTTGATCAGTCTGATAATTCGTCCGAAGCACCTTAATGGCCACTTCTTCATTATCAAGAATGAGATCTTTTGCCAGATAAACATCTGCCATTCCACCCCGTCCGATAGATTTGAGGATCCGATAACGACCAGCAAATAATTTGCCAATCTGAATCATTAAGCTTCCTCACTTTCGGCGTGGATTAAAGCAATGGTAATGTTATCAAGACCTCCACGTTCGTTAGCAAGAGTAACCAATTCATTGTTCTTGTCATCAAGATTTTTATCTTGACTTAAAATGCTAACAATTTCGTCATTGGTAATCATATTAGTTAAACCATCACTGTTAATAATAAGATAGTCATTTTCTTCAAGTACCTGAACACCTAAATCTGGCTCAACAGGATTTGCTTGTCCAATAGACTGTGTAATGATATTTTTTTGAGGATGATTTGCAGCTTCCTCTTCAGTCAACTGACCAGCTTTTACCAGTTCATTAACTAAAGAGTGATCACTTGTCAACAATTGGTATTCTCCTTGGTGGAGCAAACCAATGCGTGAATCCCCAACGTGAGCATAGATGACATTGTTATCAACAATTGCCAAGGCTTCTACTGTTGTTCCCATACCTTTATACTCATCAGTTTGACCGAGTTCATAGACTTTGCGATTTTCAGCTTCTAATGTCACTAAAAGCCAATCACGAATCTGACTTAACTCAGTGTAATCGGTATTAATCCACTCACGTCCAAGATCTGTAACAGTCATTTCGCTAGCAATATTTCCTGCACGATGACCACCCATGCCATCTGCTAAAATAACCAAAGTAATGCCGTTTTTATTATCAAATTTGTTAATAAAATCCTGATTGTTTGAACGTTTTTGTCCGATATCAGTTACAAGTGAAATTTTCATAGTTTTTCTTCTGACTGTGTCAGTTTCCTCCTTGAGATTACAAGATACGTTTGACTTGTCCTATAAAGAACCCGTCTGTCTGATATTGTTCTGGGGTAATTGTAATACATCCATCTCTAACAATATCTTCTTGCGTATGACTCAGTTTTACTTGTTCAAAATTTGGATGAGTTTCTAAAAATTTATGAATAACTTGGAAATTTTCCTCATCAAAAATTGTACAAGTGCTATAAGTTATTATACCACCTTTACGCAACGTTTGACAAACGCTATCAAGTATTTGCAGTTGAATTTCTTGCAGAGCTGAGAAATCTTGATTTTCTTTATTGTACTTAATGTCCGGTTTACGGCGGATTAAGCCGATTCCTGAGCAAGGGGCATCTACCAAAATCTTATCAAAAGAATCTGGTGCAAAATGCTCATGAACGGTTGTGGCGTCCATTTTTTGTGTGCTGATTTTATCAGCGACACGCAGACGCTTGGCATTATCCATGACAAGCGTTAATTTATGGTCATATAAATCGAGCGCTGTGATGTGTCCTTCTTTTAAATACGAAGCCATATGAGTTGTCTTGCCACCTGGGGCAGCGCAGGCATCTAAAATGTCTTCATTTCCTTGAATATTGAGCGTTGGAGCAACTAGTTGACTAGATTCATCTTGAATTGTGATATTACCATTAGCAAAATAATCTGTCCCAGCAAAATGTCCTGATGTTTTCACCAAACCAACTGGCGATAAGATAGATTGCTCTGCACCAGTCGCAGCTTTAATATCAGCTAATTTATCAAGATTTGTCACACGAATACTTGCCTTATTGCGGACAAAAAGGCTTTGCATAATAGCTACCGCGCGTTCTTCGCCGAATTGATCAATTAATTTTTTGACTAACCAAACTGGCAATGAATAAAGAACAGAGTAACGTTTATTCTTACGTTTAATCGTTTCAGGATTTGGTAATTCTTCCTTGGTAAAACGTCTTAGAACAGCGTTGACAAATTTTTCTGCACCTTTTTTGTTACCACGATTTTTAGCAATGTTAACCGCGTCATTTACCACAGCGTGGGCAGGAATTTTATCAAGATACAAGAGCTGATAAAGGCTCAACATTAATAGGTAATAAACCCAAAAATCTAACTTATCACGGTCTTTAATGTAATGAGCAAGATACCATTCTAAGGTAATTTTTCGTGCAACTGTTCCATAAACGATTTCTGTCACTAAAGACTTATCTTTTGGCAATAATGTCGTATGGCTTAATTCTTGATTAAGAGCAATATTAGAATAAGCTCCGTCTTCAAAGACATTTTCAAGGACAAGAAGCGCTAAACCACGTGCCTGATTTTTCCAATCATTCGCCAATAAGGTCACCTACTTCGAGCTTACGTCCTACACCATTAAGGAAATCAACAATATTCATGCGTGGCTTCCCAGCTGGTTGCACTGTTTTAAGCGAAATTGCCCCGTCACCTGTTGCTACGACAAGTGATTTCTTACCTTTTTCGATAATTTCACCTGGTTTTCCGTGACCTTCAGCTAAAGTAGCTTCATAAATCTTGAAACGTTTGCCGTCAAGAAGGGTATGAGCTACTGGCCATGGGGACAAGCCACGAATGTGATTAAAGACATCACGTGCTGATTTATTCCAGTCAATGCGTTCTTCTTCTGGTGTAATATTTGGTGAGAAAGTGGCTTTACTTTCGTCTTGCGGTTCTGGTTTAATATTGCCTGCAATGTAATCTGGTAATGTTTTTAACAACAAATCACGTCCAATAACAGCCAATTTTTCAAACATTGTTCCAACATTATCATCGTCAGTAATCGGTGTTGAAGCCTTGGCAATCATATCACCAGCATCCATTTTCTTAACCATTTCCATGATTGTCACGCCAGCTTCTTCTTCTCCGTTAATGATTGCATAGTGAATTGGTGCACCGCCACGGTATTTGGGAAGAAGCGAAGCATGAACATTGACCGCAAAATCAACAGAATCAAGCAATTTGGTTGGTAAAAATTGACCAAACGCAGCTGTCACAATGCCATCAGCACCCAAAGTCATCAGCTCTGCCATTTCTTCTGAACCAGACATTTTTTCAGGTTGATAAACTGGTAAATTATGTGCTAATGCAACTTCCTTAACAGGTGTCATTTTGATTTCTTTTTTGCGTCCAACAGCACGGTCAGGTTGCGTTACCACCGCTAGGACGTCGTAGTTGCTATCATCTAGCAAACCTTTTAGAACAGCCGCTGAAAAATCAGGTGTTCCCATAAAAATTAATTTTGTCATTTCAGTTCCTCTCAAAGGATTTTCTTACTTAAATTTTCTCTATTATAGCATAGTCATCCGCTACATGAAATTTTGTGGCTCATAGTCAATGACTAAGCGTAAATCTTTATTTTCTGGTAATTGTGTCAGATCTAAAATCTGGTTCAAGACATTCTCTAAATTGTCCTCAAAGCGATATTTAACGATAATTTGATAATGATAAAGATTATGCGTTCTGGCAATCGGTTTTGGTGTCGGACCGAGAATTTTGATTTTATCTGATAATTGCTGGCGCAATAATTGCAAGAGTTCAAATGATTTACGGACAACGGTCTGCTCATCTTTATGTGATAAGGTCAATCCGACCGTGAAATAATAAGGCGGATAAGCTAATTGCCTACGGATTCCCATTTCATAAGCGTAAAATGCCTCGTAGTCTTGCTTTTGTGCTAGCTGAATAGCATAGTGCTGTGGATTGTAAGTCTGGATAAGAACCTCACCTTCTTTTTCTGCACGTCCTGCACGCCCTGCAACTTGTGTCAACAATTGGAATGTGCGTTCAGAAGAACGAAAATCAGGTAAATTTAAAGACGTATCCGCATTTAAAACTCCTACCAAAGTAACATTTGGGAAATCAAGTCCCTTAGCAATCATTTGTGTGCCAAGTAAAATATCGGCTTCATGGTTGCCAAACTTATCCAAAATACGTTGATGAGCCCCTTTTTGACGTGTGGTATCAACGTCCATTCGTAAAATACGAGCTTGTGAAAAAACTTCCACGAGTTCATCATAAGCCTTCTGTGTTCCTGTTCCATAATACCGAATACTACGGCTATGACAATTCGGACAAGTGTGTGGAATGGATTTTTCAAAACCACAATAATGACAATTCATGGTTTTGGTATCCATATGCAGCGTCAAGGAAATGTCGCAATTTGGACATTCATCAACATAGCCACAATCACGGCACATGATAAAACTAGAGTAACCACGACGATTGAGCATGAGCACGACTTGCTCATTTTTTTCTAAGCGGTCAGCAATTTTTTCTAAGAGATACGGAGTAAAGTTGCTAACCTCTTGCTGCCCGACATAATCGCGAAAATCGACAATTTCAACTTTTGGAATCTTTGCCATAGGATTAGCACGATGTGTCAATTGTAGGAATTGGTAAACACCTCGACTAGCCCGAGCACGGCTTTCGATACTTGGTGTTGCAGAGCCCATTAACAACACAGCTTTATGGTATTTAGCACGAAGCAAAGCCACATCACGCGCATGGTAGCGCGGATTGGATTCTTGCTTGTAAGTCGCCTCATGTTCCTCGTCAATGATAATGGCACCAATATTTTCAATAGGAACAAAAATGGCAGAGCGTGCCCCAACAACGACACGTGCTTGTCCAGACTTGATTTTTCGCCATTCGTCAAACTTTTCACCGTCTGACAAAGCAGAGTGCATGATAGCCACTTGCTTGCCGAAACGTGAAATAAAACGATTGGTCATTTGTGGTGTCAAAGAAATTTCAGGCACCAAGACAATGGCTGTTTTACCGAGTTTCAAAACCTTGTCAATGATATGCAGATAAACTTCAGTTTTTCCTGAACCTGTCACACCTTCCAGTAAAAACGGATTACTTTCCTGAGCAATTTGGCTAGTTACTTGTTCAACGACAGCCGCTTGTTCAGCATTTAAATCAAGAAAATCTGTTGTTGCTACATCAAAATAAGCGTCTGAACGTTTTTTCTCTCTTTCAAGGACAGTTATCAACTGATTATCCACAAAAAATTTGACAACATCACGTGAAAAAAGATGATGCAAATCTGACAGTCTTCCTTCTTCAGGATGCTCTAACAAATAATCACGTAATTCCAATCTTTTTTTAGCACGATTGGAGATGTCTGCGGCAGCCATTTTTTCAGCTTGAATGTAATAATATTTTTCCGTTTTGATATTTTTCTTATCTTTAGCTAAATAATCAACGGTAATTTTTCCTGCTTGAACCAAGCGAGCGACTTTTTTCGCTTCTTCCTCAGTGAATGACGAATAAAGTCGGCTCTCTTTCTCACCAAACAATGCCAAACGTTCTTCGCTAGATAAGCTTTCTGTAGGCGTTAAACGTTTATCATACTGCGAATTCAGCAGATTAGGAATCATCGATTTCAGAATGGAAATTTTATAAGAAAACACGGTATGACGCATCTGCTCTGCCAATTCTAGCTGTTCTACATTCAACACAGGCTCAAAATCCAAAACTTCACTAATAGCTTTTAAGTCAGTCACAGTATTATCAAAAGTATCAGAAAAACCGACAACAAAGCCTTGCAAAAGCCGATTACCACGTCCAAAAGGGACATGAACTCGTGAACCGATGGTCACTTGGTCTTCAACATCTTTCGGAATGATGTAAGAGAAAGGTTTATCTGTTTGCATAAGTGGGACATCAACGATGACCTGAGCAATTTTTACCATAAATTTCCTTTCTATCTAGTCCTTAGCTATCCATGAAAAAGAAGAATAATCATGATAGCGACCAATGTTTGTCTAGCTTATCACAATGATTTATTACAAGAAAAATCTAAGATAAAACACCTTAGATTTTTTCTCCTTCTTCTTTTTCTTTAGCGATTTGTTCTTTGATTTTACGTTCTTCTTCTTCTTTAACTAGACGTTCTGCTTCGATACGAGCAAGAACAGCTGTGCGTTTAGCTTCTGGGTCTGGGTGAATCACAACATTACCAGACTCAATTTCTTCAAGTGCTTGTAAAGTTGCTTTTACAGATTTGAATTCTTGAGTTGGTTTAGCACCTGCTTCAAGTTCGTGAGCACGTTTGGCTTGAAGAATGCAAAGTGAATATTTTGAAGGTACTTTATCAAGCAAAGTATCGATAGAAGGTTTTAACATCATAGTTTTTTCTCTTTTCTCTTTTTTAATCAATATCTTTAATCATGTCGTTATATCGTCCGATAACACGATCAACACGGAAATGTTCTGCCTCGATAATGCGCTTAACGCGTTCAGCTGCCAAAGGCACTTCATCGTTAACAACAGCATAATCATACTCACGCATCAAAGCGATCTCTTCTTTAGCACGTTCGATACGTTGGCGGATAACTTCCTCGCTATCTGTACCACGTCCTACCAAACGATCTTTTAATTCGTCCAAATCAGGTGGCGTTAAGAAAATAAACACCCCATCTGGAACTTTCTTCTTAACTTGAAGCGCTCCTTGCACTTCGATTTCAAGGAACACGTCAATCCCCTTATCAAGAGTTTCATTAACATAAGTCAGTGGTGTGCCATAGTAGTTTCCTACGTATTCAGCATATTCCAACATTTGACCATTTTTAATAAGCTCCTCAAATTCTTCACGAGTTCGGAAGAAATAATCAACGCCATCGACTTCTCCTGGCCGTTTTTGGCGTGTTGTCATAGAAACGGAATATTCAAATTTATGATCCGGTGTTGAAAAAATTTCTTGGCGAACTGTTCCCTTACCAACCCCAGAAGGTCCTGAGAAAACAATTAACAAACCACGTTCGGTCATGCCACTCTCCTTATTATAGACTACAAGTTAAGACTTGCTTTTTATCAATTAGACTACAAACTAGTGTATCAAAAACATAGCCATTTTTCAAGGAATTTTAAAAGCTTCCGTGGCTCTTTCCGCATAAAAAATGCTGTTTAAATCTTAGTTAGACATTCCACTTAAGTTCTAGTAATTTCAGCAACTATTTCTTAGTAAATAAATATCGATTAAAAAAGAAGCGCTAAGATTAGCACCTCCTTTAAAAATTGTTTTATTTTGCATAATCAACTGCACGAAGTTCACGAATAACGGTAACTTTAATGTTACCCGGGTAATCAAGATTACCTTCAATTTTTTCACGAACTTTGTGAGCTAAGATTGTTACCTCATCATCAGAAACTTTAGTTGGTTGCACCATAATGCGAATTTCACGTCCTGCTTGCAAAGCATAGCTATTTTGGACACCTTCAAAGCTTGTGGCAATTTCTTCCAAATCACGAAGGCGTTTGATGTAATTTTCCATTGATTCGTTACGAGCACCTGGACGAGCTGAGCTCAGCGCATCTGCAGCTGCAACAATCACAGCGATAACACTTTCTGGTTCTACATCACCGTGGTGACTAGCAATGGCATTAACGACAATCGGATTTTCCTTGTATTTACGAGCAAGTTCCGTTCCGATTTCAACGTGGCTTCCCTCAACCTCACGGTCAACGGCTTTCCCCATATCATGCAAGAAACCTGCACGACGAGCAAGCGTCACATTTTCACCAAGTTCCCCTGCGAGAATACCTGCCATCTTACCAACTTCGACAGAATGACGTAAGACGTTTTGACCGTATGATGTTCTAAATTGCAGGCGTCCCATAATTTTAATCAAATCAGGGTGCAAGTTAAGGGCTCCAATTTCAAATGCAGCAGCCTCACCATATTCACGAATACGGTTATCCATTTCCAAACGATTTTTTTCAACCAATTCCTCGATACGAGCTGGGTGAATACGTCCGTCCTGAATCAAAGCTTCCAAAGTCATTCGAGCGATTTCACGACGAATCGGATCAAATCCTGAAAGAACAACAACTTCAGGGGTATCATCAATGATAACGTCAATTCCTGTCAAACTTTCAAGTGTGCGGATATTACGTCCTTCACGTCCAATGATACGACCTTTCATGCTATCGTCTGGTAAGTGAACTGTTGTAATAGTTTGTTCAGTAACATATTCACCTGCCATACGTTGCATAGCTTGCGCGAGAATATTTTTAGCAAGTTTGCTAGATTTATCTCGGACTTCACGTTCAGCATCTTTGATACGAGTAGCAATTTCGTGCGTCAAATTAGTTTCTGTTTCCGTTAAAATAATTTCACGCGCTTCAGCAATCGTCATGAGCGCTACGCGTTCAAGTTCTGCTTTTTTCTGTTCTTCTAGTTCTCCGATTTGTTTTTCACGCTCATTAATGTGTCTAGATTTATCGGTTAGACTTTGTTCTTTACTATCCAACACTTTTTCCTTGCTGGTTAGGTTTTCATCCTTGCGGTCAAGAGAAGAAGCTCGTTCTGTCAAACGAGTTTCCATTTGTTTTAACTCTTGCCTTTCAGATTTAAATTCTTTTTCAATCTCTTCACGATATTTTCTAGCCTCTTCTTTTGCCTCGATTAGTAATTCTTTACGATATGATTTACTTTCTCGTTCGGCTGTTTTTCTGATTTGCTCAGCTTCTAACTCCGCTTGACCACGTAGATTAACAGCGTCTTGTTCTGCATTTAAAAGAGTGAGTTCTGCCGCTTCTTTCGCAGACTTAAGTCTAACTGAAATCAGCGCATAACCAACTATCAAACCAATGAGGGCAAAAACAATCAAGATAATAATATTTGGCATGTTTTTACCTCAATAAAAATTTTAGATTTCATCTATAGAAAGCTACTTTTAAGTTTATCATAAAATAAGCTTTTTCACAATTTAAAATTGTAAAGCGTTTTACTAAAATTTGTGTTATGATATTTACAAGGAACAAAAAAGGAGTGTACTATGTCTAAAAAAGAAGTTACTGTGGAAAGTTTTGAACTTGACCACACTATCGTTAAAGCCCCTTACGTCCGCCTTATTTCAGAAGAAGCTGGACCTCTAGGCGATGTTATTTCAAACTTTGATATTCGTCTTGTGCAACCTAACGAAAATGCTATTCCAACAGCTGGTTTACATACTATCGAACACTTGCTTGCTAAACTTATTCGTGAACGAATTGACGGAATGATTGACTGCTCTCCGTTTGGTTGCCGTACTGGTTTCCATTTGATTATGTGGGGGAAACACAATACAACTGAAATCGCCAAAGTTATCAAATCAAGTTTAGAAGAAATTGCCAACGTAACATCATGGGAAGATGTTCCAGGAACAACCATTGAATCTTGCGGCAACTATAAAGACCATAGCCTTTTTACCGCTAAAGAATGGGCAAAATTAATTTTAAAAGACGGTATTTCAGACGCCCCATTTGAACGTCATGTCATCTAAATATTAAAGTCAGCTTAGCTGGCTTTTTTAATAACAAAAGGCAAAGAGAAGCACTTCTCCTTGCCTTTTATTCATCGATTAATGGAACTGCATACCGCCATCAACAATGATTGTTTGACCTGTAATGTAATCAGAATCAGGTCCTGCTAAAAAGCTAACAGCTTTTGCAACGTCTTCTGGTTCTGACAAACGTTTTAAAGTGATGTCCTTTGCAAAAGTTTGCATTCCCCATTCATCATCTTTACCAGCATTTTTACCGACTTCATGCGCAATGTCAAACATCATTGGTGTTTTAACAATTCCAGGTGCGTAAGCATTTACTGTAATGCCATCCTTAGCTAAATCACGTGCTAAGGTTTGTGTGATGCCACGCACCGCAAATTTACTACCACCGTAAACAGTCAAGTTAGGATTACCAACAACACCTGCTTGTGAAGTTGCATTAATAATCTTACCACCGTGTCCTAATTTTTTGAACTCTGCCAAAGCTGCTTGGGCTCCCCAAATCGTACCTCCGACATTAATGGCAAAAGTACGTTCAAACACTTCCTCAGTAATCGTATCCAAAGGTGTCGTTGGAGCTACGCCAGCGTTATTAACCACAACTGATAAATCTCCAAAGTGTTCAACAACTTTTGCGAAAGCTTTTGCTACTTCGTCACGTTTTGACACATCTGCAACCACAGCAAAGGCATCTGTTGGAGAAATTTCCTGAACAGCCTTTTCAGCTGTTTCTTGATTGTAATCAAGGATTCCCACCTTAAAACCATCGTCATGCAGACGTTTTGCAATAGCAAAGCCAATTCCTTGGCCTGCACCTGTAACAATAGCGACTTTTACCATAATATCACCCCTTATCTTTAAGTTAACTTGATTATAGCGCTTACAATATTTTCTGTCAATTTTTTGAAACTTTTTTCAATCAGTTTTCATTACTTTTATTTATCAAATAAAAAATGCCCTCCGTAAGGAGAGAGCATTTTGTTTTTAATAATCAAGTGCATCCGAATTACCAGAAGCATTCCCAACAAAGTAACCTGTTTTACAGTTAATTGAGAAAAGGTATGTTCCGTCAGCCTTGAACATATTGTAGTAACCATTTCCATTAATGATATTAACTTTTTCAAGAATGTAATCATTTCCTGAGAAGTAACCACGTGATTGAGATGTTGCCACAATTTTATCAAGTACACCGTCCGCAAATGTCCAAGCAGAATTGCTTGAATCCGCAATCGCTGAATCACTATAAGGAACACGGCTCAAGCTACGTTGAAGTGTAGAAGCATCATAAGATGTGATACCATATCCACTAGCTCCAGAGACAGTTGGTGTTGTTGACGTATCAGATGATGATTGAGTTGCACTTTCTGTTTGGCTTGAGATACTTGCACTTGCTTCTTGACTGCTTGATGATGCCAAAGCAGCTAACTGATTCTTACCATCAGTAATCGCTGATTGCAACAATGTATCTAGATTAGCATTGCCTGTATTCAAAAGGTCACTTGATAAATTATCAAAGTTAGCATCAGATTTTACAGTTGCTGAAGCTTTTTCACCATTTACAATAACATTTGATTCAAATAAGGCATTGATTGTTTGGATAGCTGTAATTTGAGCTGCCAAAGTATCGTATTCTTTCTTAGCATCGTCATAGTAATCTGTGTCTTTCAAGTCATCAAGTTTTTCTTTTAATGATGAAATATTGTCAAATTCACTATTTTTCAATTTTGTTTTAGTATCATCTGTAAAGAAGGCTGCATAGGCATCGTCGAATGCCCTTTTCGCCTTTTTAGCTACTGCAGACGAACTAGATGATGTTGATTTCTTAGTTGTAGATGTTGATGAGCTAGCAACACTCGTGCTTGGTTCTTTAGTATAATTCAAACCGTAAGCCACAGCAAAAATAGCGACAACAAGAACCGCCAAGCCACCAATAATCACACGTTTATTTTTATAAGTTGGTTGCTCATCTGCCGTTTCAAGAGCAATAGCTTCACTGTTTTTGTCATCAGCAACCACAGCTGATGCAGCTTCTGGAGTTGGCTCTGAAACTGCTGAATCAGCATTTGGTATTTCAATACTAACATTTTCTTGCTGAATTGTTGAGTCGTTTTCAGATGCTACATCTTCTGATACTGGTACTTCTTGCGAAGTCTCTTGAGTGTCCTCAACTTTTTCTGCTTCAAAATCAACAGCTTTAGGCGTAGCTTCATTTTCTTTCAAAGCAGACTCACCAACAAGCCCGCTGTTGACCAATTCTGCACGTTGTTTCTTAATGAAATTGTCCAAAGCTTTGGTATCTAAATTGTCAAAGTCAGATAATTTAGCCTCAAACTTTTGTGATGTCACTTCGTCTCGGTGTTGTTTAATGTATTTATCCAAAACACCGTCAGACTCAGTCACTCCAGCTTTTAACTCAGAATCTTTCCGAACAGCTTCTCCAATGGTCATATTTTTTACATCTTCTAAATTAAGTCCTTCTTGTTCTTCAGAAGACGGCAATTCTTTCTTGTCTGACACGCTTGTTCACCTCTCTAAATCAGATTGTCTTTTTTATTAGGCTGTTTAACGCCGTATTTTACTTTTCTTGTGTTGGCGTGGTAACTAAACGTTTAACACGTTCGCCATAGAATTGGTACAAATCAACTCTTAGTGTACCGTTGTACAGTTTACGTTTTTTATCAGCCTGTGAACCATAGTTTTGTTCAAATTGTTCATCACTTGTTAGGATAAATTTACTCCATGTTTTTAGCGGAGCAAAAGTCTGTCCCATTTCATTATACAAGATGTCCACAGCTTTGTCATCCAGCAACCGTTCACCATAAGGGGGGTTAGACACGATAACACCGTTGATTTTATCAGTTTTTAAATCTTGAAGTCGCATTTGTTTCAATTTGATGACATCTGCAAGTCCAGCTTCCTCAGCATTCTTTTTCGCAATGTCAATCATGCGTCCGTCAATATCAAATCCAGAAATATCAAGTTCAATGTCATAATTAGCTTTTTCTTCAGCTTCATCACGAACTTGTTGAACCAAATCGGCGTCAACCCAATTCCATTCCTCAAAAGCAAAGTCACGATTAAAGCCTGGCGCAATGTTCATGCCAATCATAGCCGCCTCGATACAGAAGGTTCCCGAACCACATGTTGGGTCGATAAAAGGTTTATCTGGATACCAGTTTGACAACTCAATAATTGCTGCTGCCATATTTTCCTTAATCGGTGCCCCACCTTTTTCCACACGGTAACCGCGTTTGAAAAGACTTGCTCCTGTTGTATCAATCATAACTGTTGCTTTATCTTTTAAAATGGAAACTTCTATTCTAAACTCTGCCCCACTTTCTTGCAGCGGAATACCTTCTGGACGATGATAAACTTTTTGAAGTTTTTTAACAACAGCTTTTTTACTAATAGCTTGAACACTTGGCTCATTATGTAGTTTAGATTTCACACATTTTGCCTTTGAAATTGGAAACTTAGCACCAAGTGGTAAATAATTTTCCCAATTTAATTTGTAAACACCTTGAAATAACTCCTCAAAAGTACGAGCCGGAAATTCACCGACTACAATTTTAATACGGTCAGCTGCACGTAACCAAAGGTTGGTTGTCGCAATCGTTCTAACATCTCCTTGAAAGCGGACTTTTCCATTTTCGACTTGGCAGTCAATGCCTAAATCACGGATTTCACGCCCTACAACCGCTTCAAGTCCTGCTGCCGCTGTCGCTACTAAATTAAACGTTTTTTTCATTCATTAATTCCTATTTCATCAAATTCTTATCTATAAGTTTAACACGTTTTACTGGCTTTAAGCTAGTAAAAATCAATTAATTTTCAAACACCATTATTAGCCAATATCTAGTATTAAAATACAACCAAAAATAAAAGCTAGCCTAAGCTAGCTATATACCTATATGCAATTTTCTATAAGCCATGTTTTGTTCCAGAGATAACTAGGTCTTATCTCCTTCGATAATCATCTGTCTACTGTTTCCAGTCAGGATAGATTGTTCGGATTCCAACTATCCCATGCCCCTACCAAAGTTTGGGTTGCTAGCTTGAGGGGTTTACCGCGTTCCACTTCTTAGGTTTCCCTAAGAACTACGTCACTGTGGCACTTTCAGGGCTATTCAGACATATCCATAAAGAACTTAGCCTTTTTGCCCGCCGTAACATCAAAAAAGATGCCCCTAGGCTTATTGATTCACCTAGCACAAACACTACCGGCATCACAGCCAGTGCTAGCATGGACTTTCCTCATGGTATAAAAATACCACGCGATTATCCAAAAATTGCAATTTATAAACTCACTTTGACAAATTTCCAAAATAAGTTAAACACAAAATCAAAACAGCTTACTAACTGTCGTTAGTTAGGCTGTTTATTCAGTGATTTGTTTTCCAAATACTTCTTTTTCCAATCGGCTAATACGTTTCAAAATATCAATATTTGTTGCTGATTGAGCAACGCGTGTTTGTTGCTCTGCATTAACCGTATGTGAACCAACATAAGATGGTGTTGGCGCTGATTTTGGTTTTGAAGCGAGTTGTTGTTTTATTTTTTCATTTTCAGCGCGTAGTTCTTGAACCTGTGAAATATAACTTTCATAATCCTTGATGATGTCATCAAGGAATTCATCCACTTCTTTCTTATCATAGCCACGCATACTGGTTTTAAATTCTTGTTCAAAAATGTCCTTAGGACTGTAAATAATACTTGCCATTCTATCTCTCCAAACAAAACTATTCTAGTTAAAAGTAAGAATATGAAATCATCATATCAGGATATATGTTACAGAAAATTTAATGAAAAATCAAGCATTTACCTTTATTTCATTATTAAAATTTTATTACCATTCTTCTAAGAATTCATTAAGACGGTCAAAGGTCAGAAAATTAATCGGATAGTCCTCTTTTTCTTGCATCACTTGTAACAAATATTTTAAATTTGTTTCATTTTCACTATCGTAAAAAAGATAGGCTCCTTCTGTATTATCTACTAAAAATTGATTATAGTTTTTAAATTGACTTGGATTTTCATAACTTTTATAGGTATACTTGACAAAATCAACCTGCTTAAATTCACCTAATTTTACTTGGTTAGCTTCATTCCAATTTTGACCATGATTTTCAAAAGTAAAAATCGTTGCTATGCTAAACTCATACTCTTCATGCAATTCCTTGGCAACTTGTAAAGCCCAATATTCAAAACCAAGATTTCCCATAAAAATCAGCCAATCAATTCCTTCTTCAAAATAACGAATCAAATCATAGCGGATAGCTTTTTTTATAACACTAATGCGCTCATCCTTATCTTGAAAGATTCCTAATTCAAAACTCTTATAACCCGTCACGAGAATTGCAGCCATATTCTGTTTCCTTTCTAAAAATATGTTATAATAAGATTGCTTATATTGACTTAAGCATGAATGTTAGGAGTTCTATGGTTAATTACCCTCATCATCTTATTCGAAAACAAGCAGTTCCTGCTTCTAAAAAAGTGAAAAAATCAACGGTTAACTTTGCTAATCGTGGGATGAGTTTTGAAGCAGCAATTAATGAAACCAATAATTATTACTTGTCTCGTAATATTGCTGTCATTCATAAAAAACCAACACCGATTCAAATTGTTAAAGTTGATTATCCGAAAAGAAGCCGTGCCAAAATTGTAGAAGCGTATTTTCGACAAGCTTCCACGACCGATTATTCTGGTGTCTATAAAGGACGCTATATCGACTTTGAAGCCAAAGAAACGCGGCAAAAGACATCTATGCCATTAAAAAATTTCCACGCTCACCAGATTGAGCACATGGCAAATGTTTTAAAACAAGACGGCATCTGCTTTGTTCTACTTCATTTTTCGACACTTAAGGAAACTTATTTTCTACCTGCTAGTGCTCTAGTAGATTTTTACCAAATCAATCTCGGCACCAAATCCATGCCACTTGATTATATCAGAAAAAATGGTTATGTAGTGACAACAAGTTCACTACCTCAAGTTCCTTATTTAGATATTATTGATCAAAAAATTTTAGGCGGTGATCACAATTAAAAAGAAAATAACAAGAAAACAAAAGAAAACTAATCCTACTACTTCTTCAAGAAAAACAACTGCTCTTAAAGTCTTAAAATATGGCTTGATTGCAGGACTAACACTTATCATTGCAGCTGTTTTGGCTGGTGGCTCTCTCTTTGCTTACTATGTAAGTAGTGCCCCAAAATTGTCTGAAAGCAAGTTATCATCTACTAACTCCAGTTTAATTTACGATTCAAGCGGCAATTTGATTGCGGACCTTGGTTCTGAAAAACGTGAAAGTGTTACGGCTGATAATATTCCTTTGAATTTGGTAAATGCCATTACTTCTATTGAAGATAAACGTTTCTTCAAACACCGTGGTATTGATGTTTACCGTATTCTTGGAGCTGCTTTTAACAACTTCACTAGCTCGAGCACCCAAGGTGGATCCACACTTGACCAACAGCTGATTAAATTGGCTTACTTCTCAACGAGTGAATCCGACCAGACCTTAAAACGTAAGGCTCAAGAAGCTTGGCTTGCTCTCCAAATGGAACGCAAATATACTAAGGAAGAAATTTTAACTTTCTACATTAACAAGGTATATATGGGAAATGGCAACTACGGTATGCTTACCGCTGCTAAATCTTACTACGGTAAAGATTTGAAAGATTTGTCCATTGCCCAACTTGCCTTACTTGCAGGAATTCCTCAAGCTCCTAGTCAATATGACCCTTATACTAATCCAGACGCAGCACAAAGTCGTCGTGATATCGTTTTGGCAGAAATGTACGAGGACGGTAACATTACAAAAGGCGAATACGATACTGCAGTAGCAACTCCTGTTACAGACGGCTTACAAACACTCACGGAGACTTCAAGTTATGATGCTTACCTTGATAATTATATTAAGGAAGTTATCGAAGAAGTCAGCGATAAGACAGGTCAAGATATTTATTCAGCAGGACTCAAAGTCTATACAAACGTTGATACTGATGTCCAACAATATCTCTGGAATGTTTACAATACTGATTATTATGTCTCTTATCCAGATTCTGATCTTCAAGTTGCCTCAACTATCATTGATGTGACAAACGGTAATGTTATTGCTCAACTTGGCTCACGTAACCAAGATACTTCTGTCTCACTTGGTACAAACCAATCTGTTCTAACAGATAGGGACTGGGGTTCTACAATGAAACCTATTACTGATTATGCACCTGCTATTGAAAATGGTATTTACACAAGTACCGCAGCTACGACAAACGATAGTAAATATTACTGGCCAGGCACTTCTACTCAGATTTACAACTGGGACCGTCAATACTATGGTACAATGACCATTCAAACAGCGATTCAACAATCACGTAACGTACCTGCCGTTAAGGCTCTTGAAGCTGTTGGGTTAGATGCTGCTAAAGAATTCCTTGAGGGGCTAGGTATCTATTACCCTCAACTTTACTACTCAAACGCCATTTCAAGTTCTACTAGTGATTCTGATGAAAAATATGGCGCAAGTAGTGAAAAAATGGCTGCTGCCTATGCGGCATTTGCCAACGGTGGTATCTATTACGAACCTCAATATATTAATAAAATCGAGTTTAATGATGGTACTACTCAAACTTACAGTTCTTCTGGTACACGTGCCATGAAAGAAACAACAGCATATATGATGACATCAATGCTGAAAACTGTTTTAACTTACGGTACAGGTACTGAAGCTGCTATCTCTGGTGTTTACCAAGCTGGTAAGACTGGTACTTCTAACTATTCTGATGATGAATTAGAAGAAATTGAAGAATCAACTGGTATTTACAACAGCGTTGTTGGTACAATGGCTCCAGATGAACTCTTTGTTGGTTACACCACACAATACTCAATGGCAGTTTGGACAGGTTATAAAGATAGGATGACACCAATTTATGGTGATGGTTTGAATATCGCAGCTGATGTTTATAAAGCAATGCAAAGCTATCTAAATGAAAAATATGGTAGTGGCAGTAAAGACTTCACCGTACCAAGTGGTGTTTATACTAGCGGTAGCTATGTTTACCTAAGTGGTTCAAGTAATAACTACACTTACTCATCAACATCAAGTTCCGTTTACAGTAACATCTACGGTTCAAGTTCAACTTCCTCTGAAGAAGAGTCATCAACCGCTGAATCTACTAGTGAAAATAGTTCTTCAACCGAATCATCAAACGAAGCTGACAACAATTTAGATAATAGTAGCACAGAATCTAGTAATGATTAGCACAAAAAACTCTCTCTGAACGACCTGCACTCTGATCGTTAGACACGACATCTAACGATTGGAGTGCTTTTTGTATGACATTAAGTTATGAAGATAAGGTTCAACTCTATGAGTTACGCCAAAATGGAGAGTCGATTAACTCCTTATCAGAAAAGTTTAGTATTGTTAAGGCTTATATCAAATATATGTTTCGACTGATTGATCGGTATGGAATAGGTATCGTCTAGAAAAGGAAAAATATCTATTACTCTCCAGACTTAAAGCAGGAAATGATTGCTAAAGTTTTGTTTAAAGGTCAATCCCAAAAGCAACTAGCTCTTGATTATGCCTTACTCAATTATAGTCAGCTGGCAAAGTGGCTGGCACAATATAAGAAAAATGGGGGTACTATTGTTGAGAAAACTAGAGGGAGCCCACCAAAGATGGGGCGAAGCAAGGCTCAAAGAGCGACAAAAATCATTCAAGAATTAATTGATCACTTTTCTCTAGAAACTTTGCTTAAAATTCTTGATTTATCCCGTTCAACTGATTACTATCAAGTCAAACGACTAGTTCAAGAAGATAAGGATACAGAACTAAATTCTTTCACCAATGATTTGTCTAGATTTTTGAGGACAGTACAAAAACTGGAGGGAGTATTTTATTCTTATATGCAAAATGACATCAGCCAAACAGCTGATGTCATTCTTTTTATTTACTTGCAAGAGCTCCCATTGGATCCCATGGTGCAAGGACGATTGGTTCTGCTTCATAAGCTGCGCGTTCTTCTGCTGTCAAAAATTCTTTACGTACAACGATTTGGTAAGTAAATTCATCCATCCAAGCGTCTGAAGCGACAAAGTAACCTTTGTTACCAACTTTATCTCCCCATGAATTTTCAACTTTCCATTTAAGAGATTTGCCATTTTCGTCCAAATCAACACCTGTAAGCACCATAGCGTGTGTCATCAGACTTTCGCTGTAATCAAGACGTCCTGCTTTGTCTTGAGTGAAATTGATGTCCATAGCTGTTTCAAAATCATAAACGTTTGTCGCCATGATACCTTTTTGACGGTCTGAGATTTGGCCAACATCAGAACCAAACCAAACAGTTTCACCAGCTTGCATTTGAGCGATAGCCAATTCTTTGAAGCGTTCCATATCAAGGTTAAGGTAACGAACTTCACGGCTACCAACCACATTACCAAGCATTTCAACAGTGTAAGATTTGCCGTAAGGTTTATCGGCTGTTGGCGCATTGATAACTGATACGTATTCTGAAAGGTCTAAACCAACATATTTTTTGAAAAATTCTTGTGGTGTGATGTTTTTATCTGAATGATAATTGTTATCTTTGTCACGGTAAGCAAAGTCAATCGTGCGTGGTGGCAAACCAAGATTGATTGCTAAGAAATTAAAGACTTCTTGGAGAAGGGCTTCTTTTTTCGCTTGAACAGCTTTGTCATCAGCACCAGCTGCAATAGCTTCACGCAAAATTTGAGCGTCTTGACGCAATAATTTGTTAAGGTATTGGTTCAATTCGCGGCTGTTGCTTGATGAAATTGATTCTGGGTATGCTGCTTTTGGTACGACACCGTATTTTTCAAAAAGGGCAACAACCATATCCCATTGTCCACCGTCTTGTTGTGGCACATCAAACAAGAATTTTACTTTACGACTACCGAGTTCTTGATCTGCTGTTGCGATAACTTGTTCTAAGAACCAGTTTGATTTTTCGTATTTATCCCAGAAGAATGTGTGGGCTTGAGAAAGCTCAAAATTTTCCAAGTTCAAATCTGAAATCATTTTATGACGGAAAGTATTGAGTGCTGCAAACATCCAGCAACGACCTGATGCTTTTTGGTTGGCAACCTTATCTTTTGTCAAATCAATTGAAAAAGCGTGATCGTTTTCCATTTCACTTTGACGTGTTTCAAGTGATTTTAACAATCCATTGTGAGTTACAGCATTTTCAACAGCACGTAATTTGCTATCAGCTTGAAAATCAGCAAAGAGTTTTTCGGTAAATGTTGATGATAATTCTGACATAATTCCTCCTATATTATCGGTTGACAGTCATGTAATGTTTTCTGACTTAACCATACTTAACTAATATCCATTATATCGCTTATTAAGGAGATTGCAAGAATTTTTGATAAAAAATTCTGACATTTTTAAAGGAATTACAAGAGTATGTAACCTTTTGTGACAACTACAATTTCAGACTACTGTTTTTCAAAGAAAAAAGACCCAGCGGGTCTTTTGTTTTATTTCCAGAAATCATCAAATACTGTGATCGGTAAGTGACGTTTGTGTTCTGTTTTACGCCACCAATTTTCAATTTTTTCTTTGGCTTCTGATGAAACTGTTTTACCTTCAAGATAGTCATCAATATCATTATATGTGACACCTAAAGCAACTTCGTCTGCAATTCCTGGGCGATTTTCTTCCAAGTCAGCTGTTGGAATTTTTTCATAGATTGCAGGATCTGCACCGAGTTCTGCTAACAATTGTTTTCCTTGACGTTTGTTTAAACGATAAAGAGGAATAACATCAGCACCACCGTCACCAAATTTAGTGAAGAAGCCTGTGATGTTTTCAGCAGCGTGGTCAGTACCAATAACAGCTCCGCTATTTGCTCCAGCAACGGCATATTGTGTGATCATACGTTGGCGTGCTTTGATATTTCCTTTATTGAAATCTGAAACATCAATGCCAGCTTTTTCAAGTTCACGAACCTGTCCGTCAACACCTTCTTTGATATTAACGACAAGGCTAACATCTGGCTGGATGAATTTAAGAGCACGTTGAGCATCCTCTTCGTCAGCTTGGACGCCATACGGTAAACGTACAGCAACAAATTTGTAGCTATCATCGCCAGTTTCAGCACGTAGTTCTTCTACGGCAATTTGTGCCAAACGTCCTGCCAAGCTTGAATCTTGTCCACCAGAAATCCCTAAAACATAACTTTTAAGGAAAGAATGTTTTTTTAAATAATCTTTAAGAAAATCAACTGATACGCGAATTTCTTCTTTAGGGTCAATACTTGGTTTAACCCCTAATTCAGCAATGATTTTTTCTTGTAACGTCATTTAACTTCTCCTTTTTGTTGTGCTTCTTTTCGGATACGGTCAATAAGGTTCATTTTGTTTTGCCAAACTTCTTGTGACAAATCAACTGGGTAATCTTGTGGATTAAGCAGGCGTTTATATTCATCCCAAAGTTTGTCAAATTCTTTACGAGCATATTCTTGAATCTCGGAAAGAGATGGTAAGTTATAAACTAATTTCCCTTTGTCGAAAATATCAACAAGAAGTGGCACAGCCTCAAAATCTCTTACTATTTTATTGATATAAGTGTATGTTGGGTGAAACATGTAAACTTCGTCAAGTTTATTAACATCAGTGTCTGTGAAAGTGATGTAGTCACCTTCTGTTTTATTTCTTTCACGACTAGTAATACGCCACACTTGTTTTTTACCTGGTGTAGAGACTTTTTCGGCGTTATTTGACAACTTAATAGTATCTTGCATGACACCATTTTCATCTTCCATAGATACAATCTTATAAACTGCACCAAGTGCTGGTTGGTCGTAAGCTGTGATTAATTTTGTTCCAACACCCCAGACATCAATTTTGGACTTTTGCATTTTAAGGTTGAGAATGGTATTTTCATCCAAGTCATTTGAAGCGTAAATCTTAGCATTTGGATAGCCGGCAGCATCTAACTGTTTACGAATTTTTTTAGACAAATAAGCCATATCTCCTGAGTCAATACGAACACCAAGGAAATTAATCTTATCACCTAATTCGTTGGCAACGCGAATAGCTGCTGGAACACCAAGACGAAGAGTATCGTATGTATCAACTAAGAAAACACAATCTTTGTGAGTACCGGCATAAGCCATGAATGCTTCGTAATCATCGCCATAAGCTTGAACTAAAGCGTGTGCATGTGTTCCTGATACTGGGATGTCAAACATTTTACCAGCGCGAACATTTGAAGTGGCATTTGCACCACCAATAATAGCTGCACGTGTTCCCCAAATAGCTGCATCCATTTCTTGGGCACGACGACTACCGAATTCTAGCAAGGGCTCGTCCTCAATGACAGAGCGAATACGAGCAGCTTTTGTCGCAATCAATGTTTGGAAATTAATAATGTTAAGCAAAGCTGTTTCAACCAATTGACATTGGGCAAGCGGTCCTTCGACTTGAACGATTGGTTCATTAGCAAAAACCAAATCACCTTCTTTAGCTGAACGAATGGTTAATTCCAATTTGAAGTCTTTCAAATAAGCAATAAAATCAGCTGGATAACCTAAATCTTCTAGATAAGCAATGTCTGTTTCTGTAAAACGAAGATTTTCAAGGTATTCAACCATACGTTGCAAACCAGCAAAAACGGCATAGCCATTGGCGAATGGTTCTTTACGGAAAAAGATTTCAAAAACTGCATTCTTATTGTGAATGCCTTGATTAAAGTAAACTTGCATCATATTGATTTGATACAAATCTGTATGGAGAGTTAAACTATCATCTTGATACATGTGGTATCCCCTTTTTAAGAAATATGAGCCTTGATTAGTCTTGTTAAGACATTACCAGCCTCACAAGAATTTTTTGTTATCTCCAGCTCAAAGTTAATTTATCCCCCATATTATAGCACAATTACGACAGACTGACTAAAACTTTGTGAGGTTTTGCTCAAAGATTTGAAAAAAAGCTGATTTTCTGAAAATATTTTCACATTTTCTCACAAATCTAACAACTAATAAAAAAGCCTAAGATTTTCATCTCAGACTTTAGTGATGTGATTATGTCATATTTTCAATATATTGGTAAACGCCTTGTCCAGCAATAGCTCCGTCGCCAACAGCTGTCGCGATTTGGCGAAGTTCTTTTTGGCGAACATCTCCAATGGCAAAAATGCCTGCTTTTGGTGTCATCATGCGTTCATCTGTTATCACCCAACCAGCTTCATCTGTGATGCCAAGATCAGCTACCATACTTGTTACTGGGTTAACCCCAACGTAGATAAAAATACCACCAAATTCGTGTTCGCTAAGCTCACCAGTTTTAACATTTTCAACGGTTACACCAGAGACTTTAATATCAGTTCCTTTGATTTCTTTGACCACAGAATCCCAGATAAAGTTGATTTTGTCGTTAGCAAAAGCACGATCTTGCAAAATCTTTTGAGCACGCAATTCATCACGGCGATGAATAATCGTTACAGATTTGGCAAATTGTGTGAGGTAAACAGCTTCTTCGACTGCCGAATCCCCACCACCGACAACTAATAAATCTTGATTACGGAAGAAAGCACCGTCACAGACAGCACAGTAAGAAACGCCGCGGCTTGTGTATTCTTCTTCACCAGGTACATCAAGAGTGCGGTATTTAGCACCAGTCGCTAAAATAATTGTTTTTGCTTCATAGCTGGTATCCTCAGTAATGACACGTTTCACATCACCAGCATCCTCGATAGATTTCACAATACCGTAAATATTTTCAACACCAAACTTTTCAAGTGGCGCATGCATATTCATCGACAATTCTGGTCCTGAAATATGGTCATATCCTGGGTAATTTTCGATTTCTGAGGTATTATTCATTTGTCCACCAGGGGCTCCTTGTTCAATAATACCAACTTTCAAATTAGATCTAGCGGCATAAAGCCCTGCAGTCATACCAGCAGGACCTGAGCCGATAATTAATGTATCGTACATTTATTCACCTCAATATCTCGATTATTTCTTCATTGTAGCAATCAGGTATTAAAATTGCAATTATTACGCTTTGAACATTAATAAAATCGCCATAAATGCAAAGGACAAAACTGGGATAGTCATAATTGACATCATTAACACATCATATAAAAAAGCTTGGCGTTCTTTGACTGTTTTGTCCAACTTACGAACAGCACGCCAAAAATTCCAAATGATACCAACTAAAAAAACAAAAGCAATAGCTAATAGAAGTCCTTTGATATAAAGACTAAAAATTTCTAAAAACATACGTCACCTATACTTAAATCAATTTTTGCTTTATCACTCTAAAAAGAGCTGAAAAAGTCTCCCAGCTCTCATTATAACAAAAGTTAGTGGTTAAATATACGTTTTTGTATAGTTTGCGAAGAATTCTTTGGTTCTAGCTTCTTTTGGATGATTGAAAACATCATCTGGTTTACCAGCTTCAAGAATATGCCCCTTATCAAGGAATAAAACCTTGTCTGCCACTTGATAAACAAAGTTCATGTCATGGCTAACCAAAATCATTGTTTGCCCTGCTTTAGCGGCATCCGCAATTGATTTTTCAACTTCTCCAACAAGCTCTGGGTCAAGTGCTGATGTGGGTTCATCAAGCAAGAGGATATCTGGTTTCATTGCCAAAGCACGCGCCAAAGCCACCCGCTGTTTTTGCCCACCTGATAAATGACGTGGGTAATAGTTTTCACGGTCAGACAAACCAACCTTAGCTAATTCTTCTTTCGCAATTTTTGTCGCTTCACTATCTGGAAGCTTCTTGACAATTTTTAAGCCTTCTTTGACATTTTCAAGGGCTGTTCGGCGTTCAAAGAGATTAAATTGTTGGAAAACCATAGCTAATTTACGACGTAAAACAAGGACATCTTCCTTAGAAATCGTTTGAAAATCAACTTTGAAATCACCAATAGCAATACTACCAAAATCAGGTTTTTCTAAAAAATTTAGACTACGCAAGAAGGTTGATTTTCCTGCACCTGAAGCACCGACAAGAGCTAGAACTTCTCCCTTTTGAATATCAACATCCAAACCAGCTAAAACTTTTTGCCCTGAAAATTCTTTGGTTAAATTTGTAATTTTAATCATTAGCGAATATCTCCTGTCACTTCTTTTTGACTTGATTGAGGCGTATCGATATCCATTCGTTTTTCGATGAGACGACCGATTTGTTCAATAATAATACTGATTACCCAGTAAACAAGCGCAACTGAAATGTAACGTTCAAAATAACGATAATCCGAACCTCCTAAAATCTGCGCTTGGGCAAACATTTCAACAATACCTGCGTTAAATGCCAATGATGTTCCCTTCGTCAAGCCAATCAAGCTGTTAATCAACGTCGGCGTTGCAATGACAGCTGCATTTGGAATAATTACGCGACGGTAAACTTGAAAGGAGGTCATTCCCAAGCTACGCGCAGCTTCAATTTCTCCGATATTAACAGCTTGAATCGCAGCTCGAATGGTTTCGCTAGTGTATGCCGCTTCATTGAAAGCAAATGCAGTTACCGCAAAAACAGATGCTGGAATAGCATTGATATTCCAATCAAAACCGTATCTTATTTTGAGAAATTTCAAGAAAAGTGGGATACCGTAGTAAGTCAACATGAGTTGAACAAGGATAGGTGTTCCACGTAAAAAGCTAACAAAAACAGCTTGAATCGGATACAAAACCTTTGTGCGATTGATTTTCACGATAGCAAATAGTAAAGCTAACAACAAGCCAAATATCGCACCTGCTATTGTTAAGCCAAGCGTTGTTGGTAAACGTTCTATTAAAGACGGAATGGCATCAAAAACCGCTCGCCAACTGAATAATTGACCTTCTGGAATTTTTTCAACCAACTTATCATACCAAGACAAGCCAGCTGCTAATGTTGTTAAAGTCATATGAACTCCTTTTCTATTATCCTACACTATAACGATAGCCCTATCACCAATCCTTTTCTTTTTCATTTTTAATTGATTGTTGAAACGAAGTCACCACCAAAATATTGCTCGCTTAATTCAGCCAATGTGCCATCGTCTTTTAATTCTTTGATACGTTTATTGACAAATTTTTGTAGTTTGGTTCCTTCATCTGTATCCGCAAACAATAGGTACTCTAAACCATCTGTCGCGCCGCCAATATCATCTGTTACATTGGTCACTGTCAAATTGAAGCCTTGGTCCTCAACGAGATAATTCGATGAAATCGCATCATACAAAATAAAGTCGATTGTCCCATTTTCAATATGTTGCACACGTGTTGTCAATCCTGTTGAGCTAGAAGCGTAATTAATCTTAATCGGCTCTTTATCAGGATTTTCATCGTTCCATTTTTCTAAAACTTGAGCATAGTTAGAACCTGAAATCACTTCAGTTGATTTTCCAGATAAATCATCAAGACTATCATAACTTGTCCCTTCAGCACTTGTTATGGCATAGTTTGATTTAGAAATTGGGTCTGAGAAAAGGTACTTTTCAGCACGTTCTTCATTATAGTTAAAGTCATTTGCCGCAATTTGGTAACGGTCTGCATCTACTCCTGTTAAAATAGAATCAAACGCCGTTGTCACAAATTCAACTTTATATTTCTTGGAATCCTTAAAAATGGCTTTCACCACATCAATATCATAACCTTTAAAGGTGTCATTTTCTTTGTAAGTAAATGGTGCTGTATCTGAGTCTGTTGCCACTTTGATGACTGTTTTACCACTTGATTGTGATTGATTGGAACAAGCCGCCAGAGCTAGTGTCAGCATAACCAAGAAACCAAACGATAGTAATCTCCTCTTTTTCATTTGTCTTCCTCTTTTCTAATAATTCCTTTCCAGTCTATCAAACTTAGCCACACTTTCCCAATACATTTTTTCTATGGACTTGATAAGAAAAAACTATCAGGAAATAAATCACATTTCTTGACAAAGCTAACCAAGCGCTACTTGCTTAAAATAAAAATCCCGAAGTTATTTCGGGATTCTGTTTTCTAGAAAGTTTGTTTTCTTGCTTTACGTTCAGCACGTCCTTTGGCACGATTAGCGGCACGGCGTTCACGTTTGCGTTTTTCATCAACTTTCCATTGAATTTTTTTCTTGTAGCCTGGTTTAATTTTTTTCTTTTTCTTTTTAACCAGACCGATCATTTCAGTATCTAATTTTTGGTAAGATTTTTCGCGGTTAGCTCGACGGTCACGGTCGTAAGTATCTTGAAATTCACCGTTTTTAAGCATTTTAGGGACAAATTTAATCCCCATTTTTTCAAGTTCACGAATATCAGAATCGTCACTTGGTTTGTAAAGCGTAATAGCAATACCATTTAAATCATTACGTCCTGTACGTCCAACACGGTGCACAAAGAATGATAAATCTTGCGGAATAGCATCATTGATAACATGACTAACTCCTTCAATATCAATCCCACGCGCTGCCAAATCTGTCGCCACAATGTATTCGTATGACAGTTTTTTGATTTGGTTCATGGTGCGTTTACGTTCACGTGGAGGAATATCGCCGTGAATTTTTGCCACTTTCAATCCATTTGACACAAGATAGCTATGCAATTCATCTGCACGTTCTTTTGTGTTTACAAAAATCATGGCAAGATATGGATTTAGGGCTTTAGTGATTTCCAAGATTTGCGCATTTTTATCACGTCCCTTAGTTGAAACCAACCAATTATCGATTGTATCTGCGATAACAGTAGTTGTCTTGATTTTTTCCATGACTGGATTTGTCAAATATTTTTTCAAGAAGGGTTGCAATTTTTGTGGAATAGTCGCTGAGAAAACCAAAATTTGAACATCTTTTGGCAATGTCCCTGCAATCTTATCCACTGTATCAAGGAATCCCATATCAAGCGTCATATCAGCTTCATCAACAACAAAGGTATGAGCTTTATAAATTTCCAAATCACCTGATTTGACCAAATCATAGATACGACCAGGTGTACCAATGACGATGTGTGGCTGAGATGATTTCAATTTTTCAATTTGACGTAGTTTATCTGTACCACCAACGTAGTTTACCACACGAATTTCTGTTTCAGATTTTTCAGCAATTTGTTTGGTTGCTTGATAAATTTGCGTTGCCAACTCACGGCTTGGTGCTGTGATAACCACCTGAACATTATTACTGTTTTCATCTAATTTCTCAAAAATCGGCAACAAGAAAGTGTGTGTTTTTCCTGAACCAGTTTTAGATTCTCCAACCAAATCACGACCAGAACGCACAACAGGAATTAACTTTTGTTGTACTTCTGTCGGATTTGTGAATTTAAGCTCTGCAAGCGCCTCACGAATGTAGGGCTTAAAATTAAAATCATTAAAAGACATGCTTTACCTCAATTTCTTATCTCATCAAGTTTCACTTGAAAAGTTCTCTATATTTACTTATCGTTTAATCCCCAGCCAAAAACGACTAAGCGAATTTTTTCGTTCTCTTTTATTATATCATTAAAAGGGGGATTAAAGCAAAGTACACTGCGATTTAGAATCAAAAACGAGCTGAAAACCCAGCTCGTTCATTTATTAAAATGTGTAAAGTGCAATCAAGGTCAAAATACTTGCAATAGCGCCAACACTCCACAAAAAAGCATCAACTTTCCATTCTGACCATTTTTCTGATTTTCCTGTCAAACCACCAAGTTCCAAATGATGATGGAATGGTGTCATGCGGAAAATACGACGCCCTTCACCATATTTTTTCTTCGTGTATTTGAAATATGACACTTGAAGCATGACTGAACTTGTTTCAAAGACATAAACGATACCAATGATTAACAAAGTCCATTCTTGGCGAAGCGCAATGGAAATCGCTGCAAGCATTGCTCCTAAAGCCAAACTTCCCACATCACCCATAAAGATTTTGGCAGGTTTATGGTTAAAAACAAAGAAGCCAAACAAAGCACCAATCATTGTCACGATAATCAACAAGACATCAAATTGTCGTTGAGCAAAGGCGATGATACCATAGGCAACCAAGCTGATAGCAACTGAAATAGAAGCCAAACCGTCAATACCGTCTGTCAAATTAACGGCGTTTGAAAAACCAACAACCCAGAAAAGAACAAAGAAAACGTAAAGAATACCAAGATGAAGGTCAAAACCAAAGATATTTAAATCATCTGTTCCGCTTGGACGGACATGAACGAAGTAGAAAATCAAACCACCAATAATTTGCAAGCTCATTTTTTGCCAAGGTGTCAATCCTTCATTAATTTGTTTAAAGATCTTCAAAAAATCATCAAGAAAACCAATAATACCATAAATGAGAACCACCAAAAGAATGCCTGCCGTTGCTCCCATTGAAGCACCGTTTTGCTTTTCGATTAACAAGCTAAAAATGAGACTAACAAGGATTCCAACTGTTAGAAAAACTGTTCCTCCCATGGTTGGAGTACCAGCTTTAGCCAAATGTTGTTTGACATCCTCGTGCATTTGTTGCCCGCCGATTTTCTTGATTTGGTAAATACGGATAAAGTGGGGCATGGCAAATACTGTCAACGCAAAAGCGACAATACCTGCGATTAAACTTAAAAACATCTTAGTTTATTCTCCTAGAGTAATTGTAATTTTTTTAACACCGTCGATATCTGTTTCGGATTCGACACTTTGTTTCGTGACTGTTCCCGAATCAGAACCTTTAAAGGTTATCTTAATTCCAGTCCATTTAGCAAATTTTTCAACATTTTCTTTCGTCCAACCATACATATCTGGTACTGTTTCAAGATTACCCGTCCAAAGTAAGATTCGCTCGTTGGCAGAAAGATTGCTACCGACTTTCTTAGACATTTTCTTAATCTTGCTACCCGAACCAACAACAACTGGTTGTACAAGGTTATCACGAAGTTCTTGGGCTGTATCCCCTGGGTTTTCACCGATATAATCTTTTAGTGTATATTCGGTTTCTTTATCAGTTCCCGTTACTGCTGTACTAGTCAAAGTATCTTTAATCATCATCGCTCTTTCAAGCACAGGATTAATAACATCTTGCCAATACATAGCTCTGAATTGTTCTGATGGTTGTTGAAGCGTTACATACATAATAAATTCTGGATCATCTGATGGCACAATCGCAACAACTGAGTAAATGTAATCATTATCTCCTGTTAAGTACCCACCACCGTCTTCAGCCGAAGCGGCAATTTGGGCAGTACCAGATTTAACGGCGACGGAATAGTCACCAACTTGGATATATGGTTGACCTGTTGTGCCGTTATACAATGTACCATATTGTGAATCAGTACCAACGGTTACCATGTAATCAAGTGTTTGGTCAGCAGCATCTTCTGAAACAGGATTACCAACAACTTCTGATGTCGCTACACGTGTCGAATTAGTATTTGAATCGTAGATCTGACTAATGAATTGCGGCTCTAGCATGACACCACCATTAGAGATAGCTGTAAAGGCACGCAACATTTGTACTTGTGTGACACCAATACCTTGACCAAATGAACTCATGGCTACCGTTACTTCATTGTCAGAAGGTAGCAAACCGCTATCTTCATTTAGCATACCAAAACGTGTTGGATAACCAAATTTAAAACGCGAAAGATAAGTAAGCCACTTGTCATTACCCATTTTTTGTTCAAGGCTAGTCATGGCAACGTTACTTGACCAAGCAAAACCTTGGGCATAAGTTAAGTACTGAACCGAAGTCATTCCTTCATTAACATTCCAGTCATTGATTGTCGTATCAGCAACTGTGATACCATTGATTGTTGAAATAACCTCATTAGGATTGAAAACACCATCATCAATCGCTGAAGCAAGGGTCATAACTTTCATGGTTGACCCTGGTTCGTAATAGTTCTGATAGAGTAGGGTGTTCCAAGTTTTTAGATTGTCCTCACTATAGCCATCCAAGGTTTGCGCATTGTAAGTTGGACGTTGTGTCGTAGCTAAAATTTCACCTGTTTTTGCATTAACAACTGTGGCACTAGCATATGTTCCTTGGGCTTCATTTTGGAAGATATCCATTTGAGATTCCAAGTAAGATTGCAATGGTTCAGAAAGTGTTGTGTAAACATCTTTCCCATCGATAGCTTGTTTAACTGTTGTTTCGGTACCAAGTAACAGATTACCATTTTTATCTTTTTGATAAATCACTTTACCGTCTGTCCCTGACAAAATATCATCTAAAGCTGCTTCAAGACCTGATGTACCTACAAGACTCGATGTACCATCTTTGTTCTCTTTTAGTTGTGTCAAACCAAGGAATTGTGAAGCAAAAACACCATTTGGATACATGCGTCCAGGTGTTGAAGTGAAACCAATTCCTTTAATGCCAGCTTCGTCCATAGCTGTTTCAATAGCTAATTTTGTACTATATGACAACCCAGAACCTGAACTTCCGAAAGAAACTTGGAAAAGCCCATCTTGTTTAAGCTGACTGAGCACTTCATTTTTGTCAATTCCAAGCTTTTCATTTAAAATCTCTGCCACTTTCTCATACTGAGATTTTTTGACATATAGTTTTTCGCCTGTTGATGAAACATAAGATGTTGAAATAATAGCATAGATACTGTAGGTTGTTGAATCCTCTGCAAGAGCAACACCATTACGGTCATAAATCGTACCACGTTTAGCCTGAACAGTCACTTCTTTCTGATAAACTTCTGACGCTTCTGTTGACAAATTGTGTCCGAACTTTGTATCTGTCCCAATAATAATAGCAAAATTGATAACAAACACAAAGAAAAGGAAGACTGCCAGAATCATCAAATTCTGACCAACACGCTCACGGTTTTTGTTGGGCGTTCGTCTATCCTTTACCACATAGTCTAAAAAACGGTTTATTAATTTCTTCATAGACTATTTTTACTCCACCTGTTTAATATTATCCTGTTGGCTGGTCAAGCCTGCATTTCCTGCTATTTGTTCAATACGGTCACGACTTGTCAATTCGTTAACCTCTTGTTTAGCATTATCATAATCTGTCTGCATATCACTTATCTGACTATTGAGATTTGTGATTTCTTGTTGCACTTGTAGATTACGACTCTGTAGGTAAATAATACTAACAGCCATAGTAATAGCCGTCAAAATAATAGCACCATAAAAAACTTTTTCAATTCTCGAAAATTTTCTAATCCGTCTTTTAAGAGCATTAGAAATAGCTTCGTTACGATGTTTATCTGTCATAATTATTTACGAACCTTTCTAGCCACACGGAGCTTGGCTGAGTGAGAACGATTATTGACTTCTAACTCTTCTTCGCTTGGTAAAATAGGTTTTCGATTAACCAAAGTAAGCTTAGGTTGCATATCCTCAGGAATAAAAGGCAACCCTTTCGGCACATCTACAGTAGAAGCCTCTTTGAATAATTGTTTTGTCAAACGGTCTTCCAAAGAATGGAAAGTAATCACTGAAATACGCCCATCAACTGCCAATAGCTCAATAGCTTGTTGAATAGACTCATCTGCCGCACCGAGTTCATCATTAACTTCAATACGAACGGCTTGGAAAATCTGCTTCGCAGGATGTCCTTTTTTCTTGAGTTCCTTAGCAGGCTTAGCAGATTTAATGATTTCTGCTAATTCTGTCGTTGTCTCAATCGGCTTAACTGTTCTCGCTTGCTCAATTTTACGTGCAATTTGTTTTGAGAATTTGTCCTCGCCATACTTGAAAAAAATACGAACCAAGTCATGATAATCATAAGTATTAACCACGTCATAAGCTGACAAGTCTTGGTCACGATTCATACGCATATCGAGCGAAGCATCTTTTTTATAAGAAAAACCACGCTCACGTTCATCTAATTGCGGACTAGATACTCCAAGGTCATATAAAATACCGTCAATCTCAGTTACTCCATGCATGGCTAAATTTGAAGCAAGATTACGGAAATTGTCCTTGATAAAAGTAACTTGTCCTTTTTCAATATAGTCTTTTAAACGAATTTGTGCATTATCAATAGCCGTCTGGTCTTGGTCAAACGCGTAAAGATGACCAGTCGGTCCAAGCTTAGAAAGTAAGTACTCACTGTGCCCTGCCCCACCAAGCGTTGCATCTACATAGATGCCATCAGGCTTGATATCAAGCATATCAACGGTTTCATGTAGAAGCACTGTAATATGATGAAAATCTGTTGTCATACCTTTCATTATATCATAAATTACAAGATTCTTCCTTAAAACCTCTACAAGAAATACAAAAACCAAAAGCTGATAATATCAAGCTTTTGGTGATATTTTTTATTGTAAAGGCTGCCATCTGCATAAGGACAAGCAGTAAGCAAAAATCAATTATTCTCGAATTTGTCCTTTACCATTAATGTAAAATTTTGTACTTGTCAAAGCTTCCAAGCCCATTGGACCACGCGCATGCATTTTTTGCGTTGAAATACCAATTTCTGCACCCAATCCAAAGACAAAACCGTCTGTGAAGCGTGTTGAGGCATTGACATAAACCGCAGCCGCATCCACTTCATCTTGGAAACGTTCCGCGTGTTCAAGCTCTTTGGTGATAATCGCTTCTGAATGATGAGTCGTGTAACGATTCACCCAATCAATAGCATCATCAACAGAATCAACCACTTTGACAGACATGACATAATCTAAAAATTCTGTACCGTAATCCTCATCTGTTGCGGCTACTGCATTTTTGAAAATAGCTAGCGCTTTATCATCTGCACGAAATTCAACAGCATGAACTTTCGCAATTGCTTCTTCTAACTGTGGTAAGAATGTTTTTGCTACCGCTTTGTGAACAAGCAAGCTTTCTGCAGCATTACAAACACTTGGACGTTGCGTTTTAGCATTAATCACAATCTTCGTTGCTATATCAAGGTCAGCCGAATCATCAACGTAAATGTGAACATTTCCGACACCTGTTTCAATAACAGGAACTTTTGATTTTTCTTTGACCGTTTGAATTAAACGAGCTCCGCCACGTGGAATAAGAACATCAACATAATCAACAGCTTGCATTAATTCTTCAGCAACGGCATGACTAGTATCCTCAACAAGCTGAATGACGTTTTCATTTACACCTGCTTTAGCAAGAGTTTTTCGGATAACCGTCACAAGGGCTGCATTAGAATGAATGGCATCGCGACCACCACGCAAAATAATAGCATTACTTGTTTTAAAAGCAAGGCTGAAAGCATCAACAGATACATTTGGACGGCTTTCAAAAATCATGGCAATCACGCCAAGTGGTACACGTTTTTGAACGATTTTCAAGCCATCAAGATTGGTATAACCACGGACAACCTGACCAATCGGGTCTTGCAAATCCGCAACTTGACGGACGCCCTCAACAATCCCCTCAATACGCTTAGCATCTAGGCGCAAACGGTCAACCATAACAGGCGAAATACCATTTTTTTGTGCTTGGTCAACATCACGTGCATTTTCAGCCAAAATATAGTCTGTCTCTGCAAGCAAAGCATCCGCAACTTGTCCTAAAATCTGATTTTTTTCAGCAGTTCCAAGCTTTACCAGACTTCGGCTAGCTACTTTAGCATTTTTACCTAATTCATCAATATAGCCCATCTTTGGTCCTCCTTTTAGTTCACTTGTGAAAACCACGTTCCAATATTAGCACCTTCTAAAACTTTTAAAATATCACGCGGATTTGCACCGTTCATCAAAATCATCTGACTGTTATTGTCAAAAATCATTTGAGCACTCTTAATCTTGCTGAGCATGCCTCCCGTGCCAAATTTACTTCCAGCACCGCCCGCTGATTTAATGATTTCGTCCGTAATTTCAGTAACGTGTTCGCGAAGTTTGGCATCATCATAGATATTTGGATTTTTATCGTAAAGTCCGTCAATATCTGATAACATAATTAACAAATCTGCTTTGGTTACCTTGGCTACAATCGCTGAAAGTCGGTCATTATCACCAAATTTTGTCGTATGGTCCATTTCATCAACGCTAATAGCATCGTTTTCGTTAACAATTGGCACAATTCCCATTGTTAATAACATTTCAAAGGCATTAGTGAAATTTTCTAAGCTTTCAGGATATTCAATAACATCACGTGTAATCAACAGCTGACTAACTTCTGTCTGATAGTGCGAAAAGATTTGAGAATAAAGGCTCATCATAGCAACCTGCCCAACACTTGACACCGCCTGTTGACGTGCAATTTCTGTCGGACGTTTGTCCATATTTAACACATTGAGCCCAAATCCCATGGCACCAGATGACACCAAAATAACATCTTTTCCTTTATTCATCAAGCTAGAGATAACAAAAGCTAGTTGGTCAATTTTTTCAAGATTAATTTTGCCATTTGGCATGACAAGCGAGCTTGTCCCAATTTTTATAACAATTCGATTAACAGTTTCAAAATTTCGTTTCATATGCCTATTATACACTAAAAAAACAGTCCGAGGAACTGTTTTTATTAGCTTTATTACGAAATCAATGGGATTTTTAACACAATACCCTTTAGGAGATTTTTTTATAACTTTTTCCAAAATGTGTGGTAAATCACTATTTGAGAAGCGATTCCTATCAAAACAGCCAGTATTGCAAACAAAACATTCGCCAACAGAACATCTTTGAGTAGAGCTCCGAGTAAAAATGTGCTTGCCCCTAGACTTCCACCTACTACTAAAGCGATTAGGATAATAGCGAGGGTCAGCCATTGTCCTGCGTGACGGTTAAAAAGTTGGGTCACATCTTGCCATTTTAAATCAAGAAATTTAAAATCACGGCGATACATAAGTTGTCCCTGAAGCAAAATACTCGCAAGAAGTCCTAGGATAAAGAAAATGACCAAGACTAGCGATGCTTTTAAAACAAACAAGCCCACTAATAAATAAACGATAGCTGGAACAAGTGCTTGGAGTCCTACCAGCGTTAAAAATTTTTGAACAAGAAAATCCTTGAAATTGATTGGTAGAGCTTTAAAGATAGTCAGATTTTCTTTCTCCAATGAAATCCCTACCCCAACAAATGAGCTTGGCGTGCTACAAAAACTTCCCAAAACAATTCCGATAAGCATTGCCACACCAAAATAATCATTCGGTACTTCAGCCAAGCTAACTCCACTTGTCACACTCGGTGTAATAAAAATCACCACATAAATCAAAGGCAATAAATAAGTTTGTGTCAGCAAGGTCGCATTTTGTAATGTTGACACATGGTGACGAATCATCATCGTTTTCAACGATTTACCTTTCAACGCTTTTTGAGATGCTGACGATGCTTTTTGTTTCGGCTTAGATTTAGGCTTAACATAAAGAACTTCTTTGTAATACGTTGGCATCAACCATTTGACAACCCCAACTGTTAAAATCATCAACACTAACAAAGGTAGCCAAAAATTAAGAACAGTCGCTGATTGAAATGGTGCTTTTACCACGTCATAAAAACCACGAAAATATGGTAAAACAGTATGGTCTGCAAGGGCAACATTATCATCATAAGTCATGTTCTGACTGTTGATAACATTCATGTAAAGAATGGCACCAACTGCTCCAATCGTTGAAATAGACATGAGAACAGTCGAGACGATTTTTCGGTGCTGACTTCGAAGAATGATTTTTCCCACAAAACTATTAAGATAAAGTGCCAACAAAATCACAGCCGCAAACAGAACGAAAAAGAGGATAATTGTCAACGGAATCGCTAGTACAAGCCCTGCTATTTGCCAGTAAGCGATAAAAAACAAGGACAAAAGTGGCATTAAAAATGTAACGCCCATACCAAAACTGGAAATCACTTTTGCCATATAAAGTTCACTCGATTTAATCGGCAAATGTGCATAAAGCCGAACATCATCGCTCTCATAAAAAATGCTATACATGGCTGAAAAAGCATTTAGAGTTGCCATGATAAAGAAAATCGCTATGTAAAAAGAGAAATACCCTGGGAAATAACGAAAATCAATGTTAGCATACATAAAAATGTAAATAACCGCAAACAAAAGGCTGAGGAGAATTTGCTGGCGCATCACACTCTTATAAGCCGAAAAACCTTTGCTTGGTTTGCGTTCTTGTTTTCGCTTTGCCGCCGTGACAGACTGTGGGCTAGAATAGAGGATATTAATCTTGATTAACTCCCAAACTGTTGACCAATTCATACGCCTAGCCCTCCTCTTGCGCTTTACGCCCTGCTAATTCAAGATAGATTGTTTCTAAATCTTTATCAGGATGATTAGCTTTCAATTCATCTAAGGTGCCGATAAAAATCAACTTGCCATCTTTTAAAATTCCAATACGGTCACAAAGTTGCTCCGCAACAGCAAGAACATGTGTTGAGAAAAGAACCGTATTGCCACCACGCGCGTGCTCTTTCATCATTTCTTTCAAATCAAAAGATGCTTGTGGGTCAAGTCCTGTCAAAGGTTCATCTAAAATCCAAATATCTGGATTTGATATCAGAGCACCAATAAGAATCACTTTTTGACGCATACCGTGTGAAAAACTATCAATCAAATCATTGATATTCTCCGCAATATCAAACAAATGTGACAATCGTTCAATCCGTTCATCAGTGAGCTTATCATCAACGTCATAAATTTTAGCTAAAAAATGCCAGTATTCTATCGCCGTTAAGTTCAGGAAAATATCAGGTGAATCAGGCACGTAACCAATGCGTTTTTTGATATCATCACGGTGCTCAGAAAGAGGTAACTCATCAACATATACCTCACCATAACTCGCTTCAATGATTGACGTTAAAATGCTAATCGTCGTTGTTTTTCCTGCACCATTATGCCCAATCAAGCCAAAAATTTCGCCATTAGCAATGGTCATATTGACATCACTTAGCGCTTCCTTATCACCATACAACTTTGAAACATGATCAAATCGAATCATACCTAGCTCCTTCTCTATTCTCCTAATATCGGTAATCCGCAGCAAATTCCTGTGTCAACTGTTTCAATAATTTTGCCCCTTTTGGTAGCGAAAAATCATGCCTTGTACTATACAGGCTTAACTGACGGTCAAGATGAAGAGCACTCAACCCAGCATCTCCAGACCTAATCACCTCATTTGACGCAGAAAGTAAGATTTTTGACAAATCGTTATCTTGACGAATAGTCATATCTTCATAAGCATTCCTAATTGCCTTATATAATTCACTGCACTTCTCTTCCATAAAATCCCCCTAAATTTTCATTTGTACTATTAAAGTGATACAAAAAATATTTTTATTCTATCTTACCTTTTCAGCTATTATTTGTCAAATAATTATAAAAACCCTCCTTAAAAACAAGGCGGGTTCAGTCAGTTATTAATTACAATGATTCATAAAGATTTACAGCGTTATCAACTGTGAAGCCGTATTCTTCAAAGATTTTGGCGCCTGGTGCAGATGCGCCCCAAGTATCGATTGTAAGAGTTTTACCTTGGAGACCAACGTATTTGCCCCAACCAAAGCTTGAACCAGCTTCGATAGCCAAACGTTTCGTGACGTTAGCTGGAAGAATGCTTTCTTTATAAGCAGCGTCTTGTTCGTCAAAGATGTTTTGTGCTGGCATTGAAACCACACGAACATGAACACCTTTTGCTTCCAAAGTAGCTTGCGTATCAAGCGCCAATTTCACTTCAGAACCTGTTGCAATAAGGATACCGTCAAGGTCACCTTTTGCTTCTGAAAGGATATAAGCACCTTTATTAACACCTTCTGCTGCCAATTCTTTTGTCCCTTCAAGGACAGGAAGATTTTGACGTGTCAAGATGAGCATTGTTGGACGATCAGTTTCAGCAAGAGCACGTTTCCATGCAGCATTTGTTTCGTTACCGTCAGCAGGGCGGATAACGTTAAGGTTAGGCATAGAACGAACGCTAGCCAATTGTTCAACTGGTTCGTGAGTTGGTCCGTCTTCACCGACAGCGATTGAATCATGCGTCATGACATAAACCGTTGGTAATTGTTGAAGAGCAGCCATACGAACAGCTGGAAGAAGGTAGTTTGAGAATACGAAGAATGTACCACCGTAAACACGAGTACCACCATGAAGGGCAATACCGTTCATGGCAGCTGCCATGGCAAATTCACGCACACCAAACCAAATATTACGACCAAGGTAGTTGTCTGGTTGGAAATCAGATTCTACTTTGACCATTGTATTGTTTGATGCAGAAAGGTCAGCTGAACCACCCCAGAATGATGGCACTTGTGCTGAGATTTGTTGGATAGCTTGTTGACTTGATGAACGACTAGCAAGGCTTGTACCGATTTCGAAATCTTCAAGTGTCACGTCAACTGGTTTGTTAGCGAATGCTGCTTTGTATTCAGCGGCTAATTCTGGATAAGCAGCTTCGTATTCACGGAATTTAGTATCCCATGCATTTTCAGCAGCTTCACCACGGAATTTGATACCAACTTCAAAGCGTTTAGCCACCTCTTCTGGTACTGTGAATTCTGGATATTCCCAACCGTAAGATTTTTTAGCGTAAGCAATGCCATCAACGCCAAGAGGGGCACCGTGAACAGCTGATGTTCCTTGTTTTTCAGCACCGAAACCAATGATTGTTTTCACTTCGATAATAGATGGTTTTTCAGTTTCAGCTTTTGCTTCTTCGATAGCTTTAGCAATCGCTTCGAGGTCATTACCATCTTTAACTAAAATGTGTTGCCAACCGTAAGCTTCAAATTTACCTTTGATATCTTCTGTGAAAGCTTTTGATGTTGGACCGTCAAGTGAAATGTCGTTTGAATCGTAAAGAAGGACTAATTTGCCAAGTTTAAGATGTCCAGCAAGGCTGGCAGCTTCTTGACTGACACCTTCCATCAAGCAACCGTCACCATGCAAAGCATAAGTGTAGTGGTCAACGATATTAAATCCTGGTTTGTTAAATTTAGCTGCTAAGTGAGCTTCTGCCATTGCCATACCAACAGCATTGGCAATCCCTTGCCCAAGAGGTCCAGTTGTAGCTTCAACACCGTCTGTATGATTGACTTCTGGGTGACCTGGTGTTTTTGAACCCCATTGACGGAAATTCTTCAAATCATCAATGCTAACATTGTAACCTGATAGATGAAGAAGGCTGTATAAAAGGGCAGAACCATGTCCTGCAGATAGCACAAAACGATCTCGGTTAGACCAAGAACGGCTTGTCTTCGGATTAACATTCATTACATGATTCCAAAGAACATAAGCCATAGGTGCAGCTCCCATTGGAAGACCAGGGTGACCTGAATTAGCTGCCTGAATGGCATCAATTGAGAGCGTACGGACAGTATTGACTGCCAACTGATCAATAGCATCAAATGTCATGAGTGAAACCTTTCTGTTTTTAAGGACTTATAGTATTATTGTTCGGATTCTATTATATCATAAATAATTAGAGTTTTTAAAACAAATTATTATTCGACTTTATTTTTAAACGTTTCCCAGTCTTTAGTAAAGTTTTTTATGCCGCTTGTCGTCAAAGGGTGTTTGGTCATTTTATCAAAAACAGCATCTGGAATGGTAGCAATATGAGCACCTCGTTTCGCAACGTTCTCAACATGAACTGTATTACGAATACTTGCTGCAATGATTTCCGTATCAAAGTCATAAAAATCAATGATTTCTCGCAAATCTGAAATCAATTGGTAAGCATCTGTGCCGATGTCTTCCAAACGTCCGACAAACGGACTGATAAAGGTTGCACCAGCTTTGATAGCCATAAGCCCTTGAGATACCGTAAAAATAAGAGTGACGTTGGTTTTAATGTTTTCTTTTGAAAGCACATTGACTGCTTTCAGTCCTTCCATTGTCATCGGAATTTTGACCACAATATTGTCTGCCCATTTAGCAATATCACGCGCTTCAGCAATCATTTCTTCAGCTGTTACGCCTGTGACTTCTGCCGATACGGGACCGTCAACAATCTGGCAAATTTCCTTGATAACCGTCTCAAAATCACGCCCTTCACGGGAAATAATCGTTGGATTAGTCGTGACACCGTCCACGACACCTAGTTCATTAACCGTTTTAATCGCCGAAACATCAGCTGTATCTAAGAAAAATTTCATTATTTGTCCTATCTCCTTTATCAAATATTAAAGATACGACTCTAACAATCATCGTAAGTCACGAAAATTAAGTCCGTATCTTTTAATCATCCTAATCAATTCAGAAAGATTATCACTCAAATGTTTTTCCTGTCATTTCAAAATAATCCTTCGTCATCATGTGCCATGATTTTTCTATGTCATCATTCAAAGCAAACAAACCACTCCTTCCAATGACATAAATATCTGGATTAGCTGCATCAATTCGTTTAAACGTTTTACGACCAGAAGAACCATCCATTTCTATAACATAAGAGTAACCTTGCTTTTTACGTAAATGACGCAACTCAATAATTTTTTCTAATGTGTCCTCTAAGAAACGTTGCCCAGCAAAACCAGGATCAACCGTCATGATGGTAATTTTATCCACTAATGCTATATAGGGAAAAATAGTTTCAATAGGTGTTTCAGGATTAAGAACAACACCCGCTTTTAATCCTGCCTCATGAATTTGATCAATAAGCCGAAAAGCTAGACCATTTAATACCTCTGCATGCATACAAATCCATTCGCATTTAATATTAATTAATTCTTGAACCCAAAATGTCGGATCTTCTACCATAAGGTGAGCTGACATGGGTAAGTCACTAATTTTTCTAACTTCTTGAATAAACCAAGGTGATAATGTAATGTTAGGAACAAAATGCCCATCCATAATATCCATATGGTAAGATTGTACATGTTTATTTAAAAATGTAATTTGCTCAGTAAATTTATCTAAATCCATACACATTAAGGATGGCGATAACTCTGCTGTTTTCATATTAATACTTCTTTCTTTTATAAAATTTCAATATCAGCTAAATCGATTTCCTCTTCGTCAATATCATTTTCTGATGTAAAATCTTCAGCTGTTTTATTTTTTGCAATTAATGCATAAACTACACCTGTTACAACAACATTCACAATGATTGCTAAAAGCCCAGTCCATGGCCTAGTCATCGTTGGAAGCATCAAAAATCCACCAAATGGCACTGTCGAATCTGCACCAAGAACCATAGAAGTTGCACCACCAGCAGCACCACCAATCGCTGCTGCGATAATACCACGAACTAAATCATTCATGACAATAGGAATAACCCCTTCAACAATATTTAACACTCCCATTGGTACAGCTGATTTTAAATTTTCAATTTGTTCTTGACCATAAATATTTTTGCCTAATAATTTAGCAATAAAATAAGCTAAACCAAATCCAATTGGAGTTGAGGTGTTTACTAATTGGAGAGCTGTTACAGGTTCGTTGACCCCTGAAGCCAGTAGCGTCAGTGTAAAAGCGTAAACTGTTTTGTTAATAGGTCCTCCAAAATCAACAATACTTAATGTGCCAATCACTAAACCTAGAATTAACATTGAAGATGATCCTAAACCTTGAAGGAAATTAGTTAACCAATTTGTAAATGCTGCAATGGGAATTCCGATAATGTAAATCATCAACAACCCCGAAATCAATGATGTTAATAAAGGCACAATAACCGTAGGCATAAGCCCTTTTGCCCAGTCAGAAACCTTGACATTTTTTAAAATCCACAGAGCTAAGAATCCAGCGATATAGCCGCCAACCATTCCACCAATAAAACCTGCACTAATAGCATTTGCCGAAAGACCAACAACAAATCCAGGAGCAATACCAGGTTTACCTGCAATTGAGAAGGAAACTCCTGTTGCAATAATCACTGGAAGTAGACCTAAAGTAGTTCCTCCCATCGTTGCAAGGGCATCCCAAAACGAGAATTCTCCTTGGATAAGTTCACTTTGTGAACTCCCCCCTAACGCCATACCAATAGCCACAAGAAAACCTGCGCCACAAACAATTGGTATTAAATATGAGATAGCAGTCAGTAAGTGTCCCTTGAAATTCATCTTCTTCCAAATTTCTTTCATTTACTTTTACCTCCTAGTTCATCTTTATAAAACTTTTTACTTTTTAGCTACTTCAACAGCTTTTTCAATCAATTTATTTGGTGATTTAACAGCAATTTCAGTCGGTACTTTTAAAACTTTTTTATCTTTAAAACGTTCCATACCAGCAATTTTTACATCAATGGCTAAAATTACAATGTCAGCATCATCAATTTGTTGCTGAGTCAATTCATTTTCAATTCCAATTGTTCCTTGGGTTTCGATTTGAACATCATAGCCTGCTTTTTTAGCGGCATTTTCAAGTTTTTCTTGAGCGATATAAGTATGAGCAATTCCTACTGTACAAGCTGCAACTCCAACAATTTTCATTATTTGTTCCTCCATTCATAAAAGACAGTATTTAAATAAAAGCATTAATAACATCATCAACTGTTTTTGAATTAATTAGATTTTCAACAACGCTATCATTACCTAATTTACGTGCAAAAAGTGACAAAAGTTTTAAATGTTCCTTAACGTCTTCGTTGTCATCTCCAACAGCAAACATAACAATAACTTTAACTCCCTTTCCATCAAGGGTTTCCCAAGGAATTTCTGTTTGATTTATAGCGATGGCTACACCAATTTTTTTGACAAAAGGACTCTTACTGTGCGGAATTGCAATAAAATTTCCTATTCCTGTTTGACCTTCTGCTTCCCTAACATACAAATCCCTAATAAAATTTTCAATATCCGAAATATAATCTTCTTTCAATAAAATGTGACTCATTTTTTGAAAAGCTTCATTTTTTGTCTGGCACTTCAAATTTGTTATTATTAAATGACGATCAATAATATCTTTGATTTCCATATTAACCTCCATTATCTATTTTTCTTAATTTTTATGTTTTAATTTTTCAATAAAATCATCTGATGCTAAATTTTTTACAAAATCTATCACTTCTGATTTATCACTCCCATTTGTTAACATCAATGCGATAACTAAATCAACCTGCACAATAGTATCCGACCAATCTACAATTGTATGTTTAGGTTTAATAATTATTATTTTATTTCTGTTAATAGCTCCTTCAAAATGCGGTAAAACAACACCTTGTGCGATTTCAATATTTCCCATCGCTTCACGTTCTAGGAATTTACTTTCTATCTCTTGCTGACTTAGGGTTTGACTGTCAATTTGAGATGCTAAATATCCATAAACTTCTTGCCGATTATTGAAATTTTGGTTAGAAACGTATTGATATAAATCAGTTACCATAATTAATCTCCCTTATTGCATTTTGGATATTCTTTTTATCTTCATCTGTTAATAAGGCACTTACAAGGATTGTCTTTACGTTTAACATTTCTTGCAAACTAACACTCGTGATAACTAATTGAATATCTGGATAATTTTGTAACATTTCTTTGATATTTTGAGAAGATACTACTTTAACAATATCAAGATTTTGAAAAGCCGTTTCAATTTTCACTTTAAGCAGTTCTGAAATGCCAATTCCAGATGAACACATCACAACCGCTTTTATGGGAGTTGGGTTTAATTCTTTGAAACGAACAAAATATAACGTCAAAAAGCCAATTTCATCAGCACTTAACATTGAAAAACCAAATTGTTCTGTCATCTCCAGAGAAACTTTCTCTGTCTGATTAAAAATATCAGTATAACGGTCTTTAATATCATGCAACATATTATTTTTGATATAAATTTTATTATCTAATCTTCTTAACAATGGACTGATATGGTTTGCCAAATCAATAAACATAGGAGATTGTTCATTTATTGATTCTGACTTTGTCATTTCCATCTTTTTAAAATAAAATTTTGTTACAGAAACAACACGCGTTGAAAATTCAATTTTTTGCTGATGTGTACTAAGTTGAAATCTTGACGAATACAAGTATTGATAGAGATAATTAATTTCTAAATCATCAATACTCCTCCCTAAACGATTCCCAATATCATTTATAATCTTTTTACTTTCTTTGAGAATTGAATCATCGTAATCTGTCATCTTGATATCCACTACTTCTGCGTTAACGATTTTACGACTAGAAATTTTTAACCGTTCAAGCATAATGTAAAGATGAGAAAAAATATTAACATTGTATGGGTATGGTAACCTTGCCTGTAAATCCGCCTCAATTTGGTCAATTTCTTCCAAAATAATTTTGGCAAGCTCTAAATCAAAATGACTTTGGTTAGTAGTATTAGACAAATTGTCAATATCAATCATGCTAAACGTTGGTACCAAATCCGCTAATGCTCTACGAATATCCAATTCTGAACCTGTTATAAAAATATAGCCTGTCCGAGTTGAGATTTTTAAATGAAAGGGATTGAGTCGCTTTTGAATCTCGATTTTATCTTTCATAATAACAGAATCACTGACATAATACTCTTGTGCTAAGTCATATATAAGTAATTTTTTAGGTGATATCGTTAACAATCTCTCCAAAATTTGAATTTGCCTACTAGCTGGTGTAAAATCATTTTGCTTAGAATTTATTAAAGTATCATAATTTTTAAGTCTATTAAGTTTAAAACCACGTCCTCTCTTTTTTATGATAAGTTCATCAGGAAAATAGTTTTGATTTATTTCCTTTACAAGACGATAAACCGTTTTTTCAGATAAATTCAATTGTTCGGATAAAGATTTTGCCGTGATATAATCTGAATTCTGATGCAATACTGCTAGCAATCCATCAAATTGTAATTGTTTTTTATTCATCTTCATTTTCCTTTCACACTTATTATTGTATGCGTTTTCCAATTATCACAAACTCCTTTTAGTGTCCACTTTAAAATGGACATTTTTCCTTCTCATTGTACACAAAAATCCCAGTCATTACTGACTGGGATTCCTATCTTACGAATTTGGGTCGTCAAGGCTTCTGCCATGCAAACCACGTTCGCGTTGGAGTTGTTTTAGTTTTTCTGGTGTCACATCATTTCCTTCTTCATCAACAAGTTTAATCCCTGCGATATGATGAAGAAGTGAGCGACGATACCCTTCAATGTACTCTTTGCGAAGCTCAGCTTGTTCAACTTTTTCAGCACCTGTCAAACCAACTGTTTTTTTCTTACGCGCAAGTTCATTAATGCGTTGAATCTTTTTTTCATTCATGAGTAAGACTCACCAAACGTATAAAATCCATAAATTCTACACGCTTTTTCCTTTCTTATAATTTACCAAATCAGAAAATCAATTAGCTATTACGCCTCTAAAATGACAATGCTAACTTAGCAGTCATTAGCAAAATTTTAGCCGACTGTGTCAGGAGTGGCAAGCGAAATGCCACTTCTTATTTGGTATTCAATTTGTTAAATGCTGCTACGCTGCTAGCTTTTGCAGTCAATTCAGTAAGGATAGCCAAGCGATTATTTTTAACAGCTTCATTATCCACCATTACCATTGTATTGTCAAAGAATTTGTCGATAACTGGGCTTAAAGCAAATAATTGTGCCAATTTATCATTAGCGCTACCTGACAAGTTCAATTCTGCTGCAGCTTGTGCCAAAGCTTTTTCTTCATCATTTTCAAACAAGCTTGCATCCACAGTCACGTCAGCTGGTGTTTTTTCAGCAAGGTTGAATACACGTGAAAGACTTTCAACGGCGGCTTTATAATCAGCAGCTTTGCTTGCTTCAACAAGAGCATCAGCAGCTTCAATCATTTCAGCCACAACAAAGTTTGAACCAGCAAGAACAGCTTCTTTAATATCTTTAGAAACTGATTTGCTCATCATTTTTTCAACACGCGCACGGATGAAATCCATAACTTCTGCTTTGTGTTCATAAGTCAAGCTATCAAATGACAAGGCGTAAAGGTTGTCAATCAATTCATCCATTGGAATTTTCAAACCAAAGGCATCCATGATACGAACAACACCAGCTGTTGCACGACGAAGAGCATATGGGTCATTTGAACCTGATGGAATCAAGCCAACTGAGAAGAATGACAAGATAGTATCCAATTTATCAGCAAGTGCCAAAAGAGCACCAACTTTAGTTTCTGGAAGGTCACCGTCAGCTGAATTTGGAAGGTAGTGTTCACGAATAGCTGTTGCTACTGCGGCATCTTCGCCTGCAAGAAGGGCATATTTTTCACCCATGATACCTTGCAATTCATCAAATTCACCAACCATACCAGTCAATAAGTCGAATTTATAAATTTCAGCAGCACGAGCCAGAGCTTTGCTTTCTTCGGCAGAAGCCCCAGCTTTTTCGGCAAGGTAAGCTGCAATTACTTTGCTGCGTTTCATGTGTTCAGAAAGTGAACCGATTTTTTCGTGGAATGTAACGTTGTCAAGTTTTGCCACAAGATCAGCAATTTTAAGTTTTTGGTCTTCACGCCAGAAGAATTCACCGTCTTCCAAACGAGCCACGAGCACTTTTTCATTACCTTTAATGACATTTTCAAGGTACTCAGCATTACCGTTACGAACTGAGATGAAGTTTGGCATTAATTTACCAGCTTGGTCACGGACAACAAAGTAACGTTGATGGTTTTTCATTGATGTGACAAGCACTTCTTCTGGTACTTCAAGATATTTCGTATCAAAGCTTCCCATAAAAGCAGTTGGGTATTCAACCAAGTTAAGGACTTCGTTAAGCAATTCGTCATCGATTTCAACTTGGACGTTTTGTACTTTTTCAATGTCTTTGATTTGGTTAACAATCATGTCTTGACGTTCTTTAGCGTCGGCGATAACAAAGACTCTACGCAAATCTTCTTCGTATGAATCAGCGCTAGCAATTTCTGTTTCATGACCAAGGAAACGGTGGCCACGGCTAACACGACCTGAATGAATATCCAAGAAATCAAGGTCAAGAGCTTCATCATCAAGAAGAACAGTCAATGTGTGAACAGGACGAATGTATTCAAATGTATTATTTGCCCAGTGCATGTTTACTGGGAAAGTCATTGCTGACAAGATTTCTGGAATGTCAATAAGCACTTCTTTGGCAGCTTTTCCTGCTTCGTGTTTTGTAACGTAAACATACTCTTCGCCTTTAACTTCGCGGAATTCAATATCGTCAGTTGTCAACCCTTTACCACGGACAAATCCTTGAGCCGCTTTTGTGAAGTTACCGTCAGCGTCCAATGCGATTTTCTTAGAAGGACCTTTAAAATCTTCTGTTAAATCAGTTTGCGCATCAGCAAGACCACTCACACGAACAGCCAAACGACGTGGTGTAGAAAAAGTTTGAATGCCTTCAAATGCCAAACGTTTTTCGTTCAAAAATGCTACCATACGATCGCCAAGTTGTTTTTCACTTGGAGTAACCACGTAAGCTGGTAATTCTTCTAAACCAAGTTCTACAAGTAAATTTTTAGCCATTATTCAACATCCTCCTTCAATAATTTTTCACGTGTTGCTTCATCAAGCAATGGGTAACCAAGGCGTTTACGTTCTGCCACAAATGTTTTGGCAACGACACGAGCCAAGTTACGAATACGAGCGATGTAACCAGCACGTTCTGTTACAGAAACCGCACCACGCGCATCAAGTAAGTTGAAAGTATGTGAACATTTCAAAACGTAGTCATAAGCTGGGTGTACGAGGTGTTCATCCAAGCAACGTTTTGCTTCTGCTTCAAATTTTTCAAAGTTTTCAAGAAGCATATCTTGATTAGAAATTTCAAATGAATATTTTGAGTGTTCAAATTCTGGTTGAAGGAAGATTTCACCATATTTAACACCTGGTGCCCATTCAATATCATAGACAGAATCCACTTCTTGAATGTAAGATGCCAAACGCTCAAGACCGTAAGTAACTTCTGATGTTACAGGACCTGTTTGCAAACCACCAACTTGTTGGAAGTAAGTAAATTGAGTGATTTCCATACCGTCAAGCCAAACTTCCCAACCAAGGCCAGCTGAACCAGTTGATGGGTTCTCCCAGTTATCTTCAACGAAACGAATGTCGTGTTCTAGGGGATTAATTCCTAATTTTTCCAATGATTCAAGGTAAAGTTCTTGAATGTTTGATGGTGATGGCTTCATAACCACTTGGAATTGGTGGTGTTGGTAAAGACGGTTAGGATTTTCACCGTAACGACCGTCAGCTGGACGACGTGATGGTTCCACATAAGCCGCATTCCATGGTTCTGGACCAATGGCACGAAGGAAAGTGTAGGGACTCATTGTACCAGCACCTTTTTCATTGTCATAAGCTTGCATCAACATACAACCTTGGTCATTCCAAAATTGTTGCAAAGTCAAAATAATTTCTTGAAACGTCAATTTTTTAGACATGTATCTACTCCTTATTTTAGTAACTAATTTTGCGACGTATCTTGGAGGCTAACGTTTTTCCATAATAAAAAACCGCCAACACACCCATATGATACCTCATAAGGGGCGTTAAAACGCGGTTCCACCCTATCTTATTACTTCATTTATCTGATTTTAACTTAGCCTTGCTAAGCGAAAGCGCCAGCGACCCACTTCAGTTTCATCCGACTTCCACCACCTCGGACTCGCTAAGAAACACCATGAGACTTTCTCTCTTTAAAGAGTATTTTAGCACAAATGACTTTTAGTGTCTAGGTTCAAACAAAAAACTAATAGCTGAAATCTCATCTTCACTAATTTCAGCATCCAGCATTCAAAGACGAGATAAAAAAACAGTTTTCATCTAGCAAAAACTAAAAGCCCAAGATTTCTCATCTCAGGCTCGCATGTTTAGGCGTTCCAGACTTTTTCGCCACCTAAATAAGTTGCTCGCAAATCAAAGTCCTTATCAAGAACAATAAAATCAGCTTTATGTCCTTCTTTAATTTTTCCGCACTTATCATCAATACCAACAGAAATAGCTGGTATCAAACTAGCCATGCTAATTGCTTGTGCTTTTGAAGCTACACCCCAATTAACAACATTTTTGACAGCATCTTTCAATTGGAGAATTGATCCTGCCAGACTACCGCTAGATTTCAAACGAGCTGTCCCTTTTTCAACAATAACAGGATATTCACCCAGCATATAATCACCATCTTCAAGACCACCTGCACTCATACAATCAGTGATCAAAACAACATGATCATATTGTTTTTGATTCATCAAAATTTCACAAGCTGATGGATGAACATGATGACCATCACAGATTAACTCTGCATAAGTATTTGGAAGTTCATAAACTGCACCAACCATACCAGGTTCACGATGATTAAGTCCACGCATACCATTATAAGCATGAACCCAAATTGAAGCTCCAGCTTCTACGGCATTTGCAGCCTGATCATAAGTAGCGTCAGAATGTCCTAACGCAACAAAAACATTTTTTTTATGTGCGTAATTAATAAATTCAGTCACTTCATCACGTTCAGGTGCTAAAGCAACTTTTTTTAGCAATCCTTTTGAACTTTCTAACCACTGATCTAACTCAGCGATTGATGGGTTACGCATGTAAGAAGGGTTTTGCGCACCTTTATATTTTTCAGTAAAATATGGACCTTCAAAGAAAAGTCCTTGAATACGTGCTCCACTTTCTTGACCTACAAAACTAGCTGCAGTACGACAAATATTATCTAAAGTTTCAAATGATGCTGTCAATCCAGTTGGTAAAAAACTAGTAACCCCAGCTCCCAAAAGTGCCTGACTCATTGTTTCCAAAGACTCTTGACTATTATCCATAACATCTGCACCAGCAAAACCATGAATATGAGTATCAACTAAACCAGGAGCAATACTGTAACCAGTATAATCAATGATTTCAGCATCACTTGGTACTTCAGTCTGCCAGCTCCCAAAAGTATCTCCTTCGATAGCTAGGTAACCAGCTTTTTTCACTTGATATGGATAATAAAATTCATCTGCTTTAATATACTTTGTCATTTAAAAACGCCTCCATTCATTTATATTATATGCTAAATGTTCATTTTTGTAAATGGTATATACCGTTTTAATTCTTATCTAAAATTTCTAATTACTTTAGCAGTAGAGCCTATTCTCATTTCAAACAATCATTCTATTATTTGAACAATTAGTTGCTAACACATACATTTAATAAACCGATAAAATCATCCAACATCTAATTATAGTTGACCTCTTAAGCTTAAAAGTCCCCCAAACTTTCTTTTGCATAAGATTGGGGAACTTTATAATCATGTAACAAATTCTGCTTTAGTTAGCTGTTTAATTAAGCTAGGAAACTAATTAGATATTAGCGACCGGAAATCATGTTTCCCCTAGTCTTAGAACCAGGATAGAAACTAACAAATGACTACTCATCATCCTCGCTATCGTCAGATAATAAATCATTCACACGATGAATATTTTCCTTACCATAATGGATGATATCAACTTCAGAACCTAACAAAACACCGTTTAGAAAACCAATAACCATCGGCATATTCATACCTGCATAAAGTTCGAAATGGTATCCCTCCATCAATAAACGTGACACCACGTTACAAGGTGTACCTCCTAATAAATCTGCGAAAACAATGTAATCATCTAAGTTCTCAACAACTGAAAGAAATTTTTCTTTGAAGTCTTCCGCACCTTCTGAAGGTAGTAAAGGTACAGGATAGATATTTGTTTGGGGTCCCATAATCATCTCAGTACTATTTTTCAATTCTTCACAAAAAGTACCATGACTTACTAAAATTAAATTTTTTGCCATATTTTGCCTACTAAACTCCTAGAATTCCAAAGAAAGCCATAGCAAGTGCGAAAACAACAATAACTAAAATAGCTTTCGTAGAAGTCATTCCTTTACGTCCTAATAACCAGAAGATACCTGCTGTGAACAATGCTGGTACTAAACGTGGGAAAATTTGATTAAACAAATCTTGAATGTCAATTACTTTATCACCAATTTTTGGTGCTGCAGTAAATTGGAAGTTAATCATTGTTGCAATAAGAGCACCTACCATGAATACCCCCATAACAGAGGCAGCTTCAACAAGAGAAGAAAGTTTATCTCGCATTGTTGTTACAAGTTTTGTTCCTTCTTTGTAAGCAATCTCTAACTGTTTCCAACGAAAAACATTAATCAAGGTAGTAACACCAATCCATAGGAAAACTCCTAACGGGTTACCATTCATCGCCAGAGATGCTGCAATCGATCCCATAATAGCTGGAACTAAAGAACCAAATACTGAATCTCCAATTGGTGCAAATGGTCCCATAAGACCAGTTTTTACACCATTAACCGCATCCTTAGCTTCTATGCCTTCATTCTCTTCTAAAGCAAGATCAATACCTGTAATAATAGTGTGGAAGAAGTTGGAAGTATTGAAAAACTGAGCATGAGTTTTCATCATTTCTTTCAATTCAGGGGTACCGTCGCCATACATTTTACGTAATTGAGGTAGGATGATGAAAAGGTAGCTTGAACCTTGCATACGTTCATAGTTCCAACCTAACTGAAACGTAAACAAACTACGTTTATTAATTTGTTTAAAGTCTTCTTTGGTTAATTTATAATTAGATTTCGTCATCTTCTATTTCCCCACTTTCTGAAACCTCTGTGTGCTGTGACTTCTCTGCTGATGAACCAGCATTTTGACCATTCTTATAGTGAATTGTCGCAAGAGCTGCCCCGATAATCGCAATACCAATCATAGGGAGACCTTTAAAAGGCGCAGCATCAAAGTCTTTGACAACAGTTGCAATAGCTGTCCCTGCACTAGTTAAATTAGTGTAAATAGTTGTCAACATAGCTGTAACGGCAAATCCAAGAGCAAGGTAATGAAGATTTCTTTTGACTGGTAAATAACGAAGTAAGATAGCAAACCCAAGAGCCGGAAGCATCTTACCAGCAAGAGTCAAACCATCAGCTAACCATTGTACTTCACCAATTCCTTTTACAATAGCATCAACTGCTCCACCACCTAATGTCAAAGCAAGAAGTACTGGTAAAGCACGTGATAGCCCCCAAGGAATTGCCCCCAAAAGGTAATTACGTTCAATTCCTGCGTAGTCAAATTTTTCAATATTTTTATCAATACAGTGTGCAAAGTAAGTTGTTGAGAAACGACCAAGGACGTCCGTGTAAACCATTAAAGCTGCCACCGGAACTGCAATAGTTGAAATAGCTAACTCAGGTTTTATTCCTTGGGCTACCGAAAAGGCTGTTGCAAGAACCGCTCCTGATGTAGCATCAATACGTGAAGCCCCACCAAAAGTACCAACTCCAAGTACCATTAATTGCAAGCTACCACCTATCCACAGTCCCGTCGTCATATCACCCATAATTAATCCGGAGATAAAACCTGCAAAGACAGGTGACCCTGCAGAAGAATTAATTGTCAGCTCATCACAAATTTGATATGCCGAATACAAAGTCAATAATAAAATTTGCCACCATTCAATCATGATGTTGTCCTCCTAAAATTTTAGCTATATAGCTGATAACTTATCTCACTTTTTCCAGCAAAGATAAGAAGTCTACTGGTGTATCACCTGGTACCATTTGCGCAATTAGTTTTGTCCCTTTCGCATTGATAGCATCAAAATCTTTTATATCATCACTAACAACATTAATTGATCGTGTTACAGAACGCGTTTCAGAACTCTGTGACATATTTCCCACATTAAGTTCAGGAATAACAACCCCCCGCTCAATTAATCCCAAAAAACGATCTGGTTTACGAGCAACAATCATCAAACGTTGTGAATCATATTTTCCTGCTAAAATATTATTCGCCGCTTTCTCTACTGTTAAAATGGATAATTTGACTCCTGCAGGTGTAGCTAACTTAAGTGCTGTTTTTTCAAGGCTACTATCTACAATTTCATCATCCACTACCATAATTCGACTAATATTCAATTTGGTAGTCCACAAATTTGCAACTTGACCATGAATAAGTCTTCCATCAATACGTGCTGCAATAATTGTCATAAATTTTCTCCTTCTATTTTTTTGAAATTAGGCTCCATGCAAAGATTTAGAGTTTCTTGGTAATATCCCTCTGTTTCAAAAATAGTAATCGTATTTTCGCCACAAACCATCATTCCCCTAGGAATATAAAGTGACAATGTTGGTCCAATATTCCAAAATCTACCAAGATTATAGCCGTTAATGAAGGCAACTCCTTTTCCGAATCCAGACATATCCATATAAGTATCTTCTGGATTTAAACAATGAAATTTAAATTCATAAAAACTTGGTACTCCTTCTCGCCAAGGGCTAGAATACTTAAGGTTCTTAATAGAATTCATAGATAAAGGATAAGTTTCCCATTGATTAACAAAATGTAAATCAAGCATCACACCACGACCGATTCCTTTATGTTGACTTGGTGCTGTTAATTTGTGTCCATAATTTACCCGCCCCATATTTTCAACTAAAATATCAAGTTGACTCTCTTCTGAAGTGAAGTTAACTTGAATATCATCTCCGATTTCTTCCTGGTACTGGGTAACAATATGGTTGCCATTTAAGAAAACTTGTGCTCTATCTCTTGTATCAATAAGTCTCACTTTTTCAGTGTTTCCCTGATAACCATTTAACTTAGTTCGATAAAAAATATAACCAGTTGACTGATTTAAAGCTTCCATATTCTGAGGATAAAAACTCGTATGACACTCACCGATATCTTCAAGAACTGAAACTAAATTCGTTTTAGCTGAAAGAGCAATATCCTTTATAGCCATAGTTGGCTTTACTAAAGGTGCAGCATAATGCAACTCTGGGTATTTATTTTTTAAACGATGTTGCAATATGTAGAATTTTTTCGTTGGATTACCTGCTTCATCTAATATAGCATCGTAATCATATGAAGTAACCTGTGGTAAATCTGTCTGTTTCCGAGCGGAACAGCCATTCATAAAACCAAAATTGGTACCACCGTGAAACATGTAAAGATTGATGCTTCCTATTTCAATAGCTTCCATGACAGCATCAGCTAACTCCTCAGGGTCACGTTTAATCACGGGTTCCCCCCAACGATTAAACCAGCCATCCCAAAACTCCATACACATCAGAGGCCACTTTTTACCATATTGCTGGAAAAACATTTCCATAGAAGCAAAATTCTCTTTTGCTTTAGAACCAAAATTTCCTGTTACTAAAACATCATCTTCAATAAGGCTTCCTGCACGTAGAGCCGTATGCCAAGGGCCATCTGAGGTAAAGAAGGGTTCTTCCAAGCCTAGTTCAAGCATCATCTGCTTAAGTTCTCTTAAATAAACCTTATCTTCACCATAAGAACCATATTCATTTTCAACTTGAAACATCAGAATATTTCCTCCTTGATCAAGTTGATGCTTAATCAATCTAGGAATTAATGCTTCATAATAACGTTTCACTACCTGTAAAAAGTCTTTATCTTGTGAACGAACTCTAACTCCTTTCTCCAGTAGCCATGCCGGTAAACCACCAAATTCCCATTCAGCACAAATGTATGGTGAAGGTCTAACAATAGCATATAGTCCTAACTCCTGTGCAATCGTTAAAAATCTTTCTAGGTCTAAAATACCAGTAAAATCAAATTCTCCCTCACGTGGTTCGTGTAAATTCCAAGGCACATATGTTTCAACTGTATTGAATCCCAAAGCCTTTAAATTATAAAGTGACTGATACCAGTCATCTGGATGAATTCGAAAATAGTGAATAGAACCAGATAAGATCTTAAATGGCTTACCGTCAAGAAAGAACGATTCTTTAATTTGAAAACGCTTCATTTTTTCTCCCTTTATAACCGCCTTCTATCTATATAAATAATAACATTATTAAGTGGTTATATCAAGTGTTTTTTTATTATTTTTTATAAATATTTAAATAAATCAGCTATTTTCCATCACTTAGCCTATAATCAAGTTAATTTTACAAATTAGTTATTATCTAGTAAAATGGTTGGTATTAATATTGTGAGGATTTGAATAGAATGGTTAAAAAAGAACCAAAATATAGAATGATTCAAAAAGAATTACAAGAAGAAATTATTTCAGATAACTATATATGTGGTGATAGATTTTATAGTGAAGCAGAGCTTTGTACTCGTTATCAAGTGAGCTCCATCACCGTTATTAGAGCTCTTAAAGAGCTAGAAAAAGCTGGGTATATTACTAGAAAGCAAGGTGTTGGTACTTTTGTATCCCAACCTCGTAAAGAAAAGATCGTTAAATTTTCAAATATTGAAGATTCCTCAACAAAGCAAGATGTTATAAATGTGCTTTCTATCGAAAAAGGAAACGACCCTTATTATCTTAATAAATTGAATCTCCATAAAAGTGAATATTATTATAAGATTACCCGTATTAAATACAACGACAGCACCCCTTATATATATCATCAAGCCTATATTCCACATGATTATATTTTAGATTCACATGTGCCCTTAGAAAAATTCAATTCTATTTATAGACGCTTCCGACATGATTTCAATATCTATCTATCTGAGGCCTTATTCAGAGAAACTACTGAAGTAATCTTCCCTGCACCAGAAACTATTGCTTCACAGTTAGAATTACCAGATAAAGAACCTGTAATTTACCAATTGAAAACGATGAAACATCCTAAAAATGGCCGTATCTTAGAATACTCTGAAACATACAAGCATTGGCACTTCTTTAAAACTGAAATCACTCATCAAAATTTTTAGATGAACAAAAAATTTTTCCTATCCTGATACCTTATTTTATTCTAAAACCTTAGGATCAATTCCCCTAGTTGTTTAGACATCATATCAACTCTAAATAACGATATAACCTCTTATCATCCTACTAACTTTAAACTGCATGATGCATAAATAGTATAGAAGCGATAATTTTTCACTAATAAGACCGAATACACAAAAATGGGAAATCACTATATTGTAATTTCCCACCTGTATAATATATTTAGTTCATATGCAAGATATCACTAATACTCTAACAAAGTAACTATTATCTTACACTTTCTCAGTCCAAGAGCTAGCTGTTTTGGCAAGGACTTCATTAAGTTCTTCAATGTTTTTACGTCCTTGTGTTCTTAACCAATCACGGGCTGCTGCTTCGCCTTCTTCGATATACACTTGTACAGAGCCAGCCCAAGTAGCACGTCCACAAAGGACACCGTTGAATTTAGCACCTGACTCAGCCGCAAATACCAACGTTTCTTGGAAAAGTTTTGCTGAAACACCCGCGCTAAGATAGATATATGGCAAATGACTTGCTGCTTCTTGATCTTTGAAAGCTTTAGCGGCTTCTTCTTTAGTGTAAACCACTTCACCTTCCGCAAAACCTTCAACATATGTCATGTTGACAGGGACTTCAACCTTGAGCACATCAATACCAAAGCGGGCATCAGAGAAAACTTTCATGGCTTCGTTAACTTTGTGAGGTTTTACTTTGGCAAAGGCTGCGCTTGTATTATCAGAGATAGTTTCATCATAAGTTAAGATTTCAAGGAAGAAAGGCACATCTTCAGCTTTACATTCTGCACCAATACGTTCGATATAAGCTTGTTTTTGAAGATTAACGTATTCATCACCATCAACGTCATAATAAAGCAAGAATTTCACTGCATCAGCTCCCGCTTCTTTAAGACGTTTAGCTGACCATTCTACCAAACAATCTGGTAAACGACTTGTTGTTGTCGCATCGTAACCTGTTTTTTCATAAGCTAACAAGAGACCTGAATCCGCATCACGAACCTTACTTGCTGGCAAACCATACTCAGGGTCAAGAAGAATAGATGACGCATACGGTGTCAATTCTTCTGAAACCAGGGCTTTCAATTGTTCGATTTGTTCAACACTTGGTTCTTCTGTTTGATAGTTTGCCATCATGCGTTTAAGTGCTCCTCGTTGGTCAAATGCCAAAGCAGAAATCACGCCATCACGACTAAGCTTTTCAAGCAAGTTACGTTTTTCTTGTGTTAATACTACCATATCGCTTCTCCTATTTTTCAAAAGGATGTATTGTAACACCCTTAACTACTCGATTAACTGTTCCAGTAGCTGACGGCGTATCTGGTAAATTTTTTACCTTAACAGATGACAATAAAGCTATTATTTGAGCTACAAAAATCATTGGAAATGCAAGGTAAGCATCTGGCAAAAGCTCTGCTTCTACAAAATCAAATTTATCTCCAGAAAAATTTGATTTTCCTTTTTGAGCAATTGCAAGAGTCTCCACTGCCACTTGATCTGTGTAAACTTCCTCTAAAATATCTAAGTCATACTGACGAACATAAGGATCATTATTAACAAACGTAATAACAATAGTCTGCTCATCAACAAACGATTTTGGACCATGTCTAAATCCCATTGATGAATCATAAAGAGTTGCAATTTGTCCAGCAGTTAACTCTAAAATTTTTAATTGTGCTTCGTGTGTTAACCCTTTTAAACAACCTGAGCCTAAATAAACAATTCTATTAAAATCTTTTGAAACAATATGTTGGAGTTCTTCTTCCCTCGTAATAACGTCGTTGGCAAGTTCTCTTATTACCTTGATATAACGTTCTTTATCAGATAATGATGCTTTTAAATCAAAAACTAACAAAGATGTCAACATCATACAAGAGAAACTACCTGTCATAGCAAAACCAGCATCATTTGACCGCTCAGGCATTAAGAGTAGAAGGTTATTTTGTTGTTCCTTAGCTCTTTTAGCGAGAGCACCGTCAGCAGCACAAGTTATTGTTAAATGGTAAACATTATTAATTAATTGTTCTGCTAAATTAACAGTTGCCACACTCTCTGGGCTATTTCCACTTCTTGCAAACGATACTAGTAATACTGTATCATTTTCGTAAAAATAATACTCTGGACATGACACAATATCTGTTGTTCCAATACTTAAAAAGTCAAAATGTTCTGTGTCACCGTGTTTTTGAAGATAGGCATAGATAGTTTCTCCGATATACTCTGAAGTCCCTGCTCCCGTAAAAATTACTTTTACTTTTTTTCCACCAGAAGAAACAACTACTTTTTTTAGAAACTCTTCAATTTCTGACTTTTTACTGATGAAATAATCAAATACTTCTTGCCAGAGTTCTGGTTGTTGTTTTATCTCGCGTGTCGTTATCTCGGCACCCATAGTTTTTAGTTCTTCAAAAGATAAATTAAACATTTACTAATCCTCCATGATTAAAATTAGATAGAAGACGGTTTTAATCAATTAGATGGATAATGTATAACTCGGTAGCGAAACTGATCAGCACGCGCAATACTGAAAGTAAATTCAATAATCATATTTTTATCATTGAATGTCTTACGTACCATATGTAAAACAGGATCACCCTTTTTGATTCCTAATAATTTTGCTTCGTAATCAAGGGCTATACTAGCATAGAACTCTTCATCCGCCTGACGTATAATTTGCTTATAATCCTCTGAAAAAATTTCATAAAGTGGCTTATCTTGCAGTCTTTCTTTTTTCAAATCTGAAAATAAGCTAGCAGGTACATAAGTCCTTTCAAACATCATAGGCTTGCCGTCTGCCTTTCGTAGACGCTCAAATTCTAGCATATCTGTTCCCACTTCCAAATTCAAATGCTTTGAAAGATAAGGAGTTACCTGCATCTTTTCAAACGATAATAAATCGGTTTGCGGCTTTTTGCCTAATTCTTTCATATGTTCAGTGAAACTATAGGCAGACGCTAAATCTGTAGTAGGTCCTTTTATTTCAGAAACGTAAGTTCCCTTACCTTGCTTTTTGTAAATCAGTCCTCTACTCTCCAATTCTTTTAAAGCTTGTCTTACTGTAATACGACTAACATCATAAGTCGTACTCAACTCACGTTCAGATAACAACTTATCATTTGGAGACATCGAATTTCTTATTTCCAATTCCAACATATCTACTAATTGTAGATAAAGAGGTTGATTTTTTTTAGTGCGCACGTTCTCCTCCTTTCTGGCTATAACCACTTATAGTTTATTATATTATTTGTTTTTTGTCAACACATTATGTATAGTTAATAATTACAATTTATATTACCAGATCAAAATTCATTCAATTTATAATAAATTTACAGAGACGAGCCCTTTTTCGATCGTTCAAAATACTTTAAAGGACAGTATTTATGTTAATCATGGAAAGTTCTAAAATGAAGTTAGCCACCTAAGGGTATCAAAAAACATCTCAGAGAGATATAATTGTAATCACCACAACAACAATTAGAAAGACTCTGAGATGCAAAACTATTATACACCAAAAAGTAAACATTTAACACTAACTGAACGTAGAATGATTGAACGTTGGCTTCAAGAAGGGCTCTCAAACCGTGAAATCGCTAGGAGATTAGCTAAAGCTCCTCAAACCATTCACAACGAAGTCAAACGTGGTCAGGTTAGACAACAAGTGCGTAAAGGAAAATTTGAAGTGATCTACTCAGCTGATTTTGCTCAAAAAGCCTATCAAAACAATCGCAAACGTTCTGTTAAACAAGTCTCCCTAACCAAGGGACTCAAAGAAAAGATAACTCACTACATCGAACAGAAATACTCTCCCGAGATGATGATAAAGTCAAAAGGGATACCTGTTCCCATCTCTACCATTTACTACTGGATTCATCATGGACACTTAGGATTGACCAAGGCTGATATGCTTTATCCTCGACAAGAGAAAGCTAAGAAAAAGCATGCTAGTCCCAATTTTAAGCCAGCTGGAAAGTCTATTGAGGAACGACCAGAAAGCATTAATAAGCGTGAGAATATCGGTGATTTTGAAATTGATACAGTTATTCAAACACGGGCAAAAAACGAGTGTCTGTTGACTCTAACCGATAGAAAGAGTCGTTATCAAATCATTCGACTCATTCCCGATAAGTCCGCGTTTTCAGTCAATCAAGCTCTGAAAGCAATCCTCAAGGATTATCAAATGAACTCTATCACAGCTGATAACGGGGCTGAGTTCAGTCGTTTAGCAGAAGTTTTTGACCCTACTCATATCTACTATGCCCACCCGTATTCTTCTTGGGAGCGTGGTACTAATGAGAATCATAATAGACTCATCCGGCGTTGGTTGCCTAAGGGAAGCAAAAATGCGACTCAACAACAAGTCGCATTTATTGAAAACTGGATTAACAACTATCCAAAGAAACTATTCAATTATAAATCTCCTAAAGAGTTTTTACAGACTGGCTAATTTGAACTTGAAATTTGGCTTTATGTTAATCATATATAAAATTTTTGAGAGAATTTCAAAAAAAATTAATGCGCTGTTATTTCTATGTTATAATATACGAAGATGCTTTGTTACTCGCAGAAGTTTAACATCATTGAACTTATCTAATAACACTATGTTATTGAAGGAATCTTTAAATTTATAAAAAGGAAAAGGAGCTTTCATGAAAAACTCAAAAAGTGAAGTTACTTATCTCATTCTTAGTATTATTTTAATTGCCTTTGGAGCTGGTATCTACCTAATCTTTGGTAACAGCTATGCCAGCAACTCAACTTCACAAGCAACTACTGCTACCTCATCTTCTTCGTCTACTACTAGTGAAGAAGATTTAGAAGCTAAAGCGGCATCCTTACTCGCAGAAGCACAAGCTAATCCGACATCAGAAGCTGTTACTAATGCACAAGCAGCGATTAATAAACTTTCTGATGAAAGTAAAAAAACAGATTTACAATCACAATTGGATGCTGTCTCTGCTGAAGTAACCAATGAAAGCAATGCGGAAACAGCTGTTGCAACGGCAGAATCTGAACAAACAAGCGCAAATGTCACTGCGGCACAAGCAGCAATTGATGTTCTAACAAATGAAACCGTCAAAGACCAACTTCAAGCTCGTTTGGATGCTGTTTCTAACGCTATCGCAGCAGCAACTACACAAAACAATACTACTTCAGGTAATTCAACATACAGCACTTACGGTAATACTTATTCTGATTCGACTATCACTAATAGCGATTCTTACGGATACTAATTATTATGTCAATCGGGCTTATCTTTTCAGCCATTGGCGCAACTTGTTTAGCAATCTCATCTTTTGCCAAAACTAAGAAAAGCATGTTGAGTTGGCAACTATCTGATTATTTCTTTACCATGGTTGCCAATTTTTTGTTGGGTGGCTATACGGGAGCTATTTCTATCAGTGTTTCTATTATTCGAAATACGCTCATGATTAAGAAATGGGATTCAATTTATACAACTGTTCTCCTCGTTATCATTCAAGTAACATTAGGCATGCATGTCAATAATTTAGGATTAATCGGCTGTTTACCTTTGATTTCATCAGTATCTTATACTATCGTTTCTTTTTTGACTGATAAGGTACAATGGCTTCGCTGGGTAACGGTTGAGAATATGCTACTTTGGTCTTTATACGACTTCACCATTAAAGCCTATCCTGCTTTAGTTATGGACGTGGTCATCACAATTACAACACTTATTGCTATTAAAAAATACAGTGGCTTAAATCGTCATACACAAAACACCCAAGACTGATATTCATCTTGGGTGTTTTAACGTTTATTTTGTTTCGTATCCTAATAAGATACCACCATCTTCACCATAGAAGCTACAAAGTCCTGAAGCTTTGATAAATGTGATATCGGCTTGAGGGTATTTCTCTTTGATTTTATCACTTAGCTGTTGGCAAGCTTTTTCATTGTTGGCGTGAGTAATCATGACTTTACCACCTTGATAACCTTCTTTGAACATTTCATCGATTGTTGCTTGAACAGCTTTTTTCTGACCTCTTGCCTTGTGAAGAAGCTCTAAAGTCCCTTCGTCACTAGCTTTTCCGACCATACGAATGTTAAGAAGTCCGATAACTTTACCAATCAATTTGCTCAAGCGACCATTTTTCACCAAGTTATCCACACGAGCAAGAATAAAGAGTAATTTGGTCTTAGCTTGGTAAGCAGTAATCGCTTCGACCACCTCATCAAAGCTGAGACCTTTAGCAATTAGACGGTTTAACTCTAAAACAATCAAGTCAATTTCACCGCCTGCAGATAGTGAGTCAATCACATGAATATTAACATTTGGGTGTTCTTCAAGAAGCATATTTTTAGCCACTTGAGCGCTGTTTTGACTTCCTGATAAATTTCCTGTAATCGTAATAGCAATGACATTTTCAGCGCCTTGGTAGGCTTGTAAGAAGGCATCTGGGCTTGGGCAACTTGATTTTGATGATGTAGGACTTGCATACACACTTGCCATCATATTATCGACATCTAACCCTTCATCATCCACAAAAATTTCTGAGCCAATCTGTATTGTTAGAGGGACATTTTGAAATTCTGTGTGGTCTGCGATAGCTTCGATATGTTTAATATCACAGCCAGAATCTGTCACAATTTTCCAAGTCAAATCTCTTTTCCTCCATTTCTTTTGATTTTGATATTATTTGACAAACAAAGTATTTTCTCCTAAAATTATATCATTAGAGCCTTTATCTTAGCTATCAAAAACAATCAGACGTCACAAGTGAGAGGATTTTGTCATGACGGAAAAAACAATTTCACAAAAATCCTTGCAAAATTTGCAGGTGTCCAACAAGGAGTCACGAAAATTAACGCGTGAATCACTTGAAACTGCGCTTTTACTTCTTCTTGAAAAGAAACCACTAAATCAAATTACGATTTCTGAACTCGTCGCTAAAGCTGGCGTTTCACGTAATGCTTTCTATCGAAATTACAAATCTAAGGAAGCCATTCTTGAATCTATTTTAACGCAAATTGTTCGCCGTATTTTTCGAGGCATCAAAAATTTCGATTTAAAGACACAGCTCTCCCAAGCGTGGCTTTTCATATTGACGGAGGCGAAAAAGGAAGCCAACGTTTTACGAATGATTTTTGAACAACACCTTGAAAAGCTATTAACAAGTATCGTTTCTAAACGCTTAAAAGCTTATCAACGTTTCAAGAAAAAGCATGATTCTCGCTACACTAATTCTTTCTGGAGTAATGCCATTATCTCGGTACTCTCAAACTGGGTAGCCGACGATATGCGAATTCCTGCCGAAGAAGTAGCCGCTATTGGTTTACCCCTTTTCTTATGAAAAGACCCCCTCTAACCACGATTTGGTTGGAGGGATTTTATTTTGGGTGAATTACCTAATCTTGATTACATTTTTTCTTTGGCAAAAGTAAACATTTGTTCTAAAATCAAATCACAAACTATACATTTGTTGATTTTAAAGGGGTAGATTATGGCAATAGAAGAAAAATTAAATTGTAGAACCTTAAAAACTCGATTAACAATCAGAGAAGCCTTGTTGGCACTATTAAAGCATAAGGAATTAAGAGAGATTACCATAAAAGAATGTCTTGACTCCCTTTACACGATTACGCAAACTCTGGACGGCGTTTACATGGCAGATACAGGTAGCCAATGGAAAAAGAACATTAAATTATTGGTTAAAGATTTGAAAGAAGCCACACCGAGTAGTAAAGAAAGCTGGAAACAGGTAGCCAAAACATTTGGTCAGGCAGGACTTAGCCACCACAGAACCATTTTTATCAAATAAAAACCTGATTGAGTCATATCAATCAGGTTCACTTGTTATTTCAACACATAATCGTAAATGGCTTGGGCTACGCCTGCTTGGTCGTTGGTTGTTGTTTCGTAGCGGCAAAGCGCTTTGACTTCGTCAGTCGCATTTCCCATGGCAACACTGTTATCAGCAAATTCTAGCATTTCAATGTCGTTAGCAGCATCACCGATTGCCATTACTTCTGCTGGAGTAAAGCCAAGTTTTTCTGACAAAGCTTTAAGAGCAGTGGCTTTTGTATAACCTTTCGGCATAATTTCAAAGATGTATTCTTGACTGCGCACCACGCTAAATTCAGGTGCCAAGGCACTTTCTTTAGCTTCTTGGAATAGGTCTAAATAAGGCGCTCTTGCCATATACATGGCTTGGAAGATAATTTCTGAACTAGCTTTCAATTCATCAATGCTAACAGCTTTAGCTATATCGAAAACAAGCCCTGCATCATATTGAACCAATTCTGGCACTTCGCTTCCAACGGCATAATAATGTTTTTCGCCTGTCAATGTCAAGCAAACCTCTGGATAGCCCTCAACCGCTTGGTCTAGTTTGTCCAATTCGTCATTATTCACTTGGGCATAACTGACAAGCTCCCAATTCTTAGTATTGTAAATACTGCAGCCATTATTCATAATAATATATTCTTCATCAGTCAAGCCAAGTCGTTCAAAATAAGGCAGAATCCCTGATTTTGGTCGTCCTGTACAAAGAACAATTTTCACACCTGCTTTAGCAGCTTTTTGAATAGCTTTGACATTTTCATCAGGAATTTTTTTATCTGAATTGAGTAAAGTTCCGTCTAAATCAATTGCAATTAATTTAATCATTTCTAAGTGACCTTCCGTTTAATTTTTGGCAAATGCCATTGACGCCAGTAACCTATCATACGTAAGATGGTCAGAATCAAAACAAGCAAATAATAACCTGAATCGTTATGGACGATTTTAAAGTAAATCGCTAGCGCTGCTAAAATTGACCAACCTGCATAAACTTCGCTTCGTAACACCCCAGGTTTTCTCCCGGCTAAAACATCACGAACAATACCACCACCTGCACCGGTCAAAACTGCCGCAACAATGACTGCACTCAAGGGTTGATGCAATTTCACCGCATACATAGCCCCTTGCACACTAAACGCCGCTAACCCGATAGCATCCGTCAATACTTCTGCCTTTCTCCAACCTTTATGAGTAATGATGTTTGGAAATACCATGATAAATAGCATAGCAATCAAGGCAAAATAAAATGCTTGACCTTGCGACCAAAGCGCACTAATGGGTAATCCTATTAAAAGATTACGAATGGCACCACCACCAAAAGCTGTTACAAATCCTAAGATAAATAATCCTAGAATGTCAAAATCTTCTTCCATGGCAACAATAGCTCCTGAAAGTGCAAAAGCAATCGTTCCGATAATACTTAAAATATCCCAAACATCTATTGTCATTTTCGTTCCAAATTCATTTTTTTCTTACTAGACTAGTTTATCATTTTTAACGCAAAAAAAAACAGCACTGAGTCTGTTTTTTTATGATTTTTGAAATTCTTTTAAATTTCTTTTCCAAGGGTGAATTTTGTTCCCTTGAGTGCTCGTTTTAGGGAGAGTTTGAAAGGATTACCTGTGACAGTTGCTTGTTTTTTATCCAAATCAACAACCACTTTTTCAACGCCACGAACAGCTGACAATTTTTCTGTCACTGTTTTGACACAACCTTGGCATTTCATACCAGTAATTTCATACGTTTTTTCCATGTGAAACTCCTTTGTTTATCATTAATTCAGTTTAATATATTTTAGGCGAAGGGCATTGAGGACGACTGAAACTGAACTAAATCCCATGGCAAGTCCTGCAATCATTGGATTTAACAGAGGTCCACCAAATAGATATAATACACCCATAGCGACAGGAATCGCTAAGATATTGTAGATAAATGCCCAGAAAAGATTTTCCTTGATAATTTTAATCGTTAAACGACTAATGCTCAAGGCTTTCAGAACATCTGAGATTTCTGGTTTCATGAGAATAATATCTGCTGATTCAATAGCAATGTCTGTCCCAGAACCGACAGCGATACCAATATCTGCTACCGCTAAGGCAGGTGCGTCATTTATCCCATCACCAACCATGGCAACCATTTTTCCTTGACTTTGCAAATCCTGAATGGCTTGCGATTTCTGGTCTGGTAGAACTTCGCTAATAACTTTTTTGATACCAGCTTGTTTGGCAATAGCTTGCGCTGTCTTGCTATTGTCACCTGTCAGCATGACAACATCAATGCCTTTTTCTTGCAATTTAGCGACGGTTTCTTTACTGTCTACTTTTAGCAAATCAGCTACGGTGATAAGTCCTAGTAGTTGTTCATTTGCCGAGATGTAAATCGGTGTTTGTCCTTTTTGAGTCGCAGCCAGCACCGCTTCTTGACTAGCGGTCAAGTCAACCTGATATTTTTCCATTAACTTGCGGTTTCCGACGTAAACTGTTTGTCCGTCAATATCGGCCTGCAAGCCAAATCCTGTTAAGGACTTAAATTGTGTGACCTCTGTCAAAGCTAACTTATCTGCGGATGCTTTTTCCACAATGGCTTGACTAAGAGGGTGTTCTGACAATTTCTCGATTGAGGCAACTTGTGCAAGAAGCTTATCTTTATCGCCTTGGTAAGCAAAAATATCAACAACTTGTGGTTTGCCTTGGGTGATAGTTCCTGTTTTATCAAAGACAATGGTATCGAGGTGGTGAGCATTTTCAAGGGTATCACCGCGTTTATAGAGGATACCATTTTCAGCACCGCGACCAGTTCCGACCATAATCGCTGTCGGTGTTGCAAGACCAAGCGCACAAGGACAAGCAATGACAAGAACCGCAATGGCAACTTGGAGAGCAAAGACAAAGGTTTGTCCCATAATCAAGTACCAGAAAATGAAGGTGACAAGCGCAATCACGATAACAGTTGGAACAAAAACACCTGCTACCTTATCCGCAATTTTCGCAATCGGTGCTTTGGTCTGCTGCGCATCCTCAACCAATTTAATAATTTGGGCGAGCAAGGTTTCATCACCAACTTTTTCAGCACGAATGGTTAGCGCCCCTTGTCCATTGATTGAAGCACCATAAACCTTATCCTCTGTGACTTTCTCAACTGGGATACTTTCCCCTGTCAACATTGACTCATCAACCGCTGAGTGCCCTGAAACCACACTACCGTCAACAGGGATTTTTTTCCCAGGTTTTACTAAAATGAGGTCCCCAACGTGCACGTCCTCAATCGCAACAGCTTGTTCCACACCGTCACGGATAACCGTTGCTTCTTTAGCTGATAATTTCACCAATTTTTGAATGGCATCTGACGTGCGACCTTTTGACAGCGTTTCAAAGTATTTCCCGAGAGTGATTAAGGTCAAAATCACCGCAACTGATTCAAAATACAGCATATGCGCGTGGTGGCTATGCCCCAGTATAATATGATAAACACCGTAAAGGCTGTAAACGAAGGCAGCCGTTGTTGCCAAGGCAACCAACGAGTCCATATTAGGATACCCTTTAAACAATGAGCGGAAGCCATTGACATAAAAACGACGTCCAAAATACATGACAGGAAACGTCAAAATCAGCTGAATCAAAGCAAAGTTCAATGGGTGAGCTGACATGCTAATGATTTCTGGTACCCAAAGCCCCACCATACTTCCCATAGAAATATAGAGGAGCGGTATCGCAAATAAAGCTGATAAAAGAAACTTATGCCACATATTCTGTGTGGCTTCACTTTGGCGCTCTGATTGACTCTTTGCCGTTGTCGGATCAAAAACGCTGGCGCTATAACCTGCATCTGCTACCGCTTTTTCAATTTCTTTTTCACTGACTAAGTCAGGATTATAATCCACCGTCATTTTTTCTGTTGTTAGATTGACAACAGCGGAGTCAACATGGTCTAGCTTTTTAACAGCATTTTCAACCGTTAAGGCACAAGCTGCACAGGTCATGCCGTCAATGACGAAAACTTCTTCTTTTGCCATTTATTTTCCTTTCCAATCTAACCCTAAGCACTCAAATGCTCTTTACAGCGACATTGCCCAGGGATGCAATTGCACGGCACTTCTTCAAGTGCCTCTTCTTTTTTGGACAATAGCAGAGCTTGCAAGTCGTTAATGTCTGCCATTGTCATCGGCGTTGTTTCCAAGAGATGTTTGATAATTACGGTATGCTTGCGCTGACAAAATTTATCAAAAAGCTCATCGGCTTGTCGATTAATAGCTTCTTCTTCAGAAACAAGTGTTGAATAAAGAAATGATTTACCCGATTTCTGTGTTGCTAAATAGCCTTTATCCACTAATCGTTTCAACAATGTCTTAACAGTAGAGGCTGTCCAGTCTGTCTTTTGCTCGAGAATTTCCAAAATCTGGCTGCTAGTTGTTTCCTCTTTCGTCCAAACAACACGCATGATTTCCCATTCTGCATTTGAAATTGACATTGTTACCTCCTTTAAAATAGTTTTGGTTTACTTTTGTAGATTCATTATACGATTATAGTTTACATTTGTCAACGATAAAAGATTAAAAAATAAAACACATTGCAAAAATTAAAGCAATCTGTTTCACCTAGCGTATTATTCTTATTTATCAAGCAGTTGTAAGTTTGGCCATTTTTCCTGCCAATCTTTCTTAGCAAGGCGTTCACGATAGACCTGCATCCGTTTCTTATCTGCTAAAAAATGCGGTGTCGGTTGCACGACAAAATTAACAATATCGTCATCACCATAAGGCAAAAACAGTTCCAACTCATCATTGTTCAATCTTGCTGCAATGGCTGTGCAACGCTCTGGATATTTGCTAACAGCATCTCTCGCATTTTGGTAAGGGAGCGTATTTGGACTATGGCTGTGCATATAAACCTGGTTCTTGATTTCCCATTGATAGGCTGGATAGCGCTGTTGAAGGTCTTGCTGAAGCACCAGCGTTTCAGCATAAGACACATTGACATCATAAAAAACGACATCTAAATCACTTGCTTGTATCAAGCCAGCTTTTCCTGACAAGACATTCCAAACATAATTGCGTAATGTCCCAGCTGCTAGCCAAGAATCCTGCAAACCCAGCTCTGCTATTATCCTAAGAATCATCATTAACTCTTCATCTTGCACAAATAACGCTTGTAAATCCATAAATCCCATCCTTCATTTCTGATAACTACTGATAACCTCTTCTAACGCTTGCAGACTATCGACAAAGATAACCTTTTTGCGGTCAAATGTCGTTAAAAATCCTGCACACACCATCTGATTAAATTGTTCTTTGAGGCTATCATAGTAACCGTTCATGTTAAAAAGCAAGCAGGGTTTGTCGAGTTGCCCAACACGCGCCCATGAAATAGCCTGAATAATTTCTTCAAGTGTCCCTGGACCGCCTGGAAATGCAACTAAAATGTCGCCCTCTTCCATTAAGAGACGCTTACGCTCATCCATGTTATCAACAATTTGCAAGTGTGTTAAGCCTTGGTGTGCCTTTTCACGTTTTTGCATAAAATCAGGCATGATACCATAGACTTTAGCCCCCTGTGCCAATGCCGTGTCCGCCAAAACTCCCATAAGCCCAGTTTTGCTTCCACCATAAACCAAACAATGGTCATGTTGAGCTAACCAATTCGCAAATGCGACAACTTGTTCATGATAATCTGGTGTATTTCCCATACTTGAAGCCAAATAAACTGTAATATTCATCTTTTTTATTTCCCCATTTCAAAAAAACACTTTTATTATAACACAAAAGAACCCGCCAATTAGCGAGTTCTTAATTGTTTTTCTATTTTTAACTGAAATGGAAAGCTATGTTATTTTTTAGTTTCCAAATCACGAAGCATTTGGTCAATTTTATTGCCGTATTCGATTGATTCATCTTTGATGAATGTCAAATCTGGAATTTTGTACATAGTTAAGTTGCGACCAAGTTCACGTTTGATAGTTCCTTTTGCTTTTTCAAGACCAGTTTGGGCTTTTTGATTATCTGACGCAAGTTCAGAGTGAATAGTGTAATACACTTTAGCCATTGAAAGATCTCCAAGCATTTGGACATCAGTAATTGTCACATCTTGAACACGTGGGTCACGAACTTTTTTCTGCAAAATTTCGTTTACTTCACGTTTAATTTCCATACCAACACGGTCAACACGATGATTAGCCATAAAATATCCTTTCTAGTTATTTTGATATTTCTTATTTTTCTAAAGAAGTCTTTTTAATACTTTCCTTAAGTGGTGCGGACGGCAGGTTCAATAGTCCAGTGGACTATTGAAGGAATCCAAGGAATTCCATGCCTAAGTTTTGAGCCTAAAGTCTCAAAACTTCCGAGTGGCTGAATAGTAGTAAATTCAGCCACTTTCACCACAGCGGTAAGTAGCGTCTTGTTGCTCGCTTCGCTCGCAAATAATCAATCAATAGACAAGACTTACAAATTTTAGAAATTATTTCATAAAAACTAAATTTGTTGATACTCTAAAGATAGCTACCACCGTGGTAAAACAAGACTGCAGTATGTAGCTCTGTTTTTACTAGAGAATTCTTGAAAGCTAGCCATCAACTGAAAGTCTGCTAGAGCTTATCATACGCCATTAGAAACTTTAGTCTCAATGGGAATTAACGTTTAATTTCTTCCATGATGTAGCCTTCGATGATGTCATCAACTTTAATGTCGTTGTAGTTTTCAATCATCAAACCACCTTCTTGGGCGTTTCCGATTTCTTTAACGTCATCTTTGAAGTGTTTAAGGCTAGCAAGTTTTCCGTCGAAGATAACGACACCATCACGGATGACACGGGCGTTAGCATCACGAGTGATTTTACCACTTGTAACCATGAATCCACCGATTGTACCAACTTTAGAAACTTTGAAAGTTTCGCGGATGATAGCTTCACCGATAATTTTTTCTTTGTATTCAGGGTCAAGCATACCTTTCATGGCATCTTCAACTTCTTCGATAACTTTGTAGATAATTGAATGAAGACGAATTTCTACTTCATCAGTTTCTGCTTGTTGACGTGCTTGTGGTGTAGGACGTACGTTAAATCCAATGATGAAGGCATTTGAGGCTTCAGCAAGGGTAACGTCTGATTCGTTAATAGCACCAACAGCTGAATGGACAACTGAGACTTTAACGCCTTCAACATCAATTTTAAGAAGTGAGGCAGCAAGAGCTTCAACTGAACCTTGTACATCGGCTTTGATGATAACATTAACAGTCTTAACTTCACCTGCTTTAAGCGTATCAAATAGGTTTTCAAGGCTAACACGTTGTGTTACTTGACGTTGTTTCATCAATGCACGTTTAGCACGTTCTTCACCAGCGGCACGCGCAGCTTTTTCATCTTCATAGACGGCGAAGTGGTCACCTGCCATAGGTACTTCATTCAAACCAGTGATTGATACTGGTGTTGATGGTTCAGCTACTTTTACACGACGTCCAAGGTCATTAACCATAGCACGAACACGGCCAAACGTGTTACCAACAACGATTGGGTCTTGAACGTGAAGAGTACCTTGTTGAACAAGAAGTGTTGCGATAGCACCTTTACCTTTATCAAGACGAGCTTCAATAACTGTACCAATAGCACGAACTGTAGGGTCAGCTTTCAATTCTTCCATTTCAGCAACAAGGAGAACTGTTTCTAGCAATTCATCAATGTTTTGACCAAATTTGGCTGAAATTTCAACAAATTCACAGTCTCCACCCCAAGCAGTTGAAATAATACCGTGTTCTGCCAGTTCACCAATAACACGTTCTGGGTTGGCTCCTGGTCTATCAATCTTGTTAATTGCAACGATGATTGGGACACCAGCAGCTTTAGAGTGGTTAATGGCTTCGACTGTTTGGGGCATAACACCGTCATCAGCAGCAACAATCAAGATTGTAATATCTGTAATTGATGCACCACGCGCACGCATTGATGTAAATGCCGCATGTCCTGGCGTATCAAGAAAAGTAATTTTCTTACCATTTTCAATAATCTGATAAGCACCAATATGTTGCGTGATACCACCAGCTTCGCCTGTAGCGACACGTGAATTACGAAGGGTATCAAGAAGGGTTGTTTTACCGTGGTCAACGTGGCCCATGATTGTAACAACAGGCGCACGTTCAACCATGTTTTCAAGGTTGAGGTAATCTTCATCTACGAAGAAGCGTTCGATATCAGCTTCGTCAACCTCAACTTTTTTATGAGCTTCAATACCATAATCAACCATCAGCAGTTCGATTGTATCGCTGTCGAGGGATTGGTTTTGTGTTGCCATAACACCCATCATGAACAATTTTTTAACAATTTCAGCTGGTTCGCGTTTAATACGTTTTGCGATTTCAGCGACTGTCATACCTTCAGTATATTCAAATTCTTTAGGCAATTCATGGAACTTACGCTCTGTTACAGGTTTTGGAGCATTATTACGATTATTTTTACCTTTTTTGTTTTTCTTATTATTATTCCAGTTACTATTTCTTTGATTTCTCACTTGGTTTTGATTATTCCAGTTTTTTCTATTTTTATTCTTGCGCGATTCGTCTTCATGACTGTAATCATGTGATTTTTCAGGACGAACTTGTTTCTTACGACGTTTATCAGCAGTTGGGGTAGGAGGTTCTGCCACCACAGTTTGTGGAGCAGGCGCAACCTTTTTAACTACCGCTTTCTTCTCTTCACTCTTAGCTTTTGCCTCAACACGAGCTTTTTGTTCTTGCTCTTTTGCAGCAGTTGCTTTACGTTTGGCCTTTTCCTGCTCATAAATTCGTTTTTCGCTTTGACGTGAATACTCAGCATTTTGTTCAGCTTTTATAGCAGTGGCACGTGCTTTAAAGTCAACACGTGGTTTTGCTGCTTGCTGACGGTTATCACGTTGATCTCTTCGACTATGATTTTGAGGATTGTGATCGCGTTTATTCTGTTTGCGATTATTTTGAGTATTCCCTTGTCGGTCATTAGGATTTGAACGATCATCGCGACGCTGGTCGTTACGACGTTTTTTATCGCCACCATTAGCACGTCTTTCAGCTTCGGCTTTGGCACGTGCTTCACGCTCAGCCTTAAAATTACGGCTTTGTGGTTTTGATGGTGTTGCAGGAGTAGCTTTTGGAGCTCGTGCAACTGTTTTTTCAGATGCTTTTTCTACTTTAGGTTTAGCTGGAGTAGATTGAGGCTTATCTGAAAATTTTGCCACAATACGTTTGACATCAGATTCTTCCACGCTAGAAGAATGGCTCTTAACAGCAAGTCCTAATTCTTGAGCATATTCAACAATTTCTTTGCTTGATTTACCTAATTCTTTAGCGATTTCATATAATCTTTTCTTTGACAATTGATGTCCTCCTATTCTTTTAGTTCATAAGAGTCCTCATTTTCTTTGAAAATCCAGCATCTGCTATGGCTACCACTTTACGTGGTTTTCCAAGAGCAGCACTTAATTCCAGTGTGTTAAACACTGTAGAGACTTCTATTTTGTAATATTGACATTTATCAGCTGTTTTCTTTGTCAAATTAGCGCCAGCATCATTAGCTAGAAAAATAAGCTGTGCTTTTCCAGATTGAATCGCTTTGATAACTAACTCTTCACCAGAGATAACTTTTCCTGCTCGCTGTGCTAAACCAATTAAATTTGACAATTTTTCACGGTTATTCAAGACCCAACTCTCTTCTTTTTACTTTGTGATCAACGTAAGCAATTAATTCATCGTAAAATTCGTCAGGAACTTCCATTGAAAAACTACGATTAAACACTTTTTTGTTTTTAGCTTGGATTGCCTCTTCATTGTCAAGTTTGATGTAGGCACCGCGACCGTTTTTCTTACCAGTCGGGTCGATAAAAATCTCGCCTTCTTTATTCTTAACAATGCGAAGCAAATCGCGCTTATCAATTACTTCGCCTGAAACAACTGATTTTCTTAAAGGTATTTTACGTGTTTTAGCCATCAAACACCTCTATCTTTCTTTACTCTGCGTCGTTTGCTACAACTTCAGTTTCAACAGATTCAGCTGCTTCTTCAACAGGTGCAACTTCTTCTTGTGCTACAGCTGCGTTTGCTTCATGTTCAGCTTCAAGTGCTTCGTATTCTGATGCAGATTTGATGTCGATACGGTAGCCAGTTAAATGAGCTGCCAAACGAACGTTTTGTCCACGACGACCAATAGCAAGTGACAATTTATTGTCAGGAACGACAACAGTCGCACGTTTACTGTCCTCTTCGTCAAAAAGAACCATATCAACTTCTGCTGGCGCAATGGCATTGTAGATGAATTCCGCTGGATCTTCAACCCATTGGATAACATCAATATTTTCTTCGATTGGCACTTCAATACCAGCCTTAGCATCATAACGTTTTGGATGGAATTTGCTAATCACTTTCTTAATGTTGCTTCCACCACGACCGACAATAGTACCGATAGCATCAACGTTTGGATTGTGGCTACGAACAGCAACTTTTGTACGGTCGCCTGCCTCACGTGAAACGCTCATGATTTCAACTGTTCCGTCAAATACTTCAGGAATTTCTTGTTCCATAATGCGTTTGATGAATTGTGGGTGGCTACGGCTTACAAAAACGTTGACACCTTTTGGATTGTTTTCAACTTTGTAAACATAAACTTCAATACGGTCATGTGATTTGAAGGTTTCACCAGGAATTTGATCTTGGTGTGATAATTGCGCTTCAAGCGAACCAAGGTTAACATAGATGAAACGTTGGTCAAAACGTTCAACAGTACCAGTCATGATTTCGCCTTCGTGTTGTTTGTACTCATTGTAAGTTACTTCACGAATTTGACGGCGCATTTTTTCCATGATTGTTTGTTTAGCTGATTGAGCAGCAACTCGACCAAATTCAGCAACAGATTCTTCAAAACGAATTTTATCACCGAGTTCATAAGCTGAACTGATTTTCAACGCATCTGACAAACTGATTTCTAAACGGCTATCAAAAACTTCTTCAACAACTTCACGAACAGTGTAAACTTTAAAATCACCTTTTTTGTCATCGAATTCAATAACACATGATTCAGATTGACCATAACGACGTTTGTAAGCTGATTTCAAAGACTCTTTCACAGCATCAATGATGTCTTCTTTGTTAATGTGTTTTTCTTCTTCCAAAATACGGAAGGCTTCTAGCATTTCTTTGCTCATTGTTTTCATTGCTCTACATGGTCAGTAGAGCGTATCCTTTCGTCTATATCTAAATAAAATCAGATTGTAGTTTGTAAAACTTGACTACAATTTCACTGCCAAACGCGCTTTTGCAACTGTCGAATACGGAATTTCAACTGTTTTTTTCCGCGTTTTATCCAAATAATCAATGGTCAATGTGTCACCGTCAAAAGCAACAAGGTCCCCTTGGAATACCTTAACTTTATCAATCGCTTTGTAGAGACTAACATTGACATAAGAACCTACAGCTTTTTCAAGAGCTTCTTTCGTTTTTAACGGACGCTCTAAACCAGGGCTAGACACTTCCAACATATACTGCTCTGGAAATGGGTCTGGTTTAATGGCATCAAGCAAAGGGCTGATAATTTCAGTCAACTCTGCTGTATCATCTACCGTAATGCCTTCTGGCTTGTCAATTAAGATGCTAAGCACATAATCGCTCCCCATCTTCTCATACTCGACATCAACTAATTCAAACGGCTCTTTAATAGCTGGTGCAACCACTTCTGTAACGACATCAATGATTGTATTTGCGTTTGCGATAAGAATCCCCTCCTTTATCTTTTAAAATCAAAAATAGAAAGTTCACTACGATCACTTACTTCTACGAAGTGGACTTGTAGCGTCTCATCGTAGAACTTCGCTCTTAATCTCTTATAATCACTAGCCTTTTTAGCTAAAATGAGATTTAAGCACCACAAGAGGCGAAGTCACAAACTTCGCCTCCTTCCTCTTATTTTCTATTATAATAGCACATTTTATCTGAAATATCAAGACTTATGCTTGATGAAGCTAGAAAACTTACCCTTTCCCAGCAAGAATGTCTGATACTTTATACAATCCTGGGGAATATGTCCGACCAAATAATTTTTTCGTCAAGGCATTAAACGTATAATGGTCATCTAAAATCAAGACTTCGTCATATGTTTTTAGAGTGCAATAAAGTCATCGTCTGTTAAATCGAAATTATCCCTAGTATCAATATTTTCATTCCAGAGGTAATACCTTGTTGCGCTGTCGCTGTACAATGCCATTAAATCTAAAAATTCTTGGTCAGCCGACACAAAATTATCTCTGGTATATCAACATTGGCATCCCACGGATAATAACAACTAGCATATTGGATAAAATAACTATCTACATGTTCTTTATCCGCCGTTACAACCAAAATTCTATCCGTTAACGAATCGCTCTGATTTCCAGTAAGCTGATGAATTTCTTTTGCGACCTCATTTGTTTCCTGATTGTTATTGTAAACAATGCTATTATTTTCTGCCAAGACCTAGATTATGTTTACTGATAATTTTTCATAAGGACTAGTATTCCTACCAAGATTGCTAAAACGATGAGATTGTCATGGCCAATCAAAACACCGTTATACACTGAGCGTATCAATAACATTAACACAGCAAAATACTTAATGATGCTTGATTAAAAAAATCCCTTACTTTTCCTAATACCATTACAGCCTCACCATTCTAAGTAGTTTTACTACCAGCAGCTTGCTCCCAAATATTCAAACTATAGTTATTATTTTTTAAATATTTATTAACATCGGTGAGAGTCTTTCCCATTCATAAATCTCAATAACATTACGATAATTGAGTACAAAAAATGCCCTGATTTTTTACATCATTATCTATAAAATAAAGGGCATCTTTTACTATTCAATTTTGTAAGGAGAGGAGGGGATTCGAACCCCCGAGCCCAATTGGACTACACGCTTTCCAAGCGTGCGCACTCGACCACTATGCGACCTCTCCGAAAGAAGCTTAGATAACCACTTCTTTAACCAGTCCACTAATTACTGAAATTGTGCTTCAACACGGTAAATGACTTGTCCTTTTTGAGAAAATTTTTCCTCATATTCAGTCATGACATTTCCCTCAAAATCACTAGCATGCAGATCTAACCAAACTTGTTTTAAAATCATGCCATATTGTGAGAAACTTGCCAAACTGTATTCAAACAAACCACGGTTATCCGTTTTGAAATGAATTTCACCTTGTTCTGGTAAAATTTGACGGTAAGTATCCAAGAATGTCTTATAAGTTAAACGGCGTTTTTCATGACGTTTTTTCGGCCATGGATCTGAAAAATTCAAATACATTAAATCAATCTCACCATCTGCAAAATAATTTGTCAAATCAGAGCCATCAACTAACAACAAACGAACATTCGGTGCTTGACTATCTAACACTTTATCTAAAGCATAGCTAAGCACAGATACTTGAATGTCAATTCCGATATAGTTAATATCTGGATTTTGCAAAGCCATTCCAGTAATGAAGGCTCCTTTTCCTGAACCTACTTCAATGTGGATTGGATTATCATTACCAAATACTTCGCGCCAACGTCCTTTGGCTTCTTCTGGATTTAAAATAACATAGTGTGGGTTATTTTCTAAGTGCTCCTCAGCACCCTTACGTTTTCTAACTCGCATTATTTCTTTTTACTAACTAACTCCCTAAATTTTCGTAAACCATAAATTTCTTGATTCACGTGCTCCATGTCACGCTTATCAAAACAGTTTAAAATTTGTGAAAGATATGAGAATTGTCCGTACCAAACAATTTTTTGGCGTACTTTCTCATTATCCTTGTAACCATAATAATTTAACCACTCATGCCAACGTGAATATGGAATGTAATGACTCAAAAGAAAGGCTACATCATACATTCTATCTGTCAATCGTACAGAATCCCAATCAACAAGGTAAATCATACCACTAGTCGTAATGACCCAGTTGCTATGCTTAATATCACCATGCACAATCGTTGCAACTTCTGAACGAAACTCTGGTAAACTGCGTTTTAATTCTTTGACGATACTTTGCAGATAAGTATTCTCTTGGATTTGAAGTGGGGCATTTTTTTCCCAATCCACCAACAAATCATAAGGATTTTCAATCTTATAGTTCAACTGTAACAGCTGATTAACTAGAGGGCGTGATTTGTGCAAACGCAAAAGAATATGGACAATTTGTTTACTCCCCATATCCTCTTTTGTCAAAATTCTACCATCAAGCCACTCTTGAGCACTCATTGTATCACCATTGCCAGTTCGACGTACCCACAATAATTGTGGTGCAATCTGTTCTTTAGCAAGTGCAGGCAAAATCGGTGTCGTATTCAATTTAATAAAGATTTTTTCACCGTTTGGATATTGACCAATAAAGGCTTTACCACTCTTACCTTGCAAGGGAGTCATTGTCAATTCTTGATCCGATACTGTCACCTGTCCGCCCTCCTTTTCTTTCGTGAATCGTTTGTTTACTCCTATTTTACTTGTTTTACAGCGCCTAGTCAATCATCTTATTGATTTTGTAAGGAAGATACCATTCTGTAATAATAACCGTTACCAAAATCAATAAGCCTGCTGCTTGCCAAGAAAACGTTAATAACAACTCCAAAAAGCTCAATAAATACGATAATTTTTTCAAAAATGTCTTTAAATTAGCCGCCTTTTGCTTTTCAGAAATTGGATAAAGATTGGTCAAATATTGATAATCAAAATGTTGGGATAGGGTTAATAATTGAAAAAGTAATAAATAATTAAAGACCAAAGCCAAGCCAACTGCTACCAAGCGATTGGAAATAAAGATAAGCGCAAGCAAGCTCAATGCGAGTAATCGCAAGGTTAAAGCAAAATAATCTGAACTCCGTAAAAACGCACGTAGGTATAAATTTGACCATGTTTTGGCATGTGTTTTTTTGACCAAACCAAGCAAACTATCCAAGTACGAACGACGTTTCACACTAGCTGAAATTCCCTTAACCGTTGTGAAAAGTGAAAAGAATTTAAGCACTCCTTGACGACGTTTTGCTTCATAAGAAATGGCAGCATCCCATGAAAATTTTCCTTGAGAAAAGAATACCTTGCTTTTTTCTTTCATTACAAGCCATTTCACAACCGCTAAAGCAAGCAATAAAATGCCAAAGGTAACCGTTGAAAAACCTAGTTTAAAGAAGATGGGAGCTAATAAAACAAGAATTGCCGTTTGCACGATTGTCCAAATCACAAAAGCACGACGTCTTGCCTGTGATAGCCATTGCAAAATCTCAATTTCTTTTGGCAAATAGAACAATTTATCAGGTGCTTCCAAATAAGTCGCAATCTTCCCAAGGCTAAGCAAAACAAGGATAACCAAGACCAAAATCACGTCAATAACGACTGTCTGACTTGGAAACTGACGTAACAGCTGGCTGTATTGAACCATCAGAAAACCTGTTAAGAAAACCAAGACTAGCACAAAATGGTCATTAAAGACATAACGAAGATACTTTAAGCATTGCCCTAAAAAAGCACTACGGCGCTTTTGAAAAACTTCTTTCATATCACACCTCTTTAGTCAATGACATATAAATATCATTAAGCGTTGCTGTCTCATCACCAAATGCTTCACGTAGCTCTGCTAATGTACCAGTTGCACGAATTTTCCCTTGATGCAAAATCACAAAACGGTCACACATCTTTTCAGCAGCATCCAAAACGTGTGTTGACATCAAAATCGCTTTTCCTTTTGCCTTTTCTTGCGCCAATAATTCTGTCAAATCAGAAATTGCTAATGGGTCCAAGCCCAAAAAGGGCTCATCAACGATAAACAAACTTGGATTAACCATAAAGGCACAAATAATCATGACCTTCTGCTTCATCCCTTTAGAGAAATTAATCGGAAACCACTCTAATTTATCAGATAAACGGAAAAGTTCCAACAATTCTGTCGCACGCGCCATCGCCTCATCATAATTAAGGTCATAAGCCATTGCAACTGTTTCTAAATGTTCACGTAAAGTCAATTCTTCATATAAACTTGGCGTTTCTGGGATAAATCCAATTTTCTTACGATATTCTGCCTGATTCTGCGCCAAAGTCAAACCATCAATCGAAATTTGCCCTTGATATGGCGTTAAGAGCCCAATAATTTCATTGATTGTCGTTGACTTACCAGCCCCATTCAAACCAATCAAGCCAATAAGCTCACCATCACCAACTTCAAAAGAAATATTTTTTAAGACAGGGATGTTAATATATCCCCCAGTTATATTTTCAATTTTTAACATAAGATACCCACAAATTTTTGATATAATAATTATAACAAAATCAAAGGATTATAGGTGATTCAAATGGAAAATTGTATCTTTTGTAACATTATCGCTGGTGACATTCCGTCATCAAAAGTCTATGAAGATGACCAAGTACTTGCTTTTTTAGACATTTCACAAACAACTAAAGGACATACTCTATTAATTCCAAAAGAGCACGTCCGTAATGTTCTTGCCATGTCTCAAGAAACATCAGAAACACTCTTTGCTCGTTTACCGAAAGTCGCACGTGCCGTCCAAAAAGCTACTGGTGCTGTCGGAATGAACATTCTTAATAACAACGAAGAAGTCGCTGGACAAACTGTTTTCCATGCACACGTCCACCTCATCCCACGTTATGATGCTAACGATGAAGTCACATTTGCTTTCACAGAACATGAACCTAACTTTGAAGCTCTTGGCAAATTAGCAGAGCAAATCTCTCAAGAGGTAAAAGCATGAAATTAAGACATCTTATCGCACTCGGCGTGGCTGGCTGCGCAGGATATGCAGCCTATCATGTCTATAAAAACCGCGACCAATTTAAAGCAGAAATCGCAGAAGCTGATGACATTAGCGAAAGAATTTCAACTGACATCGTAAAAATTCGTCGCAGTATTGACGACATTAACAACCAGCTTCCAACACTTCAAACAATCAGCCAAGATTTGGATTACAAACGTCGCCTTTTTGAACAAGAAACCAATAGCCGCTTAAAGCAAATCAAAGCAACGCTAGCAAAATATCAAGAAGAAAACTAAGCAACAACCACCAAGCTAAAAGGCTTGGTGGTTTTATCAGCCATATTCAACAGTTAATAGTGACATGATTTCTGATAAATTATTTCAATATCTGACACTTCAACTAGTTCTTAGTACATTAATATTTTTACAAGTGACTAATAAGAAATCAACCTTTCATTTATTTCCCTTTTGAACTTGCTTTTATATGTCTATGGATACAAGAATATATATTTTCCCTATTAATAAAGAGTGCTAAAAGGGAGCCAAATATAGTTTGTTTAACATTAGCATGTTGCAAAAAGTTATAAAATTTCATTTTGAATTAAGTTTGACGTCGTTTATCAGAATGTATTCATAATTTATATTACTTATTGAATAAAAGTAGTACCTAATTTGTATAAAATGACATAAAAATTAAATTTATACTTTGTATCCCAAAAAGAAGCTGCCGATAAGACAACTTCCTCATAAGTTAGAAAAACATTGCACTTTGCTTTCTCAGAAACATTTGATGGTGTATAGGAATGATTGAAATAGTCTAGCATATCACTATCATTGTCCCCATAACCGAATACATAAATTTCATTTGAATCCCATTGATTAATTTCCATTAACTTTTGGACATATTTGGTAGGATTTAACTCTAATATATCAATCTTTACCACCTGATCTTTAATCTTTCGAACATCCGCTTCAAATTGAAAATGAGATAACATGTAGTTTATATATTCTTGGTTTCTATTTTTTAATATTCTCTTATTCCAAATACTCCATATAGAACAACACTCAATATATTATATTCTTTACGATACAATCCAACGTATATCTTACTCTATTATAATATATCCAACATTATAGTTGAATAATATTTCCATAATGTTCTCTGCAACTTGAGGAACAACAATCTGTTTATAAATTATTTTTTCTACCATTTGTCAATTATAACAAGGTAATTCTCTTTAGAAAATGTTTAATACCTTTACTTAGAGGATGCTGTCAGCTGATTTTTCCAAAAAAAGGGTACACAAAATCATCACCTTACTATCAATTTTTTAAATAAGGTGTTACAATAATTGAGCATAGACGACTTTAATGACTTTGGGTAGCAGTATAGTCGTAAAGTTTGTTATGCGTTATGAGGTAATACATTGTCCGAATGTGACGATGTACAGCGGCAATCGTATGTGGCTTCGTTGAAGTTGTTTGCGATTGTCTTTTTCGTTTGTCATAGAAGTCCGCAATATGACTGGGATTAGTGTGACTAGCAACAGCGATATTGTGAATGCATTTATAGAGAATTTTCCTAGCATAAGGATTTCCCCGTTTTGTGATGTGTTCTTTGGCAAGAAAGTTTCCAGATTCGTAATGCCTTAAATCAATACCAATAAAGGCATTAATTGGGTTGGCAGACTGAAAGCGGCGAATGTCCCCGAGTTCTCCGATAATGCTTGTTGCTGTTGCTTCAGCGATACCAGGAATAGAGCATAGAATATCGTACTCGGGTAATGGTTGAGCTAGACTAACCATTTCATCCAGTACGACTTGTCTTCGTTCTGTTAGTCTAAGTAATTCTTGGCATAATATCTTACTTCTTCAGTCATAGGAGAGTTTTTCTTAACAGCACAGTATGACTGTTTAGCAAGCGGTTTAAGTTTGTCAATCAAATAAGCAATGCGTTTATCAGAGATTCGTTTAGAAGTGGATTGAGAAATGACGTCGGTTAACTCACCTTCACTTAAATTGAGAACGAAGTTCCTGCTAGGAAAAGCAATAACCAATTTCCAGTATTGTTCTCCAGTAGGTGCAGATAAGGGCTCCTCCAATTCAGGGAAAGTCACTTGTAAAACCTTGTGAAGTCGATTCTTAGTACGAACAATATCTTCAGTTAGATTCTGATAGAATCGACTTAAATCATGTAAGTTTTGATAGACTTCTTTTTGAACGTAGGTTGGCTTTCTATTTAGCACAAACTGAGATTGTGCTAGCTTTTCAGCGTCAATTTTATCTGTTAAGCTATCGAGTTGTTTCTTAGCTTCCAGTGAATTGAGTCGTGTATAAGCGTAGCCACTGTCTTCAAGAAAGACCTGGAGGCGCCGAGAGTAGACTCCGGTTGCCTCAAAGATGATTTCGGGGTTGTTGGACGATTGTTAAATCGCTCAAGAGACGTGCAAATCCGATGGCGTCATTTGTTATTGTGTAATTATGGATTTTCTCTCCATTAACTAGAATAGCAACTTCTGAACTTGCCTTACTCACATCAATTCCAAAAACAACTCTCATGATAAATACCTCTTTGTCTTGAATGATTCCTTGTTTTAATGATTTCATTTTCAATACTCGACGTTAAACGTCCCACATACTTCGATAAAATTCCACCTAAAACAATGATGTCTTGCCAGTTTTATATACGACGTCTAGCGCCTAAAGAACTTACGACTTAACAAGACACCTCTACTTTAACATAATGAAAAAGTAGTAAGTACTTTCTCTCGTCAGAGATTTCCTCACTACTAATCTTAGAATGTTTTATTTCTATCTAAAATGATTACCCCATTCATAATGATAGAATATATAGGTTGTTTATAGAAATCCAAACATCTTACCCCATAATGAGTTCCATCTAAATCACTCACAAAACTCTTCATAATTATAACTCAGTTCCATTTGATGCGATTACTTTCTTATAGAATTCAAAACTATCTTTCTTGATACGATTATATGTACCATTTCCATAGTCATCTATATCAACATAGATAAATCCATAACGTTTGCTCATTTCTCGTGTGGATTCAGAAATCAAGTCAATACATCCCCACCAAGTATAACCAATCAAATTAACACCATCTAAGTTTATCGCATCACTCATAGCACATACGTGTTCTTTCAAATAATCTTCACGATAAGGATCATGCACTTTTCCATCTTCTGAAACCACATCTCTTGCGCCTAAACCATTTTCCACGATAAATAATGGCTTTCTAAAACGATCATACAGTTCTACTAAAGAATAACGTAATCCCGAAGCATCGGTTTGCCAGCCCCATTCACTGCTTGGAAGATATGGGTTTTTAACTCCGTTAAAGGTATTTCCCGGAGATAATTCCAATCCTTCTGTACTAGCTGCCCAACAAGAGGTCATATAATAAGAAAAACTTACAAAGTCTACAGTACCTTCTTTTAAAATTTCTTCATCATCTTTTTCAAAATGAACTTCAAATCCTTTATTATCGATTTCTTTCTTTAAATAAATAGGATATTCACCAAATACTTGAATATCGACATAGCGATAAACACTTCTCATTCTTTGTTGCGTTGCCAAATTATCTTCCGGCTTACAGGTAAATGGATAGAAACATAATTTTGTCATCATGCAGCCAATCTGAGAATCCGGACAAATTTCATGTCCTATTTTAACAGCCAAAGCACTGGCAACCATTTGATGATGCATGGCTTGATACATCGCCTGTTCAAATGGCACATCATCAAACTGGTCTTCGATCAGCCCGCCACTTGTAACCGGATGTCTTAACATGGCGTCTACTTCATTGAATGTCAGCCAATATTTTACATATTTTCCAAAGTGTTCAAAACATGTTCTTGCGTATTTTATGAATAAATCTATACATTCTCTACCATACCATCCACGATACTTATTGATCAGTGCAACCGGTACATCATAATGAGAAAGCGTAACCAAAGGCTCTATATCATATTTCTTTAATTCTTTAAGTACATTCAAATAAAATTCTATACCTTTTTCATTTGGCACCTTATCTTCAGGATTTGTATAAATTCTTGACCAGCAAATGGACATTCTATACACTTTAAATCCCATTTGCGCAAACAGTGCGATATCTTCTTTGTAATGATGATAAAAATCAATACCTCTTCGTTTTGGATAATTGATATCATTCTCTGTTTGAGCCATTTCCAGATTTTTAGAAGAAAACGCAAATTGTTTTCCCATATCTGAAATGTTACCTGCACGGAATTCTAAACAATCTTGGATCGTCATTCCTTTTCCATCTTCATCCCATGCGCCTTCACATTGATTTGCGGCTGTAGCACCACCCCACAAAAAATCTTTTGGGAAGTTTAATTTTCCTTCATTTGTATACATTATCATTTCCTCCTTATAGTACAACTTCTGCTTTTGTCTTTTGTCCAAATGAACTAAAAGAATATTCTTTATTGTCAACACCTTCAGTAATGATCAACATTGTCGTTGGATCATATCCGGCTTCCTTTACCATTTCCAGATCAACATCAACAATTTTTTGTCCGGCTTTTACATGAGATCCCTGTTTAACATGTACATTGAACCCTTTTCCATCTAAATCAACTGTATTGATACCTACATGAACCAATACTCCGGTACCATCTTTCATGCGAATCGCAAACGCATGTCCGGTTGAAAACATGACTTCTAAAACCCCATTACAAGGAGCTACGATTTCTTTGGATATTGGAATAAAACCTACTGTTTTTCCCAGAACTTCTTTTGAAAACATCTCATCTTTGATATCTTTTGCCGGAATCATTTCACCATCACATACAGAAACCATCTTGTCATCCGGAATATTCGGTAACGTTTCTTTCTTTTTGAACATATTCAGAAATCCCATAGTAAACATCTCCTTTTATTTTTCTAAATTTTTTCGTCTTCTTTAATTCCAAGAACCATTACGATCACAAAAGCTACAATAGCCGATACTGCCATTCCTAAAGCTACACACCAAAAATTATCTGTCATGAATGCCGGAGTAGATAAAATACAAGAGTTAACATATGCCGATGCTCGACCACCAAACATACCGACAATTGCACCACCTACAGCACCGCCAACAACTGTCGCAAGCATTGCGTTTCTAAATTTCAAGAATACGCCATAAATACCGGGTTCGGTAATACCGATAAATGCTGAAATCGCAGTAGAAGCTCCAATTTGTTTATTTTCTGATTTCTTTGCACGGATCCATACAGCCAAGCAGGCTCCAAATAATGCAAGCGTCCCCATTGTATGCATAGGCAATAACCAGTCATAACCCAATCCAGCCAAATTTCCTAAACAAATTGTACTCAATGATAAATGCATGCCTGTCATTACAACAAACAAACGAGTTCCACCAATGATTGCCCCGGCAATGATTGGAGATAAACCATATAAGAAATTAAACAAACCAACCAAAAGTTCAGAAATATACATTGCCAAAGGTCCAATCGCAACTAATGTCAATGGAGTCATGATCAATAATACAACCATTGGTGTAAATACAATTCTTAAACTCTTAGGGATAATTTTATCCGCATATTTATAAACATAAGATAATACCCATACTGTCAAGATAATCGGAATTGTACTTCCATAATATCTAGGAAACGGAATCGGTAAACCAAACAAGCTCATCGCTTCTAAGCCTGCTGTATTTCCCGCTGTCATTGTCGGATATAACAAGACACCTGCCAAAGAGATTGCCATTGCGATATTTGTCTTAAAATGTTTTGCGGAAGACCATGCCACTAAGAAAGGTAAGAAATAGAAAGCACAATCACCAGCCATATTCAATACAACATTAAATGTACTCTCTGCATCAACTCCACAATAAGAAGTTAAAATTGTCGAAATACCTTTGATCATACCGGCACCGGCAATAGCAGGAATTACAGGTAATAGAATTGCTGCCAGTGTTTGAAAAATCGTATTGATTCCAAACTTGTATTTTTCATCGTCTAAGTTTTCTTCAATCTTTGATTCTGTATTTAATCCAGATACTTTACAAAAATCCTGATATACATCATCTACATGTTGCCCAATAATGATCTGTAGCTGATTACCATTCCACTGATAACCCGTTACACCATCAAGCTTTTCAATTTCTTCTACTTTAACCAAACCTTTATCTTTAACATTTAAACGTAAACGAGTCATACAATGATAGGCACGAGTAATATTTCCGATCCCACCAACTTTTTCAAGAATCTCTTTCGATAATTCTTTATAATCTTTTTTAGCCATTTCAAGCTTCCTCCTAATTTCTTAATATATTTTTTCGATACATTGCGCGCTTTTATGTATCGTAAAAACCTTATTCAACTATTTCTTCTCGATTACTCAATCGATTCACATGAAGAATGACATACATCATTTCTTCATCATTCGGTAATATATCTAATGCTTCACAAATTCTCTTTGCACATTCATATGTCTTAGGATATTCATCAATCAATTGATCAAACATCTTCTTATTTTCGGTTTTGATCTCTTTATTGTTCATTACTCTTTCTAATAAGTAATACATATGAGATACAAATCTTGAATAATTAAATCCCTCTCTATCAATTTTTAAGCCCATACACTCTTCAACGATCTGAGTACACTTTTCGATCTTGCTTTGATTTCCTTTTGTACCTGTTTCAACTGTAGCTAGTCCATAATCAATAACATGTAAAGTGATTAGTGCTGCTTCTTGTTTTGGCAAATCTATATCCAATCTGTGTTTGATAAGTTTTAAAGCATGCTCACCAATCTGCATTTCATTAGGATACATATGCTTTACTTCATAGCTCAAAGGCAAATCTATATGAATATTTTCTTTATATCTGCGAATACTAAACGTAATATGATCGGCAAGAGTAAAAATTAAATTTTCATTAAACTCTGTCTTTAAAAGTTGATTTGCGTAATCGATAATTTCTGTACTTAATTGAATTATTTCTTCCGGTATTTGAGATAACATATCAATAAACATTGGGTTAACGTTATAGAATGTTCTTTCAATTCTATTGATTGGAATATCATAAGGCGGTTTCATAAACCCAATCCCTTTTCCAAAAGCGATTACTTCATTTCCCTTACTGTCCAAACAAAGGGAAATATTATTATGAATATTTTTCACTATCCTCATACAGCAACCTCCTTAAATGCAAAAAAACTCTTCGACCTCGCCATCACACACAAAAAACTAAAATTTGTGTGATAGGACAAGCCTCGAAGAGTAACTAACCTATTCAATAACTAGATTGTATCAAATATTGTAAACGATGTCAACAGACTTATTAAAATTAATTATATGAATATAACTGAAAGTTCCAAAATGAAATTGGTCACTCACTTGAAATTTGATAAAGTTAGTTAGAAGTTATATTTATATTCCCGCTGTGCTAGTTAATCCTAACCGAACTAAAAAACTTTGCGTATCATAACTCAAAACAACCATGAAATGAGGAGATGATATGCAAAGCCAAGTTCATTATCTTGTAAATCCCAATCAAACACAAGTCATTTTTTCAAAAATTTTGACTAAAGTTATCACTTTATATCAACGTTTTGTCCCTAATGAAGTTAGAAATAGACGAAATATCTATTTACAAAAACAACCTAGTGTGGTTATGATCACTAGCTATCTCTGGGCAGTTCAAGAGGGATACCGAACTGCGAGTGCTATTTACCGTGCCATTCATCACAATCTCTTCCCAAACAGTTCCCCAGAACGCTCTCGCTTTTGCCGTATTTTCCCAAATCTTGCTCAAAGCATTCAGCGGATGCGCTATTTTATGGTCTTAGACTTGTGTCAAACCTGCTCTTTCGGTTTGATTGATAGTTTTCCGTGTGCTCTGTGCCAACGCGTTCCCACCCTACTATCAGATATTGGCTATAACGCTACTAAGAAAGTGCACTACTACGGTATCAAGTTTTCAATACTTGTGAGTGATAGTGGATTTCCGATAGATTATGTAGTAACTCCAGCCTCTATTTCAGATGGCCAGTTTATCTTTGAATTGCTTGAAAAGAGCCCTCTCTATCATTTACAGAGATAAGGACTATGTGGATAAAGAAGTGAAGTCGGAATTATCTCTGTATGGTATCAAGTTCATATCACAACTAAAGAAAAATATGAGTGACCATTCGTGGTTTGATAATTACCGAAACAGTCGCTTGAGGAAACCTATAGAGACCGTGTTTTCGAGTTTAGAGCAACTTGGGATAGAGAGCGTTCACGTTGCCAAAGCCTACAGGCACTCAAATTTTGAACAGAAGCGATACTGCTAACCTATTCACTCATGCTTGAAACTAATCAATATGATTTTGGGTTGAGTCTAAAATATTCTCTAGCTCACGCCTGATTAGCTAGAACAACGGGTATTTATATATGCATATATAAATTAACTTTTCTGGTAAGCTGAGTTACATAGCTTGCCTCTTCTAATACAGATCTCTATCGACAGTATGTATGTTCTAATTTTTGAAGAATGTGCCATCACAAATTCAACAGAAATATTCAACCTTCTTTCTTGTGTTTCTGTTGGGATAATGACAGCGCCGAAAAAAAGAGAATATCAAGGCTAAATTTCAAGCGCAAGTTCGATATTCAGTAAAAATTGTCGAGGAGCTAAGTAGTTCAAGCTTTTTTAATTCCTTTAGTCAAACATCGTCTGATAAAACACCATTTGATTTTATTCTTATTTGTCTGTAAGCTTTACCAAGTAGCCCAACAATTTGATGATAACTAATGTCTTCAGAATTCCTTTACTGTGCTTGTGATGAACTACATTTTATCTCTTTGCGATTTTTTCATTAACTTCGATAATATCTAACCACTTATTAATTTATTTCTAGGAATATTTATTCTATTATCGCTATTTTGAATCCAGCTTTGCTTCCATAAAATACATCACTCACCCCTATAATAATTAAATCGTAACGTTGCTCTATTCGTAAACATCATCTAATTGTAACTATTAATTTTTTACATTGCCAAGCGTAGTCTAAAATATCTTTTTCAAAAGATTTATAAGTTAGTTATTTTACATCCACTAGTTATTAAAAAACATGGGAGTTGAGAAAAGGACCTCGACTCCCATGTTTTATGTAATTATATTCTTAATATGAATAAGCACTGTAATCAGAATAAGTATCTGTGCTATAGTCGCTATAACCACCACTATTGTAATCACTGTAACCACTGTCATAGCCGCTAAAACTACTATAATCACCATAGCCACTATCATAAGAGCTTGATATTCCACTACCATAAAGATTTTCATAGAGAACAGCTGTCGTTTGCAAGGTTGTACTTTCATCTAAGCCAAGTTGTTTCTTGATATTATTTTGAATTTCAAGCAGATGGTCTGATGTGACAATCTGATATGATGTACCATTAATCGTCGCATCCTCACCTTGTAGTTGGTAGGTTTTAATATCACCCAAAGCATCTGTATAGCCAAGTAAGCTTGGAATCGTGCTAGATGAAATTTCAATATTTGTTTGCATATTGCTACTTACAGCAGAAAGGATTTTTTTATATGAACTTACACTATCAAGTGCTAAAATTTTCTGCAAAACTTTTTGAATGACTTCACGTTGGCGTTTTTGACGTCCATAGTCACCTTCTGGGTCATCATAACGCATACGTGCGTAAACCAAAGCTTGTTCACCATTAATCTTGTGAGTACCAGGTTCAACAGTTGCTGTATATTCAGGTTCATTTTCTGCAATCGAAATGGCAAAATCGAAATTATTGGTTACGGTAATACCACCAACGGCATCAACCAAATCTACCAAACCTTGCATGTTGATTTGGACATAGTAATCAATAGTAATGTCCAACAAACTTTGTACCGTCATGATAGCCATTTGCGCACCACCAGAAGCATATGCGGCATTCAATTTAGCTTCAACGCCATTCATATCATTATCTTCTGGTCCAGTAAGTGTCACCAAAACGTCACGCTCCAAACTAGTCATCGTTGTTTTTTTCGTTTCAGGATTAACAGTCACTAGAATCATAGAATCGCTGTTACCTTCCCACGTTGATGTACGTTCTGAATCGCCTGTGTCAACCCCCATTAAAAGAATTGAGATAGGTTTTGTTTGCTCAATAGCATTACTACTAGAATCAGACGTCTTGTAGTCTTTAAACGTTTTTGAAAGCTCACTTGTTGAGAAATTGTAAGCTGTTGTAATATAAACACCTAAGGCAACAATTGTTGTTACAAAGATTGCTGCTATCATTAGCAGAATTTTTTTTCCGAGTTTCATTTGTTTACTTTTAGTCTATCAACCTACTCATCAAGTAGACGTCAAGAAATTCTCCATCTTTAGTTTTTGCGCCACGTTCTTTCGCAGCTTCAATCTTAAAACCGAACTTTTCATAAAGGTGAACAGCTCTGCTATTTCTAGCTTGAACTGTTAACTCCAAACGGCGAATCATTGGCGTTTGCTCTGCCCAATCAAGAGCAACTTCCATTAACAGTGAACCAAGCCCGTATCCCCAATATTTTTCTTGCAATGCAATGAAAACATCTCCGATATGATTAGTTTGTGGTGAGTTCGTGCTAACAATATTAAGCACTCCCGCAAGCTCAGAACCAACTCTAACAACCAAACAAATTTCATTTAAGACTTCTGCACGTATTTGCAAAAAAGTCTGCATATCATCAATAGATAAATCTTTCTCTAAAATGATAAAATCTGTTTCTGCATTGACTTGATTGAGTAAATCAATCAAAACTTTGGCATCTGAAGGCTGCGCTTCCTCAATGATAACTTCCTGCTCAGCCACGTTCAATCGCCTCCAAAAGCGCTTGACTACGTGAACCATTAGCATGTAGTGTTATTTCACGCCCATCTCCTGACGGCGTAATAACAACTTCTAGATAATCACCAAGCAAGTCAGTCTCAAGAAGCTCCCCCCATTCAATCACAGTTACGCCATCACCATACAAAAAATCATCTAAATCGATAGAATCCGGATCATTTCCGATACGATAAACATCTAAATGATAAAGTGGTAAACTTCCTTCGTATTCTCGAACAATCGTGTATGTTGGACTCTTAATCATCTGGTGAATATCAAGTCCTTTAGCGATTCCCTTGGTTAAGGTTGTCTTACCAGCACCAAGATTTCCTGTTAAAACAAGAACATCTCCTGCCTGTAATTCTTGACCAAGCCGATTTCCATAAGCAATCAACTCATCTTCATTGTGACTATAAAACATGGAACTATTATATCAAAAAACTGGAGCTCTTCCAAGTCTCGTCCGATTTTTATCCTATTTTTATTATAAAAATTCAAAATTCTAATTTTGCAAGCACCTTAAAACAGCTACTCAATACCGCCTAAAAAGATTGAAAAAAGCTGGAGGAATTTCTCCTCCAGCTTTCATCTAAAACTATATCTTTTACAAAATTGCCAAGCAAACAAAGTTAAGAATGAACAAGAAGTCCAAAATCCACATAACAAAGTGAACATCTTTAGCTTGACCTTTCACAATTTTAACTAATGTGTAAGTGATAAATCCAGCTGCGATACCGTAAGTAATGCTATAGCTGAATCCCATAAAAATTGATGTGAAGAAAGCTGGAATAGCTTCACTCAAATCATCCCATTTTACATTTTTAAGATTTGAAAGCATCATCACACCAACGATGATAAGGATAGGTGCTGTTGCTTGTGTAGGAACGATTGAAACAAGTGGACTAAAGAAGCTTGAAATAGCAAAGAGAACAGCTACAACAAGGGCAGTCAAACCAGTACGACCACCAGCACCGATACCTGCTGCTGATTCAACGTAAGTTGTTACATTTGAAGTACCTGCAATCGCACCCAATGTTGTACCAACTAGATCAGAATAAAGGGCACGATCAAGCGCTTGAGACTCTTTATTTTCACCAGTTGTAGCAACAATACCAACCTTCTCACCAGTACCAACAAGTGTCCCAATTGTATCAAAGATATCTGTTAAAGCAAAAGCAAGGATTGCCATTAAAACGCCTGGAATACGTGAGGCATCTGAGAACAACGACCCCAAACCTTGACTTCCAAGAGCAACACCAAACACTTCTTTCAAATCATTGATAGAAGCTGATAAGTTTGTCGCTGACCAGTTGATTGAACCAAGATCAACCACGCCCATAAAAATACCAAGAATAGTTGTTACAGCAATTGAAAGAATAACGCCACCACGAATACCTTTAACAATAAAGAAAATAGTAATAGCAAGACCAATCAATGCAAGGATAACAGCAGGTGTGTTAAAAGCAACCAAACCTGGAGTGGCTGAAGCATTAGCTGTAATTGAAGCAAGACCTTTGTCAGCACCTGTTCCAGATACTGTGTATGTTCCTGCATCAACAGAGAATTTCAAGAAACCAGCATTTTTGATACCAACGTAAGCAAGGAAAATACCAATACCTGCTGAAATCGCTGATTTTAAAGTTGCAGGAATTGACTCAATAATCAATTTACGAACTTTAGTAAGAGTAATCACAAGTGAAATAATTCCACAAATGAAAACCATCGCTAGCGCTTCTTGCCAAGTATATCCTAATGCAAAGACAACTGTATAAGTAAAAAAAGCATTAAGTCCCATACCAGGTGCCTGGGCATACGGAAGGTTTGCATAAAAAGCCATCATCAATGTACCAACAACAGCTCCTATAATAGTAGCAAGGAATACACCTTGCGTAGGCATACCAGTTTGTGAAAGAATTGAAGGGTTGACAAATAAAACATAAGACATTGCAAAGAAAGTTGTCAAACCAGCAGTTACTTCTGTACGAACATCTGTACCATGTTCCTTAAGTTTAAAAAACTTTTCCATTTTAAAATGGTTTCTCCTTTGATAGGGTTAATAATAATCGTTTTTCGTACAATTTCCGAACAACTCATATAGTCTATCAAAAAAACGTTCATTTTTCAATAACTTTATTTGAAATTTTCTCGGTCAAGAAATACCAGACATAAAATCTGAATAAATGTAAACCCTAACACAAAATGAACAGCATCCCAGCTAACAACGTCTAGAATTTCACTAATAACGGTTTTTGGACGTGTGAAAATATCCCAAGAATTCAAGCGGGCGTAACGCCCGATATGGATAGCAAAACTTGAAATAAATGACAAAACACCAATAAAAAGCAACCGTAAATAATAATTTTTTAGTTTAAAAGTAAGAACAATATTTTTAACACTTTCAATCCCACAAAGAACACCAAACAAAATACTAGACACATATAACATATACAAAATCAAACTCGTTTTGTTCCACAATACTGTGCTTGTAAATTGCATATGAACAATATCCGTTAACATATAGAAAGTATTAGGATAAAAGAATAGCCACAGAATAGCTCCTAATCCCCTTACAACTTTTTTACTTATATAATAGGAAACAAGTGAAAAATCAAGAGCCACCAAAGCTAAAAACATATTCCAAACAAGGTCTGGTCCTTCAAGATGATAATGATAAATGCCAAAAGCAATACCTCCGAAAAATAGATGAACAAAAACAATTTTTTTAGCCATGTTTTTCTCCTTTCCTTAAACAGACATTATAACAAAAAAGATTTTAAAAAGCCCTTTAAAACTAACAAATAAAGTGAGCATAACCACCAGACATGGTGGTAAAATACTAAAAAATAAAAGCCAAGGGCAACTCCTTAGCTTAATTAATCATTATCCAACAAAATAAACATCATCACCTGTACAACCATTAATCCTAGAATAAATGGCATATTAATTGTTGTCAGAGCTTTTGAGACCTGCTCAAAAATATTGAGGTGTTGTGATAAAATCACTTTCCAAGTAATCCCCAATGTTCGTAAAATCTGAAACATTAGACTAGCAAAAAATGCAATTCCCATTACAAAGAATACTTGAATATAATGATTTAATTTAAATGCATTTAAGATCAACCGTATACTCAATGTTCCAGCAATCAAGGCAAATACAAGAACTGCCAAATAAAGCATGAAAGATTTCATCCCATTTGATGTCCATAAAGCAGCAGTATCCCAAGATGTGTCAGCCACACTAAACAAGACATTCAAATTATAAGGATAGAAAAAGCACCAAAATATTAAAACCAAGCCACGTAACAAAACGTGTTTGAAATAATAGAATAAAAATCCCATTTCCAAAGTCAACAAAGCAAACAGGACGTCATTCATCAAACCATCAACGTTAGACTGATAATAAACAACTCCCAGAATAATGCCCAAGGCAAATAAGTGACTCCAAACAATTTTATACATGAATCGAAAACCTCATTTTTTATTACTACTATTATAGCATAGAAATCTTTTCTTTTAATTTTATAGTCTTTTTTGTTATAATAACAGCTATGATAAAGAAAATGATTGCACTTGATTTAGACGGCACATTGTTGCGCAGCGACAATACCATTTCAGATTATACCGTTGAAACGATTAAAAAGGTTCAAAATAAAGGGCATAAGGTCGTTATTGCAACTGGGCGTCCTTATCGTATGGCACTTGAACACTATCGCCGCCTTGAATTATCAACTCCGATGATTTCTTTCAATGGCTCGCTCACGCATTTACCCGAGAAAAAATGGGAATGGGAACATAGCGTTACGATTGACAAGCAATACCTGCTTGATATTCTTGATATGCAACAAAGCATTGAAGCAGATTTTATTGCCAGCGAGTACCGAAAAAAATTCTATATTAGCGCCCAAGACCATAATCGCGTAAACCCTCAGCTTTTCGGTGTCCCAGAAATTACTAAAAAAATGTCAATGGACATCAAAAAAATCACTAAAAATCCGAACGGCATTCTCATGCAAACACGCCATCAAGATAAATACGCTCTTGCAGAAGAGATGCGTAAACACTTCAATTACGCAATCGAAGTTGATTCTTGGGGCGGTCCGCTGAACATTCTCGAATTTTCACCAAAAGGTATCAACAAAGCCTATGCTTTAAAATATCTCCTAAAAATACTCAATATCTCTCAAGATAACTTGATTGCTTTTGGTGACGAACATAATGACACCGAGATGCTATCATTTGCTGGAACAGGCTACGCTATGAAAAATGCAAGTGACACTCTTCTGCCATTTGCCGATAAACAAAGTGAATTTTCTAATGAAGAAGATGGTGTTGCCAAAGAACTTGAAAAAATTTTTCTATAAATTTATGAAAAACTCTCTTTTTTGAGTTTTTTCTTTTTTCATTCTTTTTAAAACGTTTTCATAACATTTTCATTTTTTTGATAGGCAGTATCCGAACAAATGCTATTTTTTCTGTCAAATTCAGTCGTTTTAACCTGAGCGTTTCTGAAAATTTTTCATGATTTATGCTACTTTTTCTCAAAAAGCTATTGCTTTTTTATTGAAAACGTTTTACAATAATATTGTTCTTAAATTTCCTTGAAACGGAAAAGAATTGCCAAGTTCGCTTGGAAGGAGATTATTCTTTTTTGTTTCAACGAAAAATATTTAAAAGGAGGAAGAACAAGAATGGGTATCGGTATTATTATTGCCAGCCATGGTAAATTTGCTGAAGGTATTCATCAATCAGGTTCTATGATTTTTGGCGAACAAGAGAAAGTTCAAGTCGTAACTTTCATGCCAAGCGAAGGACCAGATGATTTGTATGCACACTTCAACGATGCTATCGCACAATTTGATGCTGATGATGAAATCCTCGTACTAGCTGACCTTTGGAGTGGTTCTCCATTTAACCAAGCTAGTCGCGTGATGGGTGAAAATCCAGACCGCAAGATGGCTATCATTACAGGTCTCAATTTGCCAATGCTTATCCAAGCCTATACAGAGCGTATGATGGACGCTAATGCAGGTGTTGAACAAGTTGTTGCAAATATCATTAAAGAGTCTAAAGACGGTGTTAAAGCACTTCCTGAAGAACTCAACCCAGCTGAAAAAGCTGCTGCTGCGCCTGTTGCACAAGCTGCACCTCAAGGTGCTATCCCAGAAGGAACTATCATTGGTGATGGTAAACTTAAAATTAACCTCGCTCGTATTGACACACGTCTTCTTCACGGCCAAGTTGCAACAAACTGGACACCAGCATCTAAAGCAGATCGTATTATCGTTGCTTCTGATACTGTCTCTAAAGACGAATTACGTAAAGGTTTGATTAAACAAGCTGCGCCAAATGGTGTTAAAGCAAACGTTGTTCCAATCAAGAAATTGATTGAAGCCGCTAAAGACCCTCGTTTTGGTAACACACATGCACTTATCTTGTTTGAAACACCTCAAGAAGCTCTTGAAGCTATCGAAGGTGGTGTGCCAATTAAAGAACTTAACGTTGGTTCAATGGCTCACTCAACAGGTAAAACAATGGTTAACAACGTTTTATCTATGGATAAAGATGATGTTGCCACATTTGAAAAATTACGTGATCTTGGCGTAACATTTGATGTACGTAAAGTTCCTAATGATTCTAAGAAAGACTTGTTTGATCTTATCAAAAAAGCAAACGTTCAATAATATGAGCTGTGTTTAACATAAAAAGTGAGCGTTTCTATACATTACCGATTATTATAAACACAAACTCAACATCCTGTTTTTATCCAAATTAAGTAAGCCGTGGTTTCTGGCTTACCTATTGCACATTGAAAACTTTTATAAACGAAAGGAACTAGAATAATGTCAGTTATTTCTATGATTTTAGTCGTTGTAGTTGCCTTCTTCGCTGGTCTTGAAGGTATCCTTGACGAATTCCAATTCCACCAACCACTAGTTGCCTGCACGCTTATCGGTCTTGTTACTGGTAACCTTGAAGCAGGTATCATCCTTGGTGGTTCACTTCAAATGATCGCTCTTGGTTGGGCTAACATTGGTGCCGCTGTTGCGCCTGATGCTGCCCTTGCCTCAGTAGCTGCTGCCATTATCATGGTCAAAGGTGGAGATTTCACAACTAAAGGTATCGCTGTTGCAACTGCGACTGCTATCCCTCTTGCTGTTGCTGGTCTTTTCCTTACAATGCTTGTTCGTACAGCTTCTGTTGCCCTTGTTCACGGTGCTGACGCTGCCGCTAAAGAAGGAAACATCGCTGCTGTTGAACGCACTCACTTAGTTGCCCTATTCCTTCAAGGACTTCGTATTGCTGTTCCTGCTGCACTTCTTCTTGCAGTACCAACTTCAGCAGTACAATCTATCCTTAACGCTATGCCGGACTGGTTGTCAGGTGGTATGGCCGTCGGTGGTGGTATGGTTGTTGCCGTAGGTTACGCTATGGTTATCAACATGATGGCTACGAGTGAAGTGTGGCCATTCTTCGCTATCGGTTTTGCTGTAGCAGCTGTCTCTGATCTTACTCTTATCGCACTTGGTACAATCGGTGTTGCTCTTGCCTTTATCTACCTTAACCTTTCAGAAAAAGGTGGAAATGGAGGCGGAACTGCTTCAGGTTCTGGTGACCCAATTGGCGATATCCTAGAAGACTACTAGAAAGGGGCACAAACATGACTGAAAAACTTCAATTATCAAAATCTGATCGTCAAAAAGTTTGGTGGCGTTCAACTTTCCTTCAAGGTTCTTGGAACTACGAACGTATGCAAAACTTAGGTTGGGCATATGCTTTAATCCCTGCCATCAAAAAACTTTATACATCGAAAGAAGACCGAGCCGCTGCTCTTGAACGTCACTTGGAATTCTTCAATACTCACCCATACGTTGCTGCTCCAATCATCGGTGTAACTCTTGCCCTTGAAGAAGAACGCGCAAATGGTGCTGAAATTGATGACACAGCTATCCAAGGGGTTAAAATCGGTATGATGGGACCTCTTGCTGGTGTCGGTGACCCAGTCTTCTGGTTTACTGTTCGTCCTATCCTTGGTGCCCTTGGTGCTTCACTTGCTATGGCAGGTAACATTGTTGGTCCACTCCTATTCTTCTTTGGATGGAACATCATTCGTATGGCATTCTTGTGGTACACTCAAGAGCTTGGTTACAAAGCTGGTTCTGAAATCACTAAAGACCTTTCAGGTGGTATTATCCAAAAAATTACTAAAGGTGCTTCAATCCTTGGTATGTTCATCCTTGCTGTCTTGGTTGAACGTTGGGTATCAATTACATTTACTGTAAATCTTCCTGCAACTCAATTGTCAGAAGGTGCTTACATTGAATTCCCTAAAGGAAACGTAACAGGTACTGAACTTCAAGGTATTCTTGGCGATGTCGCTAGCGGACTTAGCTTGACTTCTACACAAACTAATACACTTCAAGGTCAATTAGACTCATTGATTCCTGGTTTGATGGGGCTTCTTCTCACATTCTTCTGTATGTGGTTGCTTAAGAAAAAAGTTTCACCAATCACAATCATCATTGGATTGTTCATCGTTGGTATCATCGCTCGCTTCTTCGGAATCATGTAATAAAAGAAAGGAAGGATTTCGGTCCTTCTTTTTTTATTATGTTATAATAGACTAAAAGCTTATCAGAGGAGATGACATGGCACAATCAATTAATTCTACGGTAGAATTAACGACTACTGGTGTTTCTTACCTCGGTATGGGGGGAAAAGTAGGCAAATTTCTTTTAGGCAATAAAGGCTTAGAATTTTACAGCGATGCTAATGTTGAAGATTACATTCAAATTCCTTGGGAAAATATTGAAAAAATCGGAGCAAATGTTTCTCGCAATAAAGTCAGCCGTCACTTTGAAGTCTTTACTGACAAAGGTAAATTTCTTTTTGCCTCAAAAGATTCAGGAAAGATTCTAAAAGTAGCTCGCCAACATATCGGAAACGACAAAGTTATCCGTATGCTAACCTTGGTTCAAATCATTATTAAAAGACTATCAATATTTGTCAAAAGGAAATAAATCTAGTATAATAAAGAGTACGGATAAGTAAGAGTGGATCTCTTTCAGAAAGTCTGCGGTTGCTGTGAGCAGATAGAGTGATAATTCCGAAATTCTACCGTTATATCATTTAAAAATAGAAAATTAAGTGCACAGGATGTGAAGCTGGATGGAACCGCGCGATTGCGCTCCAGCAAGTTTACATGCTGTGCTTTTTGTTCATCTGAGCTTTATTTAGCCATATGAACGCTGAAGATCACTGGAGGAAAACTATGTTAGACATCAAACGTATTCGTAACGATTTTGACGAAGTCGCTAAAAAATTAGCAACACGTGGCGTTGCTGCTGAAAAATTAGTTGAATTAAAAGAACTTGACGACAAACGCCGTGAATTGCTTGTCAAATCTGAATCAGCTAAGGCTGAACGCAACACAGCATCTGCCGCTATCGCTCAAGCAAAACGCAACAAAGAAGACGCTTCTGAACAAATTGCAGCAATGCAAAAATTATCAGCAGATATCAAAGCTAATGATGCCGAATTAGCTGAAATCGATGACAAATTAGCCGAATTCACAACTACACTTCCAAATATCCCAGCCGCTGATGTTCCTGTCGGTGCTGACGAAGATGAAAACGTAGAAGTTCGCCGTTGGGGAACACCTCGTGACTTTGACTTTGACATCAAAGCTCACTGGGATCTTGGTGAAGACCTTGGCATTCTTGACTGGGAACGTGGTGCCAAAGTTACTGGCTCTCGCTTCCTTTTCTACAAAGGACTTGGTGCTCGCCTAGAACGTGCTATCTACAACTTTATGTTGGATGAACACGCTAAAGAGGGTTACACAGAAGTTATCCCACCTTACATGGTCAACCATGACTCAATGTTTGGTACTGGTCAATATCCAAAATTCAAAGAGGACACATTTGAATTAGCTGACTCTGACTATGTTCTTATCCCAACTGCGGAAGTGCCACTTACAAACTACTACCGTGGTGAAATCCTTGACGGTAAAGAACTTCCAGTTTACTTCACAGCAATGAGCCCATCGTTCCGTTCAGAAGCTGGTTCAGCTGGTCGTGACACACGTGGTTTGATTCGTCTTCACCAATTCCACAAAGTTGAAATGGTGAAATTCTCTAAACCAGAAACATCATACGACGAATTGGAAAAAATGGTGGCTAACGCTGAAAACATTCTTCAAAAACTTGGTTTGCCATACCGTGTTATCACACTTTGTACTGGCGATATGGGATTCTCAGCTGCTAAAACTTATGATTTAGAAGTTTGGATTCCAGCACAAAATACTTACCGTGAAATTTCAAGTTGTTCAAACACAGAAGATTTCCAAGCACGTCGTGCTCAAATCCGTTACCGTGACGAAGCAGATGGCAAAGTTAAACTTCTTCACACACTTAACGGTTCAGGTCTTGCCGTTGGACGTACAGTCGCTGCAATCCTTGAAAACTACCAAAACGAAGATGGTTCTGTAACAATTCCAGAAGTTCTTCGTCCATACATGGGTGGAGCTGAAGTTATCTCACCTAAATAAAAAAATATCCTGCTAGCCAATTGACTAGCAGGTGTTTTTTTTACTAAAGAAACTAGAATACAATAAAAATTCCCTTGAACCATCCTCAAACCAAGAAATTTTTCAGGATTTGAGGCTAGCACAAGCGGGATTTTTTAATATTTTCTAAAACGTTGATAACGACTTTCAAGGAGTTTTTCCAATGGTAGTTGACTAAGCTCATCTAATTCAGTGATTAGATTTGTTTTAATCATTTCAACAATTTCACTTGAAAAATAGCCATGTTCGGGAATAACTCTATCAACTACTCCCATATTATAAAGCTCACCAGCTGTGATTTTCATCAATTCAGCGGCTTCTGTCGCACGAGAGCCATCTTTCCAAAGAATAGAGGCAAAGCCTTCTGGACTCAAAATCGCATACATGCTGTGTTCGAGCATCCAAACCTTATCAGCCACAGCGAGTGCAAGAGCACCACCAGAGCCCCCCTCACCAATGATAATAGCGATAATTGGCACTTTAAGGTCGCTCATTTCAAGTAGATTGCGTGCAATGGCTTCCCCTTGTCCACGTTCTTCAGCACCAACACCAGGATATGCTCCCGCTGTATTGATAAACGTAACGACAGGACGACCGAATTTTTCAGCTTGTTTCATCAAACGTAATGCTTTACGGTAACCTTCTGGATTTGGTTGACCAAAATTGCGTTTGAGATTCTCTTGTAAATTTTTTCCTTTTTGAATACCAATAACTGTCACAGGACGACCATCTAGGCGTGCGATACCGCCAACAACAGCACCGTCATCAGCAAAATGACGATCGCCATGAAGTTCCATGAAATCATCAAAAATGAGTTCAGCGTATTCCAAGGTTGTCAAACGTCCTTGATCACGCGCTTCTTTCAATATTCTTGATACATCACTACTCATTTAGCACCTCCATGAAACGCAACTAATTTGGCAATAGCATCTGGCATTTCCGTGCGTTTAACAATCGCATCAACAAAACCATGTTCCAAAAGGAATTCTGCCTTTTGAAAATCCTCAGGCAAATTTTCTCGAACAGTTGTTTCAATAACACGTCGTCCAGCAAAGCCGACTAAAGCTTGTGGTTCAGCAATAATAATATCACCTTCCATAGCAAAACTTGCTGTCACACCACCCGTTGTAGGGTCGGTCAAAATCGTTAAATAAAACAGACCAGCTTCAGAATGACGCTTAACAGCAGCTGAAATTTTTGCCATTTGCATCAAGCTCATAATACCTTCTTGCATACGAGCACCACCTGATGCTGTGAAAATGACAACAGGTAGTTTTTCTCCAATTGCTAATTCGAATAAGCGTGTTATTTTTTCACCAACAACTGTTCCCATTGATGCCATGATAAAGTTTGAATCCATAATGGCAAGCGCCACTTTTTGCCCCTTTATCAAAGCCTTACCAGTCAAAACAGCTTCATCAAGTCCAGTTTTTTCACGTATTTTTGCTAATTTGTCTTGGTAACCTGGGAATTTAAGAGGGTCTTGCGTTTGTAGCCCAGTAAAGAGTTCCTCAAAACTTCCTTCATCTACGGTAATAGCTAAGCGCTCTTTGGCAGAAATTCGAAAATTATAAGAACAAGCTGGACAAATTTTTGCCACTCCTAAATCCTTTTGATAAATCATATGCTTACAAGCTGGGCACTTTGCAAACAATTCATCAGGTACCTCTGGTACTTCACGAGGCGCTGATTGGCTTAGGGAATTATTGGGAGTAATTCGAATGTATTTATCTTTTTTACTAAATAAAGCCATGAAATCTCCTAATCATTTTCTTTATTATAATTTGGCAAGAAAGTCTCCATCAAGAATGACGTATCGTAGTCTCCAGCGATGACATGCCCATCTGAAATTAAATCCATTTGGAATTCTGCATTTGTGGTAATACCTTCAATTTCTAACTCATAAAGGGCACGCTGCATTTTCATCAGAGCATCAAATCGATTTTCACCATGAACAATAATTTTAGCAATCATACTGTCATAATAAGGTGGAATACTATAACCATTGTAAACAGCTGAATCGACACGCAATCCAACACCACCACTTGGCAAATACAAATCTGTAATTTTACCAGGACTTGGTGCAAAATTGAATTTCGGATTTTCAGCGTTAATACGACATTCAATTGCATGACCTGTGATTGTAATATCATCTTGTGTCACAGATAATGGTTGACCTGCTGCAATACGAATTTGTTCCTTAACAATATCAACACCAGTAACAAACTCAGTGACAGGGTGTTCTACCTGAACACGTGTGTTCATTTCCATAAAGTAAAATTCTGATGTTTTCTCGTCAAGCAAGAATTCAATCGTACCTGCATTTTCATAGCGAACTGCTTTTGCGGCACGAATAGCGGCATCGCCAATTTGAGCACGCAAGGTTTTACCAATAGCAACTGATGGACTTTCTTCTAAAACTTTTTGGTTATTACGCTGAAGAGAGCAATCACGTTCACCAAGATGAACGACATTGTCATGAGAATCACCTAAAATTTGAACTTCAATATGTCGAGCTGGATAGATGACTTTTTCGATGTACATAGCACCGTTACCGAAAGCCGCCAAAGCTTCTTGTGAAGCTGATTCAAAGGCAGGTACAAGTTCTTCTGCAGATTCGACTTTTCGAATTCCTTTACCACCGCCACCAGCAGAAGCTTTTAGCATAACAGGATAACCAAGCCTATCAGCCACTTCAAGTGCTTCCTCTGCAGTAAATACCTCACCGTCAGAACCAGGAATAACAGGTACGTTTGCACCAATCATTTCAGCACGAGCATTGATTTTATCACCCATTTTATCCATGATTTCAGCACTAGGACCGATAAATTTGATGTGCATTTCTTCACACATGGTAGCAAATTTTGAATTTTCACTTAAGAAACCAAAACCTGGATGAATGGCTTGCGCTCCTGTCACAATAGCAGCTGACAAGACAGCATTCATATTAAGATAAGAATCCGTTGAACGAGCTGGACCGATACAGATTGCTTCATCAGCCAAAATTGTATGCAAAGAATTTTTATCCGCTTCAGAATAGACAGCTACCGTATTGATTCCCAATTCACGCGCTGCACGAATAATACGCACCGCAATCTCACCACGATTGGCAATTAATAATTTTTTAAACATACGTCTGCTTTTATCCTCCTATCAGGAATTGCATCTTTGCAACCCTTGTCAAAATTCTTTATGTTGTCACAGTTTACGTTAAACTACTATTCTTCTTAACTGCCAATAGCAAATGTCAATGTGCCAGAAGCTGCTAATTTCCCGTCAACTTCTGCTTTTGCTTCAACTACAGCAATTGTACCACGACGTTTGACAAATTTTGCTGTCATCACCAATTGGTCACCTGGAACAACTTGTTTCTTGAAGCGAACTTTATCCATTCCAGCGTAGAAAACTAGTTTCCCTTTATTTTCTTCTTTTGAAAGTTCCAAAACACCAGCAGTTTGCGCAAGAGCCTCCATAATAAGAACACCTGGCATTACTGGATATTCTGGAAAATGACCATTGAAAAACGGCTCATTGATTGTCACATTTTTAATCGCAACAATTTCATCGTCACTCACTTCAAGCACACGGTCAACCAAAAGCATTGGGTAACGGTGTGGCAAAGCTTCACGAATTTGTTTAATATCAATCATTTAATACGTACCAATCCTTGTCCAAATTCAACAACATCTTCGTTATTTACCATAATTTCTGTGACAATACCATCGTTTGGAGCTGGAATTTCATTCATCACTTTCATTGCCTCAATAATCAACAATGTTTGACCTTTTTTAACAGAATCTCCAACTGAAACAAAGGCTGGTTTATCAGGAGCTGGAGCAAGATAAGCCACACCAACAAGCGGACTTGTTACTTCATCACCTTCAGCAAAAATATCAGTATCAACAACTGTTTCTTCAAAATCGCTTGCTGCTTGCGCAGGGGCTACGGGAGCAGTTGCTGCTACTTCAACTGGTGCCGCAGCAGGAGCTTGACTAGCTTGTTGTGGTACTACTGGTGAAGTGTATTCATTTTTGCTAAATGTCAATTCAGCTTCACCTGTTTTAAATGAAAATTCACGTAAACTTGATTGGTCAAATTGTGCCATCAAATCTTTTACTTCTGAAATATTCACCATTACGCCTCCCAACGTTTAAATGCTAAAACAGCATTGTGTCCACCAAAGCCAAATGTATTTGAAATAGCATATTCTAGCTCTGCTTCTTGACCTTGTCCATAAACGACATTGGCTTCAATATCTTCTGACAACTCACATGTACCAGCTGTCATTGGAATGTAGTTATGACGAAGTGCTTCGATAGTAGCAACAGCTTCAACAGCACCAGCAGCACCAAGAAGGTGACCAGTAAATGATTTTGTTGAAGAAACTGGAACATCTTTACCAAGAACTGTTACGATAGCTTTGCTTTCGCCTTTTTCATTGGCTTGTGTAGAAGTACCGTGTGCATTTACATAGTCCACATCTTCTGGAGAAATACCTGCTTCTTTAATAGCCAATTTAATCGCTTTAGCCGCACCAGAACCGTCTGGTGTTGGTGTTGTTTGGTGATAAGCGTCACAGTTGCTACCATAACCAACAACTTCAGCAAGGATTGTTGCACCACGTTTTTGAGCGTGTTCAAGGCTTTCAAGAACAAGGACACCTGCACCTTCACCCATCACAAAACCGTTACGGTCTTTATCAAATGGAATAGCAGAGCGAGCTGGATCTTCTGTTGTTGAGAGGGCAGTCAGAGCATTGAAACCACCAATACCGATTTCATTGATTGCTGATTCAGCACCACCAGCTAAGATAACATCGTGATAACCAAATTTAATTTCGCGGAAAGCTTCACCGATTGCATCATTAGATGAGGCACAAGCTGTTGTGATTGATTTACATACACCACGAGCACCAATACGCAAAGCAATGTTTCCTGCAGCCATATTTGACAAAGCTTTTGGAATGAACATTGGTTGAATACGTTTGATTCCCTTTTCGTGCATACGAATAATTTGCTCCTGCATTTCTTGCAAACCACCGATACCAGATGACACGATAACACCTGTACGGTCACGATCAACAGTGTCCATATCAAGTTTTGCATTTTCAAGAGCTTCTAAAGTCGCATAAATCGCATAAAGTGAATATTGGTCCATACGATTTTTATCTTTGCGAACAAAATATTTATCAAATGGAAAATCGTGAATTTCACCAGCATTGTGAACAGGAATTTCAGAATTATCAAATTTAGTGATTGGTCCAATACCAATTTTACCGTCGTGAAGATTATGCCAAAATTCTTCGGGTGTATTGCCAATAGGGGATGTTAAACCGTAACCTGTAACTACAACTCTATTTAATGTCATTTTTATCTCCTTTGAAGAGAAATTTTCAATTCTAATTAAAATCATTAAGACAAAGCAACCGATTATTGCATTGTCATACCACCGTCAATAGCTATCACTTGACCTGTCAAGTAATCTTGCTGTGCTAAGAAACTAGCAATAGAAGCCACCTCTTCAGCTTTACCAATGCGTTTCATTGGAATTCCCGCTAAAATTGCTTCTTGCATTTTTTCAGGAATCGCATCAGTCATATCTGATTCAATAAAACCAGGGGCAATAGCATTGACACGAACACCGCGTGCAGCTACTTCACGAGCAACTGATTTCGTAAAACCAATCAAACCAGCTTTTGAAGCAGCGTAGTTAGCTTGTCCAACGTTACCAGTCAAACCAACAACACTTGATAGGTTAATGATAGCACCTTGACGAGCACGTGTCATCGGTTTTAAGACTGATTGTGTCATGTTAAACGCACCAGTCAAATTAACTTTAAGCACAGACTCAAAATCAGCTTCTGACATTTTTAGCATTAATTTATCATTGGTAATACCCGCGTTATTAACTAAAACATCAACAGAACCAAGCTCATTGATAGCTTCATCAACCATACGCTTAGCATCATCAAAATTTGACACATCACCTGAAATAGCAATTACTTTAACGTGATAGTCTTTAAAGCTATCAATCAAATCTTGCGAAATTTCAGAACGCCCATTAAGGACAATATTAGCACCAAGACCAGCAAATTGGCGTGCGATAGCTAAACCAATTCCACGAGTTGAACCCGTTACGAAAACATTTTTATCTTTGATTTCCATGATTTTCTCCTATTTTTCTAGAAAAGCTTCTAAACTAACTTCATCTTCAACCGTTGAGACTGGAATAGCCTTATCGATTTTACGAAGAAATCCGCTCAAAACTTTACCAGGACCAATTTCGATAACTTCTGTCATTCCAAGCTCACGCATTGTTTCGATAGAATCATAAAAACGAACAGACTCTTTAACTTGTCTAGCAAGTAAAGATTTAATATCAGCACGGTCCATAACTTTTGCTTCTGTATTGCCAATTAAAGGAACTTGAAATTCAGAAAACGTCACTTTATCAAGAACCTCTACCAAACGTTCACTAGCAGATTGTAGTAAAGCGGTATGGAAAGGCCCTGAAACTTTCAAAGGAATCAAGCGTTTTACACCTGCTTCTTTTAGCAACTCAACGGCATAGTTAACGGCTTCTATTTCTCCACCGATAACGATTTGTGCAGGTGTATTGTAGTTAGCAGGTGTTACAATTCCCTTGCTAGAAGCCTTTTGACAAATTTCTTCAATCAATGAAGCCTCTGTATTCATGACAGCAACCATTTTTCCAGTACCAGCTGGCGCTGCTGTTTCCATAAATTCACCGCGCTTCGCAACAAGCGCAACGGCATCTTCAAAACTTAAAGCACCTGAAGCCACCAAAGCAGAATATTCACCAAGAGAAAGACCAGCCACCATATCAGGACGATATCCCTTTTCTTGCAACAAGCGGAAAATAGCAACCGAAGTTGTCAAAATCGCTGGTTGAGTATAGCGAGTTTGGTTGAGTTTATCTTCTTCATTGTTAATTAATTCATGAATATCATATCCGAGAATACTACTAGCTTGTTCAAAAGTTTCTCTAACAATAGGATATTTTCCATATAAATCACTTGCCATTCCAAGCTTTTGAGCCCCTTGACCGGCAAATAAAAAGGCTATTTTTGTCATTAAATCCTCCTAAGCGGGAAAATTGATTTATCTTATATTAATTTTTTTAGTCTTTATTACTAATCAGACCAACGTTCAGCTTCTTCTAAGATGATTTTTTGAGCACCATAGTAAAGGTCTTTTAAAATTTCTTCACAAGTTTCTTCTTTACGAATAAGCCCTGCAATCTGACCGGCCATAACTGAACCAGTAACAACATCACCGTCAACAACCGCATTACGTAAAGCACCGGCACCAAGCACTTCAATATCTTCTGCCGTCTTACGTCCAGCTAGAAAATCTTTTTCAGCATGGGCATATGATGTTGTTAATTTGTTTTTGATAGCACGAACTGGGTGTCCAACAACTGACGCTGAAATAACTGTATCAATATCTTTTGCTTTTAAGATTTTATCTTTAAAATTTTGATGTGCATTAGATTCTTTAGAAACTGCAAAGCGTGTTCCAACTTGAATAGCTTCCGCACCAAGCATAAAGATTGCTGCAGCACCACGTCCGTCGCCAACACCACCAGCACCGATAACAGGAATATTTACCGCATCCACAACTTGACGAACAAGTGTCATTGTTGTCAATTTACCAATGTGCCCACCAGCTTCCATACCTTCTGCGATAACCGCATCAGCACCTAATTTTTCCATACGTTTTGCAAGAGCAACACTTGGAACAACCGGAATAACTGTAATACCTGCTTCATGGAAACGTTCCATGTATTTACCAGGGTTACCAGCACCTGTTGTGACAACTTTTACACCTTCTTCAATGACTAAATCTACAATATCATCAACAAATGGTGATAAAAGCATAATATTGACACCAAAAGGTTTGTCTGTAATTTTTTTAACTTTATCGATATTAGCTTTAACAACTTCCTTTGGGGCATTGCCACCACCGATAATACCTAAGCCACCAGCATTAGAAACAGCACCAGCTAAGTCGCCGTCAGCAACCCATGCCATTCCTCCTTGAAAAATTGGATATTTTATATTTAATAATTCTGTTATACGTGTTTTCATATTAAACCTTCTTAGTCTTTATAAAACAATAATTTGATAGTCAAACTATCATAATAAGAAGAGAGGGAGTAAGATAAGCACTAATGTCTTAGTTACATATCCCACAACCCTTCCTACTAAATATAGTGGAGTTAGTTTTTAGCACCAACTCCAGCCATGCTATTATTTTGTTTTTTCTTCAACGTAAGCAACCAAGTCACCTACAGTATTAAGACCTTCTTCAGTTTCAATTTGGATGTCGAATTCATCTTCGATTTCTGAAATAACTTGGAAAACATCAAGTGAATCAGCATCAAGTTCATCGAAAGTAGTTTCCAATTTTACTTCATCTGTCTCTTTACCAAGTTCTTCAACGATAATTTCTTGTACTTTTTCAAATACTGCCATGATTATTTCTCCTTATAAATATAAATAAAAATTTTATCTTGTGCTTATACACAAGTTTGTAACTAGATTTTAACAATTAGACTGCCCCATGTCAAACCTCCACCAAAAGCAGAGAAAAGAACTGTTTGTGAACCGTCTAATTTAATGTATCCTTTATCAACATACTCAGATAAAAGAATCGGAACACTTGCTGCACTGGTATTTCCATATTCCATCATGTTAGCTGGAAGTTTATCTACATCAACACCAATTTTTTTAGCAATTTTATCTAAAATACGGATATTAGCTTGGTGTAAAAACAAATAATCCAAATCTTCAGCTGCCACATCAGAAGCTTCAATTAAAGCCTTGATACTCTTAGAAACGTCACGGATTGCAAAATCAAAAATTGCTCTACCATCCATTTTTAAGAATTTATCATCAGTTTCTTCTTCTGAAAATGGCGAAGACAAGCCAACCTTCCCTGAAGTTAAACTAAACCCACGACTGCCGTCTGTGTGTAGTGATTCTGCTAAGAAATGTTTTGTTTCGGAAGCCTCAATCAAGACACCACCAGCACCATCTCCAAATAAAACTGAACTGCTACGTTCAGACCAGTCTAACGTTTTTGACAAAGTCTCAGCACCAATCACAATTCCTCTTTTGTACATACCTGACTGGATGAATTTATCCGCAGTTGCCAAAGCAAATACAAAACCACTACATGCTGCTGTCAAATCCATTGCAAAGGCATTAACCGCACCAACATTCGCTTGAATACGTGCCGCAGTAGAAGGCATTAAACTATCAGGGGTTATCGTTGCAACAATGATGAAGTCAATATCTTCAGCCGATAAACCAGCTTTAGAAATCAATTGCTTGGCAACTTGTGTCCCTAAATCGCTAGTTGTTTCATTTCGAGTGATGTGCCGTCTTCTGATACCAGTACGTGATGAAATCCACTCATCACTAGTATCCATAATTGCAGACAAATCATCGTTTGTAATCACTTGTTCAGGGGCATAAGCTGCTGCCTGAGCAATTCTTGCAAATACCATTATTACATTAACTCCTCAAGAAACTTATGAAGATTCTTCAACCCTTGAGCCAAGGCTTCAAATTCCTCTTCATTCATATCTTCCGCAATATGGATAACCATATTTTTGTGGAATTTATGATGAAGTCTGTCTAGTAATCTTCCTTTTTTTGTCAAAGTTAAGTGAACAACACGGCGATCCAATTTTGAACGTCGTCTTTCAATATAACCTTTTGCCTCAAGTTTATTCAGGCTAGTGGTTATTGTTCCGAGCGTTAACATCAACTCACGAGCAATATCACTTGGAGTAACATTAGAATTTTTACCAATAATCTCAATGGTATGCATTTCTTTTAATGAAACATCATTGAACTGACTTGTTCTTAGACTTGTCTCTTCAATGACTTGAACACGATTAAAAATATCAACAAGGTATTCATTGATTCGATTATAATCCAAGACCTCACCTCCTAAATAAACTTTGACAGTCAAAGTATATCAAACATCAAAACATTTTGCAAGATATTTAAGAATCTTTCATTCAATAATTTTAAAATCAAATCATTCTCTTACATTATTTTCCTGAAAATTTTGGACGACGTTTTTCAGTAAAAGCACGGACGCCCTCTTTAAAGTCTTCTTTAAATGCTAGTTCTTCTTGAAGTTGCAATTCAAGTGATGTATAATCTTCCCAGCCTTCAAAAGATGCCTTCCATGACATTTCTTTAATCGCTCGGTAAGAATTTGCTGCGCCTCGTAACAAACGTTTTGTAAGTTGATTTGTTGTTCTTTCAAGCTTTTCAGATTCACATAGTCGGTAAACAATGCCATATTCAAGCGCTTTTTGGGCATTTAAACCTTCCCCAGTCATTGCCAATTGAATGGCACGAGTTGTACCAATTGCACGACTCATTAAGAAAAGACCTCCAGCATCTGGCGCAAGACCTATACCAACAAAAGCTTGAATAAATTTAGCTTTTTCACTAGCAACAACAAAATCTGCAGCGACAGCCATATTTGCAGCTGCTCCCGCAACCGCACCATCTACACTCATAATAATTGGTTTTGGTAATTTTTTCATTACAAATGAAATTTTATTAACCAAACTAGCAATTTCAACCAATGATTCAACATTGTCAGATTCTACAGCACGTTGCATTTCTGCCAAATCACCGCCAATTGAAAAAACTTTTCCAACTGCCTTAATAACCAAAATCTTGACAGAATCCTCTGATTTAACGTTACCTAAAACCTCAAGAATCTCTTGACATGTCGGGATATTAAAACCGTTTGAAATATCAGGACGATTCAAGGTTAAAGTTGCCACTTCGCCCTTTTCATAAATAACATTATTAAAAGACATCTATTTACCTCCAATAAATAGGACAAAAATAGTTTGATGATTTAACTATTTAGCAAATGCTATTTTAGCATATTATTTCTTTTTTTATCAAGTAAAAACCGCTTATTTCACAAAATAATTTGATATATAAATAATTTAATAATCAAATAATTGTATTAAAAAAGTGGAAAACTAGCGATAATTGCTAACTTTCCACTACTTTTCAACAAGTGCTTCAAAAATCTGTGTCAAATTGTCAACCAATCGATTTGCCTTGCTTTGGTTCATTCCAAATAACTTATCCTCAATTGCCCAGACATGTAAGTCAGCAGAAATACCTGCTTGAATGCCTTTTTCACTATCCTCAATAACCAAAATATTATCCTGATTCGTTCTTAATTGCCGAGCAGCTTCCTGATAAATAGCTGGATGAGGTTTTCCTTTTGGAAACTCTTCCCCCGATAAAATAACTGAGAAGTACTCTCTCATCTTTGTATCGTCTAAAGCCTTTAAAATATCATGTTTTGTTGAACTTGATGCTAAGCCCAAACGATAACCATTATCATAAAGCTTCTTAATCACTTCAAAAGTATCTGCAAAAATTAAGTCCTTATAAGGAAGTGGGTGATTATGCTTATAAGTTGTATATTCTTCTTGCAATTGGTGAATATCCCAATTTTCATAATCATCACGTAAAATATCTCGCCAAATTTGTTTCATGTTTCCACCGATAAAAAAACTAAGTGGTAAATGCTTTATACTAATTCCTCTTTCAGCTAAAAATTTTTCACGTCTATGATAATAAAAAGTCTCTGTATCAAATAATACACCGTCCATATCAAAAATAATAGCATTAAAATTTTCCATTCTTTCATTATACTATCTTTTTCTTTTAAAAACTACTGACAAATTTTCAGAATTTTGCTATAATTGTTTACAAATTTATATTTTGGAGAAGTTCATGAAAGTAATCAAATTTGGTGGTAGCTCGCTCGCTTCTGCTGAGCAACTCAAAAAAGTATTGAACATTGTTAAATCAGACTCAGAACGACGCTTTGTCGTTGTATCTGCCCCAGGTAAGCGTAACGCTGAAGATACCAAGGTAACAGACGCCCTTATTAAATACTATAAAACATATACAGCTGGCGATGACGTTACTTCTGCGCAAGAATGGATTATCAATCGTTATCAAGCCATGGCAGACGAACTCGGTTTAAATTCTTCTATCGTGAGCAAAATTGCTGGTGCCATTACAAATCTTGCAACTCTTCCTATCGACGGAAATGATTTTCTTTATGATACTTTCCTAGCAGCTGGTGAGGACAATAACGCAAAACTCGTTGCGGAATACTTCCGTAAAAACGGTATTGCTGCTCGTTATGTTCACCCTAGAGAGGCTGGAATCATCGTATCTAGTGAACCAGGAAACGCTCGTATTCTTCCGTCAAGTTATGACAAACTTGAAGAATTACGTGATTCTGAGAAGTCCTTGTTATCCCTGGCTTCTTTGGTGTAACAACTGATGGGCAAATTTGTACCTTCTCACGTGGTGGGTCAGATATTTCAGGTTCTATCGTTGCCGCTGGTGTTAAAGCTGATTTATATGAAAACTTTACTGATGTTAATGGTATTTTTGCAGCCCACCCAGGCGTTGTCCATAAACCTCACACTATTAAAGAGTTGACATATAGAGAAATGCGTGAGCTTGCCTATGCAGGGTTCTCTGTCCTACATGACGAAGCGTTGATTCCTGCTTACCGTGGTAAAATTCCACTTGTCATCAAAAATACTAATAATCCTGACCATCCAGGGACACGTATTACTTTAAAACACAGCGGACCTACAATTCCTGTCATCGGTATCGCTGCAGATGATAACTTCGCAAGTATCAACATGTCTAAATACCTCATGAACCGCGAAGTCGGATTTGGTCGAAAAGTCCTCCAAATTTTAGAAGACCTCAATCCGTTGGGAACACATGCCTACAGGTATCGATGATATGTCAGTTATCGTCCGTGAACGCGAATTAACACCAATCAAAGAACAAGAAATTATCTCTACCTCACACGAGAGTTAGGTGTTGATGAAGTTGATATCGAGCACAATCTTTCAATCATCATGATTGTTGGTGAAGACATGAAAAACCATATCGGGGTAACTGCTACAGCAACCAAGGCTCTTTCAGATAAACACATCAACCTTGAAATGATTTCTCAAGGTTCAAGTGAAGTTTCTGTCATGTTTGTAACCCAAACAGAACAAAAAAACAAGCCGTCCGCTCTTTATATAATGCTTTCTTCATAGGAGACCAAGACTAATTCTACACACGAAACTCTGAGACAATAAAATCTCAGAGTTTTATTTTTTATGATAAACCTATTCCGTAGCAATGATATGACGGCCCAGGTTCTTGGCAATATCAGAAACAGAGTTGCCATTTTTTACATAAGCCTCTATTATAACAAGCTTATTTGTGATAAGATAACTTTTTATGTCTAACTTAATTTTACAAATTAGGGATTCAAACCTTGTTACCACAAAACAAACTCAAAGACTTTTGGAAACAGCTTTCAGTTACCTTTGATAATTAATTTTGAAAGAATGAACGTTCCAAAACAAACTTACAACTCCTCTGTAAAAGGGGGAAATGAAGATTGATATTCATTTGATTATATTAACCAACTTAACAACACGTTCATTTAATTACGAAGCGCTAAATCATCTTGACATTCCTAACAACAATGGAAATATCGCCATTTCTGTCCATACCTATGAATTATATTCATGAACAATAGATAGCAGCGAAAGCCACAAAGACCACGGTAATAACAAATACAGTAGCTATAATCTAGATACTCTAACATCATCATGAATGACTTTACAAAGATTCAAAGCGAAAAAATGCTCCAATTACTATCAGTAAATTGGGGGCCTCAGATTTCAACAATACAGACGAATGCGTTGGGCAAAAGAGTACATGGCTCAGCTACTAGCATTGACTTTTGTGTGTCCTTTGGGATAATAATGCTGATAATGACTACTCATCAAGCGAGAGTTTCGGATTTATTAGCCGTTCAACAAACAAACTTTATGACAGTTTCAACACTCATTAACTATGCCAAAAGAATAGCTCAACTGATGCTAGCAGTACTGGTGATAATTCTTTCAGAAAAAGACTATCCTTTGAACAATTTGTTTGCTGCCAATGGAGCAAGCTACCAATCACAAGAAATTCCTAATGCTCTAAACTACATTAACATTGAAGCTAACACTAATAAATATGGCTTTGTTTAGAAGAAATCTATTGCTAACTTCTCTCTTAAACTTCAAGAAACGATACGAAACACTTTGCAAAAGGGAAAGACAGCCATAAAGTGAAACATCGAAAACTGACGAATGATTTTTTAAAATATGAACAGCATCAAGAAACGTTTGTAGAATACAGTAGTTTTTCGAAGACCGATACAAACGCTACCTTTATGCAGATAAAAGAAACAATATGGAGTTGGGACTTTTTTACTAAATGATTAACTCAAAGCAAGCGACAATCTTCAAATTAACACAGAAAATCAATTTGTTCTCCATTATAGTATTTTTAAAATCCAACTGATACCAAAACCCCATTTTCATTTTTAGAAACCTATCCGCATGTTTTTAAAAGGATTATCGCTGAGGCAGGTGAATTTACAAATCTCCTGATGGCTAGGAGCATCCATTTTCACACACCTAGATTAGGAAAACAGCAACAGGTTTTGAACAAGAAATCAATATCGTAGTTTACAACCAAATGTTTCCCTCAAAAAGCTATTTATGTCAATGGCAGCTATCAAGAGTTGAAATACCAAGAAAGTCAAGCATTTCTATCTGAAGAAAGCAGTCAGATTTTCGCACAACACAAAGGTAATGTGAAACTGGTCTTCAGCCAGATAAAGGCTCTCAGGTTACAATGTTTGTAACCTGAGAGCAAAAAAAAAATAACCATTAATATAGGATTGGGGCTTACGCCCAATAACCACCTTAAATACAACAGAAACACGAAGAGAACTAAAAAATAGAGACTCATACAAAAGGTGACTCTCTATTTTTTAGTTCTCAATCCTTTTTATCTCAGGCTCTTTTTGCATCTATATTATTCTATAGCCTTGTACTCTCCAAATAATGTTTTCAATATTTAGAAATTATTTTTAAACTCGTTAAAGAAGGGCTCAATCTGGGCTAGAAAAGCCTTTTTTCCCTCAAAGCGTTCCCCACGCATCACCTTCGCCAATTTCTCTCGTGCCTCTATTCCCAGTCGCTGCTCAACCGCTTGCAGCCGCTCCTGATAAGCCACATAATCCGCCAGGTCCAGAAAACTTGTTTGTGCTAAACAATGCCCCACATCACTAATTTCCTCATATGGTAGCTGATTAAACTTGCGTTTCAGGCTTTCCTGATGACGAATCACATCCTTGAGATAGTTGGAAAACTTTGTTTTAAAATAAGAATAAAGGGACAACTCATCCTGCAACACGTCTGGCTTTTCTTGTAAAAGGCGGAAAAGAACCACCCGTCCCTCTTGTAACCAATCATCGTAGTCCCACAGTTTAACAAAATAGTGACGACGCAACTTAAGTACAATCGGTTTAACTTTTTCAAAATAGGCTTCAAATGCTTCCATCATTTTCAAATCTCCTTAGAACTTAATTTCCCTACTTAAAAGGTATCACCATTATAAAAGAAAAGTACAAAAAGACCATGACATTTTTGTCATGGTCAAAAAACTATGAAGTAAGATAAAAAAAGCAACAGCCTAGAACTGTTACTACCGTTTTCTTACTCCGCCAGTAGGACTCGAACCTACGACATCATGATTAACAGTCATGCGCTACTACCAACTGAGCTATGGCGGATAAAAGCTAAGCGACTACCATATCTAACAGGGGGCAACCCCCAACTACTTCAGGCGTTCTAGGGCTTAACTGCTGTGTTCGGCATGGGAACAGGTGTATCTCCTAGGCTATCATCACTTAACTCTGATTGATTATCCAATCAAAATTGAATACCTATATATTCTAACAAGTTTCCGACGCGCTGTCAATTCTTCTCAGTTACTTTGGATAAGTCCTCGAGCTATTAGTATTAGTCCGCTACATGTGTCACCACACTTCCACTCCTAACCTATCTACCTGATCATCTCTCAGGCTCTTACTGATATTAAATCTAGATAATGGGCTTAAAGATGCTTGGCAAGCTACCCAGCGCTTGCCCTTTGGCAAGACAACTGGTACACCAGCGGTAAGTCCACTCTGGTCCTCTCGTACTAGGAGCAGATCCTCTCAAATTTCCTACGCCCGCGACGGATAGGGACCGAACTGTCTCACGACGTTCTGAACCCAGCTCGCGTGCCGCTTTAATGGGCGAACAGCCCAACCCTTGGGACCGACTACAGCCCCAGGATGCGACGAGCCGACATCGAGGTGCCAAACCTCCCCGTCGCATGTGAACTCTTGGGGAGATAAGCCTGTTATCCCCAGGGTTAGCTTTTATCCGTTGAGCGATGGCCCTTCCATGCGGACCACCGGATCACTAAGCCCGACTTCGTCCCTGCTCGAGTTGTAGCTCTCGCAGTCAAGCTCCCTTATACCTTTACACTCTGCGAATGATTTCCAACCATTCTGAGGGAACCTTTGGGCGCCTCCGTTACCTTTTAGGAGGCGACCCGCACCCCAGTCAAACTGCCGTCAGACACTGTCTCCGATAGGGATCACCTATCTAGGTTAGAGTAGCCATAACACAAGGTAGTATCCCACAACGCCTCCACCGAAACTAGCGTCCCGATTTCATAGGCTCCTACCTATCCTGTACATGTGGTACAGATACTCAATATCAAACTGCAGTAAAGCTCCATGGGGTCTTTCCGTCCTGTCGCGGGTAACCTGCATCTTCACAGGTACTAAAATTTCACCGAGTCTCTCGTTGAGACAGTGCCCAAATCATTACGCCTTTCGTGCGGGTCGGAACTTACCCGACAAGGAATTTCGCTACCTTAGGACCGTTATAGTTACGGCCGCCGTTTACTGGGGCTTCAATTCACACCTTCGCTTACGCTAAGCGCTCCTCTTAACCTTCCAGCACCGGGCAGGCGTCACCCCCTATACATCATCTACGATTTAGCAGAGAGCTGTGTTTTGATAAACAGTTGCTTGGGCCTATTCACTGCGGCTGACTTAAAGCCAGCGCCCCTTCTCCCGAAGTTACGGGGCCATTTTGCCGAGTTCCTTAACGAGAGTTCTCTCGCTCACCTGAGGCTACTCGCCTCGACTACCTGTGTCGGTTTGCGGTACGGGTAGAGTATAATTAACGCTAGAAGCTTTCTTGGCAGTGTGACATCACTAACTTCGCTACTTAACTTCGCTCCCCATCACAGCTCAATGTTAGAGATACAAGCATTTGACTCATATCACACCTCACTGCTTAGACGTGCTCTTCCAATCGCACGCTTTAGTTAGCCTACTGCGTCCCTCCTTCACTATATACTCTAGTACAGGAATATCAACCTGTTGGCCATCGGATACACCTTTCGGTCTCTCCTAGGTCCCGACTAACCCAGGGCGGACGAAGCCTTCCCCTGGAAACCTTAGTCTTACGGTGGACAGGATTCTCACCTGTCTTTCGCTACTCATACCGGCATTCTCACTTCTATGCGTTCCAGCGCTCCTCACGGTACACCTTCTTCACACATAGAACGCTCTCCTACCATACCTATAATAGGTATCCACAGCTTCGGTAATATGTTTTAGCCCCGGTACATTTTCGGCGCAGGGTCACTCGACTAGTGAGCTATTACGCACTCTTTGAATGAATAGCTGCTTCTAAGCTAACATCCTAGTTGTCTGTGCAACCCCACATCCTTTTCCACTTAACATATATTTTGGGACCTTAGCTGGTGGTCTGGGCTGTTTCCCTTTCGACTACGGATCTTAGCACTCGCAGTCTGACTGCCGATTATATCTCATTGGCATTCGGAGTTTATCTGATATTGGTAATCCGGGATGGACCCCTCAATCAAACAGTGCTCTACCTCCAAGAGACTTAACATCGACGCTAGCCCTAAAGCTATTTCGGAGAGAACCAGCTATCTCCAAGTTCGTTTGGAATTTCTCCGCTACCCACAAGTCATCCAAGCACTTTTCAACGTGCCCTGGTTCGGGCCTCCAGTGAGTTTTACCTCACCTTCACCCTGCTCATGGGTAGGTCACATGGTTTCGGGTCTACGACATGATACTAAAGCGCCCTATTAAGACTCGGTTTCCCTACGGCTCCGTCTCTTCAACTTAACCTCGCATCATATCGTAACTCGCCGGTTCATTCTACAAAAGGCACGCTCTCACCCATTAACGGGCTCGAACTTGTTGTAGGCACACGGTTTCAGGTTCTATTTCACTCCCCTCCCGGGGTGCTTTTCACCTTTCCCTCACGGTACTGGTTCACTATCGGTCACTAGAGAGTATTTAGGGTTGGGAGATGGTCCTCCCGGATTCCGACGAGATTTCTCGTGTCTCGCCGTACTCAGGATACTGCTAGGGTTTAAGATTATTTCGATTACGAGGCTATTACTCTCTTTGGCTTACCTTCCCAGGTAATTCTTCTATAATCTTGCGTCCCACAACGCAGTCCTACAACCCCGATGTGTAAACACATCGGTTTGCCCTCTTGCCGTTTCGCTCGCCGCTACTAAGGCAATCGCGTTTGCTTTCTCTTCCTGCAGCTACTTAGATGTTTCAGTTCACTGCGTCTTCCTCTTCATTACCTTAACAGTAATGAGTGACATGCTTCACATGCCGGGTTCCCCCATTCGGACATCTCTGGATCAATGTTTACTTACAACTCCCCAAAGCATTTCGTCGTTAGTCACGTCCTTCATCGGCTTCTAGTGCCAAGGCATCCACCGTGCGCCCTTATTAACTTAACCTTATTTTGGTCTATTGACCTTAAACTCATTAAATCACAGCGTTTCGGTTTATTTCTTGTTACTTTCTACAATTATTTCTAATTGTGGAATTTGATATAGATATTCAATTTTCAATGGACAATCACTTTGAATCTTTCGATTCAATGGAGCCTAGCGGGATCGAACCGCTGACCTCCTGCGTGCAAAGCAGGCGCTCTCCCAGCTGAGCTAAGGCCCCACAAGACCTCTCAAAACTAAACAAGACTACCAAACGTGCTTCCGTTTTTCCTTAGAAAGGAGGTGATCCAGCCGCACCTTCCGATACGGCTACCTTGTTACGACTTCACCCCAATCATCTATCCCACCTTAGGCGGCTGGCTCCTAAATGGTTACCTCACCGACTTCGGGTGTTACAAACTCTCGTGGTGTGACGGGCGGTGTGTACAAGGCCCGGGAACGTATTCACCGCGGCGTGCTGATCCGCGATTACTAGCGATTCCGACTTCATGTAGGCGAGTTGCAGCCTACAATCCGAACTGAGATTGGCTTTAAGAGATTTGCTTGCCGTCACCGACTTGCGACTCGTTGTACCAACCATTGTAGCACGTGTGTAGCCCAGGTCATAAGGGGCATGATGATTTGACGTCATCCCCACCTTCCTCCGGTTTATTACCGGCAGTCTCGCTAGAGTGCCCAACTAAATGATGGCAACTAACAATAGGGGTTGCGCTCGTTGCGGGACTTAACCCAACATCTCACGACACGAGCTGACGACAACCATGCACCACCTGTCACCGATGTTCCGAAGAAACTTTCTATCTCTAGAAATAGCATCGGGATGTCAAGACCTGGTAAGGTTCTTCGCGTTGCTTCGAATTAAACCACATGCTCCACCGCTTGTGCGGGCCCCCGTCAATTCCTTTGAGTTTCAACCTTGCGGTCGTACTCCCCAGGCGGAGTGCTTAATGCGTTAGCTGCGGCACTAAGCCCCGGAAAGGGCCTAACACCTAGCACTCATCGTTTACGGCGTGGACTACCAGGGTATCTAATCCTGTTTGCTCCCCACGCTTTCGAGCCTCAGCGTCAGTTACAGACCAGAGAGCCGCTTTCGCCACCGGTGTTCCTCCATATATCTACGCATTTCACCGCTACACATGGAATTCCACTCTCCCCTTCTGCACTCAAGTTTAACAGTTTCCAAAGCGAACAATGGTTAAGCCACTGCCTTTAACTTCAGACTTATTAAACCGCCTGCGCTCGCTTTACGCCCAATAAATCCGGACAACGCTCGGGACCTACGTATTACCGCGGCTGCTGGCACGTAGTTAGCCGTCCCTTTCTGGTAAGTTACCGTCACTGTGTGAACTTTCCACTCTCACACACGTTCTTCTCTTACAACAGAGCTTTACGATCCGAAAACCTTCTTCACTCACGCGGCGTTGCTCGGTCAGGGTTGCCCCCATTGCCGAAGATTCCCTACTGCTGCCTCCCGTAGGAGTCTGGGCCGTGTCTCAGTCCCAGTGTGGCCGATCACCCTCTCAGGTCGGCTATGTATCGTCGCCTTGGTGGGCCGTTACCCCACCAACTAGCTAATACAACGCAGGTCCATCTACTAGTGATGCAATTGCATCTTTCAAGCATCTAACATGTGTTAAACACTGTTATGCGGTATTAGCTATCGTTTCCAATAGTTATCCCCCGCTAGTAGGCAGGTTACCTACGCGTTACTCACCCGTTCGCAACTCCTTCTACTCTAGCAAGCTAAAGTAGTCAGCGTTCTACTTGCATGTATTAGGCACGCCGCCAGCGTTCGTCCTGAGCCAGGATCAAACTCTCATTTAATCTTGTTCTCATTCTGTCACTGACAGATTATTTCTTAACAGGTCGATTTCTCAACCCGCACGTTTGGTTCGTCTTGTTCAGTTTTCAAAGGTCTTTGTCTCTCGTGAGACAACTTCTATATTCTATCAAATCTAAAACAGCTTGTCAACTACTTTTTTAAAGTTTTCTTCAAATCTGTTTCAATCTGATTACTGCTGAACATCTCGGACAACAGCTATATTAGTGTATCATCTCAAACTTACTTTGTCAACTTCTTTTTTAGATTTTCTGTAAGCCTGACTCCTGCTCTCTTACGACAGCTCAACTAGTATACTAAACTTAAGATAAACTGTCAACTACTTCTATCAACTTTTTTAAGTGTGGCTTGTCCCCCTCACGGGGTGTAGTAGAGAATATGACTAAGGAGATTGTGGAAAAGGTGTAGGGGAGGCGTAAAAAGGGCGATTGGAGGCTGAAATTTAGATATACAAAAAAGAGAAGGAAAACCTTCTCTTTGTCTTATAATTCTTTTCTATAAGCTTCTGCTTCTGCTTCTGTACAAAGAACAAAGTGTCCAGGTGTAATTTCACGCATTTCACGTGGTTGGCCATCTAGTTCTACACTTGGATCATACTCTTCATGGATACGATTTCTTTCAGACTCTGGGTCTGGTTCTGGAATTGCAGTCAACAAGCTCTTAGTATATGGGTGAATTGGATGATTATAAACATCATCAGATGTTCCAATTTCAAGCATTTTACCCCAGTGCATAACCCCAATACGATCTGAGATGTATTTAACCATTGACAAATCGTGAGCGATAAAGAGATATGTTAAACCCTGTTCTCTTTGAAGTTTTTGCATAAGGTTAACAACTTGAGCTTGGATTGACACGTCAAGGGCTGAAATTGGTTCATCGGCAATGATGAACTTTGGTTCAACGGCAAGAGCACGAGCGATACCAATACGTTGACGTTGTCCACCTGAAAATTCATGTGGATAGCGTGTTGAATGGTCTTTGTTAAGTCCAACTAAAGCAAGTAAATCTTGAACTTTTTGGTCACGCTCTTCTTTACTGCTAACTAATTTATGGATGTCAAGTCCTTCCGCAACAATGTCACGAATTTTCATACGACCATTAAGACTAGCTTGTGGGTCTTGGAAAATCATTTGAGCATTTTTACGGAATTCGTGCAATTCTTTCCCTTTAAGGTGAGAGATGGTTTCACCATCAAAATCAATTTCACCTTTATTAATATCGTACAATTTCAAAATAGCACGACCAACGGTTGTCTTACCAGAACCTGATTCTCCAACAAGACCGAAAACTTCACCTTCGTAAATATCAAAACTGATATTATCAATAGCTTTACTTCGTTCTTTTTACCTTCGTTAAAAGTCAATGATACATTTTTAAGTTCAACAAGCTTTTTTCTATTTTCAGTCATCAAGCTTTTCTCCCTTCAAGTTCTTTCCATTTTGCCCAACGTTTTTGAATTGGTAATGGTGGTGTTACTTTAGGTGCACGTTCATCTAACAACCATGTAGCTGCAAAATGCGTATCACTAACTTTAAACATTGGTGGTTCTTCCTCGTAGTCAATATCTAAAGCAAACTCGTTACGTGGTGCAAAAGCATCACCTTTTGGTGGATTGAGGAGATCTGGCGGTGTACCTGGGATAGATTGAAGGCTTCCTGCTTCAGTATCTGTTGTTGGCATTGAATTCAAAAGCCCCCAAGTATATGGATGTTGCGGGTTATAGAATACTTCGTCTACTGTCCCATATTCAATAATCTTACCAGCATACATAACAGCAACACGATCAGCCATTCCCGCAACAACACCGAGGTCATGCGTGATAAAGATGATTGATGAGCCACGTTCTTTTTGAATTTGTTTCATTAAATTCAAAATTTGTGCTTGAATAGTTACGTCCAAGGCTGTTGTAGGTTCATCAGCAATTAAAATATCTGGATTTGCTGCCAAGGCAATTGCAATAACAGCACGTTGACGCATACCACCTGACCATTGGTGCGGATAATCATTAATATGTTCTTCTGCGTTTGGAATACCAACATTTTTCATGAGTTCCAAAGCACGTTTTAAAGCTTCTTCTTTAGAAACTTTTTCATGAATCATAATTGGTTCAGCAATTTGTTGACCAATTTTCATTGTTGGATCAAGACTTGTCATAGGGTCTTGGAAAATCATTGCAATTTCATTTCCACGAACCTTAATCCATTCGTCTTCTTTTAATTCTATTAATCTTTTACCTTTAAAATCGATGTCTCCTGTAACTTCTGCATTTGAAGCTGACAAGCCCATCAACGTTTTTGTTGTTACAGATTTACCTGAACCTGACTCACCAACAATGGCAAGCGTTTCGCCTTCTTTTAAGTCAAAGCTGACATCACGAATAGCTTTAATTTCCCCAGCATAGGTATGGAAATCTACACGGAGGTTTTTAACTTGTAAAATTGTTTCTTCAGTCATAGTTTTTCCTCCTAACGATCACCAGATTTTGGATCGAATGCATCACGAAGTCCATCACCTAATAAGATGAAGGCAAGTGAGATCAATACCAAAGCAAGGGCTGGTAAAATAACTTGATAAGGGTAATATTGTAAATATTCTTGGGCATCAGTAATCAATGAACCAAGTGATGCTGTAGGTGGTTTCACCCCAAGGTTGATAGCTGAAAGAACAGCTTCGTACATGATGGCACTCGGAACTGTCATCATGATTTGAACAATAATAATCCCTGAAATATTTGGAAGAATATGTTTAAAAGTAATTTTTGGCGCACTTTCACCCAATGAACGAGCTGCAAGAACAAACTCTTGTTCACGATAAGAAAGTGTTAAGTTACGCACTTGACGAGCCATTGAAGTCCAACCGACAATAGCAATTGAAATGATGATTGATGTGACACCATTACCAAGCAAAAGCCCTAGCATTGTTACAATAACCAAGTTAGGAATTGATGAAATAACTTCAATGATACGTTGCATAATCATATCGACTTTACCGCCGACATAACCTGAAATCAAACCGTATGTTACACCAATCAAAAGGTCAATCAAAGTAGCTACGATTGCGATAAGAAGGGAAATACGAACACCAACAATAATACGTTTGGCAATACTACGTCCCAAATTATCAGTACCTAAAATGAATTTTGTTCCTTCTGGTACACCTTGATCAGCATAAACATCTGTTGCTTCTGTACTCCCAGAATAAGTAATTGTCCCATTCCAGAATGGAAGATTATCGCTAATTTTGGGTGGAAGGTTACGATATGTTGTAACTTCTTTTGTGTTAAATGCATTAGCATCATCACGCGGAACTAACACGACTGAAATCATTGAAAAGACAATCAAGATAGCCAAGAACCACATTGAAACGACAGCTAATTTATTTTTTTTCAAACGACGCCAAGCATCTTGCATGAAAGAAAGAGCAGGCTTTTCGATTTTTTCTTGTGAGCTGGCTGAACCAACACCAACAAGTTTAAATTCTCTATTTTTTTCTGCCATATTATTCTCCTTACTGCAAGCGTACACGAGGGTCAACAATACTTGTTGCAATATCTGTTACCAAAATGGCAACCATCAACATCATTGCATATACAATAGTTGTCCCCATGATTACTGGGTAGTCTTTAGCTGGAATAGATGTGACAAATTGTTGACCAATTCCTGGAATTGAGAAAATTTGTTCAATCAATGCTGAACCTGTCAAAAGGTTTGCTGCCATAGGTCCAACCAAAGTTAAGACTGGAATCATTGAGTTACGGTAAGCGTGCTTACGAGTTACTTGACGTTTAGTCAACCCTTTAGCAGTTGCTAATTGGATATAATCTGAACTCAATGTTTCAATCATTTGTCCCCTGAAGAAACGTGTTACTTGAGCAAATACTGGAATTGCCAAGGCAAGTGATGGCATGACAGTCTGTGCAAATGTTCCCCAACCAGCAAGTGGGAATAGGCTCCATTTGAAACCAAGAAGTACCAAAAGGAAAAGACCGATAATGAATGAAGGCACAGAAATACCTAATGTTGAGATAACACTAAGGACGCCGTCAATCCAGTTATTTTTGTTACGTGCTGAAGCAGCACCAACCAAAATACCAGCAATAAACCCAATAACAAGCGCTTGAACACCAAGTTGGATAGAAACGCCCAAACGTTGTGAAATCAAACGTGATACCGGTTGGTTAATTGATTGGTAACTTGTACCAAAGTCACCGTGAAGAACATTCCAAAGATAAGTAAGGTATTGTTGCCATACTGGCTTATCCAAACCATATTGTTTGTTCATTAGAGCAATCATCTCATCAGTCAGTTTGGGATTATTGTAAGGTGTCCCAGGCATAACTTGCATGAGGAAAAACGATAGGGTGACCACGACCCAGAGTGTTATAAGCAGAATCGCAACACGTTTAAGAATGTATTTTACCATAATATTTCCTTCTCTTTATTGCTTTTGTTGGCAGGAGAAAAAATTTCCTGTCAACAAAAGCAAGAATTGGTCGCAACCAATTCTTGCCCAATATAGTCACTATTAAAGATTAATCCTCTTTATAAGCGTATGTAAAGTCAACTTGTAATCCAGTAGAATTACGAACAAGTCCCTTGATTGATGGGTTTTGAAGTGATTTTGTACTGCGGAAGTAAAGTGGGTTATAGTGAGCATTGTTATAAAGCTCTGCTTCCGCTGTCTTATAATCTTCAGCTGCTGCTGCTGGATCTAAAGCATCTGTTGTAAGAGCTTTTTGATAGGCAGCGTCATAAGTAGCATCAGAAATTTTACCATAGTTATATGAAGAAGTTGAAGTAAATAATCCGTAGAAAGTAGATCCTTCTGGGTAATCACCAGTCCAAAGTGTCATTACAATATCAAAGTTTTGATTTTTTGAATCTTGTAGACGTTGTTTGAAAGTCACAAGTTTTTCTTCAACTGTTAAACCAGGTAGAGCATCTTCCCAAGTTTGCTTGATATAGTCTACTGTCGCTTTAGCAACTGGCGAATCAGAATCTGCTGTAATCGTTAAAGTAACTGAGTCAGTTCCAAGTTCAGCTAAACCTTCTTTAAAAAGCTTAGCAGCTTCTTTTTCATCATAACTATAATCAGCGGCCACATATTTAGACAAATCAGTTCCATCTGGTAACGTTTCTAACCCCGTAGGAGCTAGTGCATTAGCCACTGTAGAACCTGTATCAATAGCTGCTTTGACAATACCTTCACGGTCAGTTGCTAAATTAAGCGCTTGACGAATTTTTGTATTTGTCAAGGCTTCTGTTGAACCTGATTCATTGTAAACCATGTAAGCTGTTGTTGCTTCAGGAACATCTACAACATCATCACGGTTTTTATTAGCGTTGTAGATTGCATCTGTTCCTGAAATGCTAGCTGTATCAAGCTCACCGTCTTTATACATTTGTACGGCTGTGTCAGCTTTCTTAACAGTTTGAACGTTTACTTTCTTCGTTTTAACATTATCAGCATCCCAATAATATTTGTTTTTCACAAGTGTAAATGTTCCACTTGTTCCATTCCAATCTTCAACTGTATATGGACCAGAATACAACGCTTTTTCAGAAGTTGTTGCGTAATCATCTCCAGTTTTTTCAACAAATTCTTTGCTTTGTGGCATAAAGTTAGCGAACGAAAGTAGGCTCATAAACTGTGGCGATGGGCTAGATAGTGTAAAGATGACTTTATTTCCATCAGCTTTGACTCCTAGCTCGTCAACACCTTTTGTTCCAGCAATAACCTCATCAGCATTTAAGACATGTGCATCTGATACAAGATAAGCATACTCTGAAGCTGTTGATGGATCAACAATACGTTGCCATGTATAAACGAAATCTTCGGCTGTTAAGTCACTACCATCAGACCATTTTAAATTATCACGCAATGTTGCTGTATAAGTCAAACCATCATCAGAGACCTCTACTTTTTCAGCCAAATCTGGCTGTAAGTCTCCGTCCTCATCACGACGAAGAAGGTTACTTCCTGAATTCCCGATAGCAATTGATGAATAAGCATCCGTAACTTTCGAAATATCCAAAGTGCTAATTTCTGTTGGTGTATACCAATTAATTTCATCACTACTTGATGATGACGATGAACTACTACCTCCACAGGCTGCTAAAGATGCTGCTGAAAATAGGGTAATCGCCCCCAATCCAATGCGCTTCCATGCTTTACGTTTTAATGACATGTGACGCTCCTCCTGATATTCTCTCTAAAATTATATTATTTGACAAATAGAATTATATCATAAACTTTTCTTAAAGAAAATACTTTTGTCAGAATTTTTTGTCAGATTATCTAACACGATAATTATATGGTATAATCATAATGATTAATTTTTTTACAAAGGATGGAACTTCTAATGAAGAAGATTTTTGCGTTTTTTGCAATTTTTCTGACTTTTCTTGCAGTAGGAAGCAAAGTTAGCGCAGATGATGATTTTGATGTATCTGCCGAACACGCTATTGCTGTTGAAGCTACCACAGGAAAAGTATTGTATGAAAAAGATGCAACCACACCTGACGGAATTGCATCTATGACCAAGATTTTAACTGTTTACTTAGTTTATAAGGCTATTGATGAAGGAAAAATTTCTTGGGATACCAAAGTTTCTATTTCAGATTATGCTTATAATTTGACAGCGAATTCTGATGCTAGTAATGTTCCTATGGAAGCACGCGAATATACGGTTGAACAACTTGTAAATGCAGCAATGGTCGCTAGTGCAAACAGCGCAGCTATTGCCCTTGCAGAACAAATCGGCGGTACTGAAAGTAAATTTGTCGATATGATGAAAGCACAATTGGAAGCATGGAGCATCACAGATGCCACAATTGTCAATGCCTCTGGTCTTAATAATAGTTATCTTGGTGATAATATCTACCCAGGTTCAAGTTCAACTGATGAAAATATGATGAGCGCTCGAGATGTTGCTATTATTGCTCAGCACTTAATCACTGAGTATCCCGATATTTTAAAAATCACAAGTCAAACAACTGCTGACTTTGATGGCACTACGATGAATACCTACAACTATATGTTAGAAGGTATGCCATATGAACGCTCAGGGGTTGACGGTCTTAAAACAGGTACGACAGAATTAGCTGGCGCTTCTTTTGTGGCTACTTCAACTGAAAATGGTATGCGTATTATTTCTGTTGTTATGAATGCAGATGGTTGGGAAGATGATGAATACGCTCGTTTTGAAGCAACAAATGACTTGCTAGATTATGTCAAATCAAACTATGAAATGGTGACACTTGTCAAAGCAGGGAAATCTTACCAAAGTAGTAAAGCTACGGTTAATGACGGTAAAGCAAAATCAGTTGCTGCTGTTGCTTCTGAAGATTTAAAAGTTGTTCATCGTATTAATACTGATGTTTCTGCTGATTTTTCAACTAATGCAGACGGCTATGATGCTCCTATTACTAAAGGGCAAAAAGTTGGAACCATTACTTATAATGACACCCAAATTGTAGGAACTGGTTATCTTGATTCTGAACCAAGTGTAACTGCAGTTGCTAAGACAGATATTGATAGAAGTATTTTCTTCAAGGTATGGTGGAATCACTTCGTCACTTTTGTTAATGAAAAACTTTAATTTTCATATATAAGAGAGGCAAGCCTTTGGCTTGTCTCTTTTAGTCTATTACCCAACAGAACCTTCCATTTCATAACTAATCAATCGATTAAGTTCAACGGCGTATTCCATTGGTAATTCTTTTGTGAACGGTTCAACAAATCCCATAACAATCATCTCTGTTGCTTCTTGTTCTGAAAGACCTCGGCTCATAAGATAATAAAGTTGTTCTTCTGAGATTTTTGAAACTTTAGCTTCATGCTCAAGTGCAACTTGTGAATTATGAATTTCGTTGAAAGGGATGGTATCTGAACGCGAAATATCATCCATGATAATGGTATCACATTCAATATGACTAACTGATTTTTTAGATTCCTTATTGAAAGTCACTTGACCACGATAGTCAACTTTTCCACCACCTTTGGCAATGGACTTTGAAACAATCGAAGATGAGGTGTGTGGTGCATTGTGAATCATTTTTGCACCTGTGTCTTGGTGTTGCCCTTTATTAGCAAAAGCAATTGACAACATTGTGCCACGCGCACCTTCGCCGTCAAGGTAAACAGATGGGTATTTCATGGTTGTTTTCGCACCAAGGTTACCGTCAATCCATTCAACAGTTGCATTTTTCTTGGCTGTGGCACGTTTTGTTACCAAGTTATACACGTTGTCCGACCAGTTTTGAATCGTTGAATAACGCATATAACTGCCTTCAAGTGCAAAAATTTCAACGATAGCGGCATGCAAACTTGCTGATGAATAATTTGGTGCGGTACATCCTTCGACATAATGAACGCTTGCCCCCTCATCAACGATAATCAATGTTCGTTCGAATTGCCCTGTTGCTTCATTGTTAATACGGAAATAAGTTTGCAAAGGGATATCGACCTTAACCCCTTTTGGCACGTAGATGAATGTTCCACCTGACCAAAACGCTGAATTCAAAGCTGCTAATTTGTTATCCGTTGGCGGAACTAGCTTAGCAAAATATTTTTTAAAGAGGTCAGGATACTCTTTCAAAGCAGAATCCGTATCTGTGAAAATGATTCCTAACTTATCGTACTCATCTTTCATGTTATGATAAACGACTTCTGATTCGTACTGAGCTGACGCTCCTGCGAGGTAGGCACGTTCAGCTTCAGGAATTCCGATACGTTCAAACGTTTCTTTAATTTTATCTGGAACATCATCCCATGAACGCGCTGGTCTGTCAGAAGCTTTTTGATAATAATTAATCTCATCAAAATTAATATCTGACAAATCAGGTCCCCAATCTTGCATTGGCATTTTATTAAAAATTTCCAATGATTTCAAGCGGAACTCAAGCATCCATTCTGGTTCGCCTTTTTCTGCTGACATTTCACGAACAACAGCTTCGCTGATTCCTTTTCCTGTGGAAAAAATAGGTGTTACATCGTCATGAAAGCCAAATTGATAATCACCGATATCAATTGGCTTTGGAGTTATTTTTTCATTTTTTTCAGGCATCTAGTTACCTTTCTAATCCTTACTATCGTTTTCAATAGCTTTTTTCAGAGCATTCCAAGCAAGTGTTGAACACTTGATTCGCTGCGGAAATTTTGAAACCCCTGCCAAAAAACTAGCTTCGCCTAGTCTTTTTTGAGCATCATCTTTTTCACCTTGAACCATTTTTGAAAAAATCTCAGCCAGTTCAAGCGCTTCTTCTTTTGTTTTACCGATAACGGCATCTGTCATCATGCTTGATGAAGCTGTCGAAATGGTACAACCATCACCTGCAAAGGCGATATCCGAAATACGATCACCGTCAAACTTCACTGATAAAGAAATCACATCACCACAAGTTGGATTGTTAAGATTGACTTGGTCAACATCTTCTAATTTTCCATGGTGATGTGGACTTTTGGAGTGGTCAGAAACTACCGCCATATAAAGACTATCTAATCTAGAAAGTGCCATTGAAAAACTCCTTTGTTTTAAGAATTGCTTCTACCAGTTTATCACAATCTTCTTTCGTATTATAGATATAAAAACTTGCACGCACAGCTGAATGAATACCAAGATAAGTAATCAATGGTTGTGCACAATGGTGTCCTGCACGCACAGCGACACCTTCATAATCTAGTGCCGTTGCCACATCGTGTGGGTGTAAGCCATCTAAGTTAAAGGCAATTACTCCCATGTGTTGACTTGGGTCTTGTGGTCCGTAAACCGTCAAACCATCAATAGCTTGCAATTTCGGAAGGACGTAATTTACTAATTCTTGTTCGTGAGCATGTACGGCGTCCATACCAATATTGGTTAAGTAATCAATAGCTGCTCCCAAAGTAATAGCTCCCGCAATATTGGGTGTTCCTGCTTCAAACTTCCATGGTAATTCTTTCCATGTTGCCTCTTGTTCATAGACAAAATCAATCATTTCGCCACCAAATTCAATTGGTGACATTTGATTAAGCAATTCTTCTTTACCATAAAGGACACCAATACCCGTTGGTCCTAGCATTTTATGTCCCGAAAAAGCAAAGAAATCGCAGTCCAAATCTTGAACATCAATGCTCATGTGAGGTGCTGATTGCGCACCGTCAACAACCATATATGCCCCAACTTGGTGAGCTAGCTCTGCTATTTTTTTGACAGGTTGAATTGAACCAAGGACATTTGAAACGTGGGCAACACTAACAAATTTTGTTTTGGGTGACAATTTACTTTGCAAGTCTGCCATGTCAAGTTGTCCGTCTTTGAGGTAAGCGTAGACTAATTTTGCTCCCGTTTTACGGCAAGCTTCTTGCCATGGAATGACATTTGAATGGTGTTCCATGATTGAAATGAGAACTTCATCGTCTTTTTGGAGCACTTCTTCTGCAAAACCTGCTATCCAGTTTAGTCCAGTTGTAGTGCCTCGTGTGAAAAGAATTTCTTTTGTTGACTTGGCATTAATAAATTGGCGTGCCTTTTCACGACTAGCTTCGTAAGCAGCCGTTGCACGTTCAGCCAAAGTATGAACACCACGGTGAACATTGGCATTTGTCTTATGGTAATAGTCGTTAAGTGTATCAAGAACTTGTTGTGGTTTCTGTGTTGTTGCCGCATTGTCAAGGTAAACTAATGGTTCATCATTGACAATTTGGTCAAGAATAGGAAAGTCTTGATAAATGTTATGCGCATCTAATGCTGACATTCTAACGATTCTCCAATTTACGGTCTAATACCGCAATCATTTCATCACGGACTTCTTTTACAGGAATTTCCGTAATAACAGCGCCCAAGAAACCACGAATAACCAAGCGCTCTGCTGTATCCTTATCAAGTCCACGACTCATCAAATAATACATATCTTCGGGGTCAACTTGTCCAATTGAAGCCGCATGACCTGCCGTTACATCATTTTCATCAATTAACAAAATTGGATTGGCGTCAGAACGTGCTTTATCAGAAAGCATTAAAACACGGCTTTCTTGTTGTGCATCTGCTCCTTTTGCTCCCTTGATAATATGTCCAATACCGTTAAATGTCAGTGTTCCACGTTCTAAAATAACACCATGTTGTAAAATATGACCAATTGAATTGCAGCCGTAGTTTGTCACACGTGTATCCACACCTTGGACTTGACGTCCTGATGATGCTGCAACAACTTTAAGATTGGCATGGCTACCATTTCCATACAAATCTGAATCGAAATCAGCGATAACATTGCCTTCATTCATGATACCGAGTGCCCAATCGACACTAGCATCTTTACCGTGGCGAGCACGACGACTAATGTATGTTGTGACATTCTCACCCAGACGGTCAATAGCTGAAAATTTTATTTGGCTATCATCAAGTGCAATAACCTCGACGCTGATATTCGCTGTTGCTTGAGCATCACCCTCGCCAATTGTTTCAAAGCGTTCCAAATAATTAATGCGACTATTGCGCCCTGCAATGATTAAAATATGCTTGTTAAACGGCACATCACTAGCTTTATCTTGATAAAATAAGCCTTCGATTGGCTCTTCAATCTCAATATTATCAGGAACGTAAAGAACAGCTGCGCTATTAAAATAAGCGGTGTGATAAGCAGCTAACTTATCTTCTTTAAAATCACGCGCTGCTCCAAAATACTTTTCAATAATATCAGGAATTTCTTCCAAAGCTGTATAGAAATCGGTGAAAATAACACCTTTATTAATCAAATCAGTTGGTAATTGTTCTAAAACGGTTTGTGTACCGACTTGAACAAGTTTTGGATTGTCTCCAAGTGCTGTGAAATCAGGGACATTAGCAAGTGCTTGGTCCTCTGAAATCGTCCCATCACCTAAGTTCCAGCGGTGAAATTTAACACGGTTGATTTCAGGTAATGTCAATTTATCTATATTATCAAAGGCAGTCAAACGACGTTCTTGTAGCCATAAAGGTTCTGCCTTTGTTTGTGAAAAATTTAGGATAGATTCTTTCGTCATAATTTGATGTTTACTCCTTTTCATAGTCATCATACGAGTATCGTCTGCCAAAAGCAGACTCTGACATCATCAATTACACTTCTTCTTCGTATTTTAGTCCAAGTTCTTCTGCAATTTTTGCATAGCCTTCTTTTTCAAGACGGGCAGCAAGTTCAGCATCACCTGAAAGAACAACACGTCCATCCATCATAATATGCACCACATCTGGCGTAATATAGTTGAGAAGTCGTTGATAGTGAGTAATAATCATAGCTCCAAAATTATCGCCACGCATAGCGTTAACACCTTTTGAAACAATTTTAAGAGCATCGATATCAAGTCCTGAATCAATTTCGTCAAGAAGTGCAAATTTAGGTTCGAGCATTAGCAATTGAAGAATTTCATTACGTTTTTTCTCACCACCTGAGAAACCTTCGTTAAGGTAACGTTCTGCCATTTCTTCTTTCATGCCAAGAAATTCCATTTTTTCATCAAGTTTTGTGATGAAATCCATAACTGAAATTTTATCGTCATCTTCTTTTCCAGCATTCATAGCTGCACGGATAAATTCAGCATTGGTAATTCCTGGAATTTCAGATGGGTATTGCATAGCAAGAAAAAGCCCAAGACGTGCACGTTCGTCAACTTCGAGTTCAAGGATATTTTCACCGTCAAGCAAAATTTCGCCTTGAGTAACCTCATAATTTGGATTTCCCATAATAGCTGCTGATAAAGTTGATTTACCAGTACCATTAGGTCCCATAATCGCAGCAATCTCTCCAGTCTTAAGGGTTAGATTGACACCTTTTAAAATTTCTTTATCTTCAATAGAAACATGAAGATCTTTTATTTCAAGTACAGACATGTGTACATTCCTCCAATTAATCAAATACGACAGTAACTTTTTTCTGAAAATTACCGCAGTTCTATAGGGTTACTAGTCATTATATCAAAAAAAAGCCATAATAGGCTTTTCAATCACTTATTATTTTTGCGATTTTTCCATTTTAGCATGGTTGCTTGGCGATAATCGCTATTTCCGATAAATTTAAGCGTATCAAAGAGTGGTGTACGCCCTACTCCCCAAATTTCTAGCCCTTCAATAAAGACTTCTAAAGCAAAGGCAACACCAACCATTAAAAGCACACCGCCAAGACGGCTAGAGACATTTAGCAACAAGGCGATAAGTGAAAAGAGAATGGCAATACCATAAACCACTAAAACTGCTCCACGATGCGTGAATCCCATTGCCAAAAGGCGGTGATGCAAGTGCATCTTGTCTGCTTCCGTCGCTGGACGCCCTGACAATTTACGACGAATAATCGCCACAGTAGTATCTAGTATTGGTACACCAAGAATGATAACTGGCGTTACCACGGCAACAGCTGTTGAATTTTTCAACCCTTGCAATGATAAAACACCAATCATAAAACCTATAAACAGAGCACCCGTGTCTCCCAGATAAATAATCGCAGGGTTGTAGTTATAAGGGAAGAAACCTGCAATACAAGCAATCAAAAGTAAGATTGTCAACGTTAGGTAAAAATCAGTTTGCGGTAAAAAGAAATACGAAACCAAAGCCATTGTAACAAGGCTAATGATTGATACGCCACTAACCAAACCATCTAAACCGTCAATCAAATTCATTGCATTGGTAATCGAAATAATCCAAAAGACGGTTAAAAAGAAAGTAATTACTGAATTAAACTCGAGCAAAGGACCGCCAAACGGTATTTTAAAACTATCAAATCGGAAATCTGTAAATGCCCAGACAACAACAGCTCCAAGAATAATGCCTGCCATTTTTGTCTTAGGTTTCAATTCGTAAATATCATCGATAAAACCAATCGTTGTGATAATCAATCCACCAATAACGACTGGCAAAATATAATCAAAATAAGATGTTGTCCATATCGGCTCTTTCAAAACCCTTGGCATTAGAATTAAGGCTGAAATCAAGAAAGAGATAAAAATTGCTAATCCACCGCTGCTTGGCATAGGTACTTCGTTGACACGTCTAGCATTTGGATTATCAACAGCTCCAACACGAAATGCAATAAAACGAACAATCGGTGTCAAAAATAATGATAGTAAGAAAGCGCCGATTAAAACAAGAACATATTCAATTGTAAAGGGTGCCATATTATACCAACTCAATCATTTTTAATTTTACAACAGCGTCATCTGCTAACATTTCAAGACCGTGCTCTTGCAAATAAGCACGCGTTTTTGTACCTGTGCTAGCATATTCCAACAAACGAGCATACATCAAATTCGCATAGTATGACGGATGATTTTGTAAATCAAGTAAAATGGTCATGTGGTAAAGACCACCATCTTTGTAGAGTTCTGATGCTTCAACCGGAAAATCAATTGCTTTAGCAAAGGCTACTACAGCTTCAAGCGTTTGAAAATCAAAGACATAATGAACATAGTCAGATGGATTAATGTCATCTTCTGATGGTTCTGTTTGAGCTTGTTCTGTGAGAACCTCCTCAACAGCACTTTCCATCATTTCTTCAATTTTTCCTAATTTTTCATGCGCTTCAGTATCACCTTTAGAAAGCATTGTTTGTTCCAATGTTTTGAAAAATTCCTCAGGTGACATGTTTGACACGTCGTCAAATGCAGCTAAATCTTCAAAATTAATTTCTTTATTAATTTCAGATTTTGTAACAAAGACATCAATACGGTCTTTTCTTGGTGTCACACGGAAACTAAGCATTCCGCTATCTTTGAAATTATCTGGTAAATCTAATTCGTCCATTACTGAGTAGAAGAACTCCTCTGTCTTTTCTTGTGGAATCAAAAAATCTTTCAACTCCATGCCACGTTCTTCCAAATCTTCCATACTAATCGTTATTTTTAGCGTTGTCTCGCTAATCTGTTTCATTTCCATACTAATTACATTATACAAGAAAAGTCGGACTTTTTCAATTTTTACGCTATAAAAGCAGCCCTTGAGAGGCTGCTTAGTTATTAAAAGATAGCTTTCAAGATACTATAAACAATAAGAATCGAACCTAAAACGATACGATATTTACCGAAAATAGTGAAATCATGTTTTTTAACATAATCAGTCAAGAAGCGGATAACGTAAAGGCTGACAAGGAATGCTGTCACACTAGCAACCATTAAAATTAAAAATTGACTGAAACTAAGAACATTTCCATCTAGGAAGAACTTAACTGCCTTCAAGCCACTATAACCAAACATTGTTGGGATAGCAAGGAAGAAAGTAAAGTCAGCGGCAACTGAACGACTTGTCCCCACAATAATTGCCCCTAGAATTGTAGCACCTGAACGACTTGTCCCTGGAATAATACTAAGAACTTGGAAGCAACCAATCCAAAAAGCGGTTAAATAAGGCATACGAGCAAGTTCAGTAACCTGCGGTTCAACATTAGCATTGCGTTTTTCAATCCAGATAAAAGCAATCCCATAAACAATCAAAGCAATGGCGATTGGAACCATGTAATTAAAATGTGCTTCAAACCAATCATCAAGCGGCAACGCAATCAAAATTGATGGAATACAAGCAATAACAACTTTTAACCATAATTGCCATGTTAATTGGACTTCACGCGCTGTTTTACCAGGTTGAAATGGGTTCAAACGTTTAAAGTAAATTACGATAACAGCCAATATTGCTCCCAATTGGATAACAATATTGAACATATCCAAAAACGCTTTGCTTTGGTTCAAACTGATAAACTCTTGAACCAAAATCAAGTGTCCTGTACTTGAAACAGGTAACCACTCTGTAATTCCCTCAACTATCCCTAAAAAGATAGCCTTTAGTAGTTCGAAAAATAACATAAGTTCTCCTTAAATTTATATCTCTTCAATTATAGCAGATTTGAAGCGTTTTTAAAACGCTCCGCCTCCACCTCCGCCTCCGCCGCCAGAGAATCCTCCCCCGCCACCTGAGCCGGAGCTACCAGAGGAAACGGAAAAATGAGCAGCCATGTTCGCATTGTGACTAGCTAATCCTAGCTGATGAGTATGCATACCAATCATATAACCTAGTTCTTGATTGGTTAAAATAACCGATTCATTTGCAAGCTTGATAGCATTAAAATCAAGGTATTTTTGCACCCGTTTAGCATAACCAAATAAAGTAGCATAAACCAAGATACGATTCCAAACAACGACACCTTGAATATCAACTTTATCAAATTTATCAATGTCACGCATCATATTGGTAAAGCTAACCCATGCTTGCACACATTGTTGACCCTCAGCTGTTATCGTTCCATGTTCGGTAGAATAATGCATTTTTCGGTTAATGTAAAACAGCATGAAAATCACAATTGCTAGTAAAGTACCGTATATGAGAAAAATCCAATGCTCCTGCATAAATGAATAAACGCCGCTTAAAGTTACTAAGAGCATTGCTACCAGTAGGAAGCGACGTGCCAACGAAATGGTACTCTTAGTTCCTTCAGATAATTCTTGACGAATAGCTGGTAAGTTTTGACTCGTCACCTCTTTTTCCACTAACTTATTAATGCTATTCAATTTAGCATTGTATCGGCGATTAAAATCATTTCCTATCTTATTAAGCTTGCTTTCTAGTGTTTTACCTTTATATTGTTTTTTATACTTATTCAGCAAAGTATCATCAAAATGGTAATCAGCAAAAAGATCATCAATAATTATTTTCTCTTTTCCACCAAATGCCATATCAATCACTTCGGCTTCATAATCCATCATCGGCATATCAAGATGACAGAACAACTCCTTATTATCAACGCTAATAACCTTACGGTCAATCAAATCAAGCAAGGTTGCTTGCATAGCTGTCTCAAAATTAAACTTTTGTGGAATTGAACTGCCTTTAGTATCCAAATGTTGCAGATCCACATCATAAATGTATTTCAATACTAAAAGTGGCGACCAGTCCTCTGGCGCTTCGTAAGAACGTATTTTTCTATCAAAATGTTCATATTGTCCAGCAAGTCTGAATGCTCTGAAAAATACCACTAAAGCACCCACTATCAATATAATAACAATTGCTGGCAAGATATAAAATAACAACATCTGTAAAACTTGACTTCTATGAACAATTTTAGCCTCTTGTTTGATAATAGCTGACTTTCGATTCTTAGATGATAAGCTAACATTTTCAAAAATTGAATGGTCCCAATAAGCGTGTAGCTCCAATTTACCACTAACATTTTTAGCTGAAATTTGATAACCATTCGACATTTTGGTAACTGTTGTTGAATTCAGATAACCTGTATGTGCCCACAATTGGCGATTGGAAGTGGACTTATCCGTGGTTACCGTAAAATTCACATTATGCAAGGTTTCATCCCAATCACTGATTGGTACCCAGTTTAATTCGACAACATCTGAATACGGAAACAACAATTGCGATAATTGCCAGTGCACAGTAACCACAACAGTATCACCACTCGAACCAGCATTATAAACTTTCACTTCATAACCATCACCAAGATTAGAAATTCTAGTGTCAACTTCTCTGCTAGTTCCATTAACTTCTGCCGAAATTTCAGGTTGACTATTTACCGAAAAACCAGCTGGCATATTACCAGCTTCTCCCAATGTTACAATTTGCCCATTATAAGACGAATCAAACTGATACGTAATCTTCTGAATAAAATCAGCTGAATTATCGTTATGTATTTCTAAAACACCGTCATAATGGCTAATACTGTAGTCAACTTCAGCATTAACCTGAACGGACAATCCCAAAAATGTCATAATAGCAAGTAAAAATAATGTTAATTTTTTCATCATCTCCTACTCCTTTCCTCTCCCTTATTTTACCATATTTCATTGTATAAATATTCTATTTTTAGGATGATTATATTGAAATCAAAATCTATTTCTTGTAAAATGGTAGGGTATAAGAATAGACAGGAGTCTTAAATGAAAAAGTTACTTTTAAGTTGTTTTGCAGCTGTTCTTCTTCTCTTTGGAGGAATGACTAGCATACACGCTGACGAATACCTTCGTATCGGTATGGAGGCTGCCTACGCTCCCTTCAACTGGACACAAGATGATGATTCTAACGGAGCTGTTCCTATTGAAGGAACTAATCAATATGCTAACGGATATGATGTCCAAATTGCTAAGAAAATTGCAGACAGTTTAGGCAAGGAACTTCTCGTTGTCAAAACAACTTGGACAGGATTAATTCCTGCACTTACTTCTGGGAAAATCGATATGATTGCTGCCGGAATGAGCCCAACTGATGAACGCAAAAAAGAAATTGCCTTTTCAGATAGTTACTACACAAGTTATCCCGTAATCGTTGTTTCTAAAAAAGGCGATTATGCCAATGCAACATCTCTAGCTGACTTTTCAGGTGCAAAATTAACATCTCAACAAGGTGTTTACCTTTATAACCTCATTGACCAAATTAGCGGTGCAACTAAAGAAACTGCCATGGGTGACTTCAACCAAATGCGTCAAGCTCTTGAATCTGGTATCATTGACGGTTATGTTTCTGAACGTCCAGATGCCATCTCAGCCGAAAACGCTAATAGCGACTTCAAGATGATTTCATTTGAAGAAGGTCAAGGTTTTTCAACATCAGAATCTGATACAGCTATTGCCGTTGGTCTTCGCAAAGACGACACAGAAATGCTCGCTAAAGTCAACGCTGTTTTAGCTGGTATTTCAGAAGATGAACGTTTGGAACTCATGGATAAAATGATTGAAGAACAACCATCTGATAATTCTGAAGAAGATGAAAACAGCAACTTCTTCACTGACATGTGGACAATTTTCAAAAATAACTGGAATCAATTCTTACGTGGTGCTGGAGTGACACTCTTCATCTCAATTATTGGTACAGTTGTCGGTCTCTTTATCGGACTTCTCATCGGTGTTTATCGTACCGCTCCAAAAGCTGCCAATAAAGTATTAGCTGGACTTCAAAAAGCTTTCGGTTGGGTACTCAATGTCTATATTGAAGTCTTTCGTGGTACGCCAATGATTGTACAAGCGATGGTTATTTACTATGGTACTGCTCAAGCTTTTGGAATCTCAATTGACCGTACCTTAGCCGCTGTCCTTATCGTTTCAATCAATACTGGTGCTTACATGAGCGAAATCGTCCGCGGTGGTATCTTCGCCGTTGATAAAGGTCAATTCGAAGCCGCAACAGCACTCGGATTTACCCACGGACAAACCATGCGCAAAATCGTTCTTCCACAAGTTGTCCGCAATATTTTGCCAGCAACAGGTAACGAATTTGTCATCAATATCAAAGATACTTCTGTATTGAACGTTATTTCCGTTGTCGAACTTTACTTCTCAGGTAACACCGTTGCGACACAAACTTATCAATATTTCCAAACATTTACTATTATCGCGATTATTTACTTTATCCTCACCTTTACTGTGACACGTATCCTACGATTTATTGAACGTCGTTTCGATGCGGACACCTACACAACTGGTGCTAACCAAAACCAAACGAAAGAGGTGAAATAATGACACAAGCTATCATTGATATTAAACATTTAAAAAAATCTTACGGACAAAATGAAGTCCTCAAAGATATTTCACTTTCAGTAACTAAAGGTGAAGTTATTTCGATTATCGGTTCATCAGGTTCAGGAAAATCGACATTTCTTCGTTCTATCAACCTTTTAGAAGAACCAACAGCTGGTGAAATCCTCTTTCACGGGCAAAATGTTCTTAAAAAAGATTATAATTTGACAGAATATCGTGAAAAATTGGGCATGGTTTTCCAATCATTTAACCTTTTTGAAAATCTTAACGTTTTAGAAAATGCCATCGTTGCCCAAACAACTGTTCTCAAACGTTCACGTGACGAAGCTGAAAAAATCGCTAAAGAAAATCTTACAAAAGTCGGTATGACAGAGCAATACTGGAAAGCAAAACCAAAACAACTCTCTGGCGGTCAAAAACAACGTGTGGCTATCGCACGCGCCCTCTCTGTCAACCCTGAAGCAATGCTCTTTGACGAACCAACTTCAGCCCTTGACCCAGAAATGGTCGGAGAAGTTTTAAAAACAATGCAAGACCTTGCCAAATCTGGTTTAACAATGATTATCGTTACTCACGAAATGGAATTCGCCAAAGAAGTTTCTGACCGTGTGATTTTCATGGATAAAGGCGTTATCGCCGAAGAGGGAACACCTGAACAAATCTTTGAACATCCACAACAAGAACGTACAAAAGTTTTCTTACAACGTTTCTTAAAATAAAGTTTAAATACAAAGCTGGAGACAACAACATCCCAGCTTTTTTTAGTTTCTAAATAGCATAAAATTGCTAACATTTTTCAAAAAATCTTTTTAATATAATTATAAGTTTCCTAGCTTATACTAACGATAGTAAAAATTACCCCGACTATTAATCACTAGAAGGAGGAAATCAAAATGGCAACTTTAAAAAGAAGTATCATCAATATCGCATTAACTCTTGTATCTTTTGCTTTTTCAAGTTGGTTTTATGAATACTATCTGATGACTTATACCCATTACATTTCCTCTTATGGTGTCTCATTTACCCTTGCCTTAAATACTATTATTACACTGATTTTAACTTATTTCACGTTCATTCTAATACACTTAGTTTATACTAAGAAGATTACAAGTTTGACAGTCGCTGTCTCTTACTTCATTTATTTTATGATTTTGATTTACGTGATTTTGCTGAAAAATATCGGTATCCAAGGCTATTCTTTTAATCCATTATCGTTTATTTCTGACTTTACAAGTGGTAGCCGCTTTGTTCCTATTATGAACCTTGTTATGTTTATACCTTTGGGCTTTCTTTTCCGACCTTCCAAAGAAAATTTTATCCTAGCTTTCTTTGGTTTACTGACGATTGAAACAGCCCAATACGTTTTCCACCTTGGTATTTTTGATTTAGGAGATGTCACCCTTAACCTCTTGAGCATTAGTATTGGCACTCTGCTACATCAAACTGCTTTAAGAAAATGGTTAAGTCAACATATCACACAAAAAATAATCAAATTCTCTTAAAAAATTTAGTATAACACAAAATGCTTTACTGGTTAAGTAATTTGTGTTATACTATTTTTTGTTAACGTTAATAAATCTATCACAAGGAGGTTGATATGGCTGAAAAAGTCGATTTAGCATCTGCTTATCGTAGATTAAAAAGTCCCAATATAAAAACACGGAAACGTGCGTTGAAAATCATTCATGATTATAAACGCTTCAAAAAAGCAAATTAATTCCTTACATTATTAATCCCTAATATTGCCAGATTAAAAGACCTATTGCAAGGCTTCCTTCCGCCTGCAATAGGTCTTTTTTTGGTTATTATTTTGCCTTTAATGATGACAAAATTTGGGTACGAATGTCTTCGATTCCCTCTGGGTGATTTGGCAAGAAAAGTGTTTGATTCCCCTTAGCTGCAAAGGTATTTAGCGTATCAAGGTATTGGTTAGTCAAAAGGATAGACATGATTTGTTCTTCTGTCATTCCAACATTAGCATTTTTCAATTCTTGGATTGATTCAGCAAGACCATCCACGATAGCTTTACGTTGTTGCGCAATACCAACACCATGCAAACGATCTTTTTCTGCTTCAGCTTCGGCAGCTGTGACGATTTTAATCTTATCAGCATTAGCCAATTCTTGAGCTGCCACACGTTTACGCTGTGCCGCATTGATTTCATTCATTGATTGTTTAACTTCAGCATCTGGTTCAACTTTAGTAATTAATGTTTTAACAATAACGTAACCATAAGTTGACATTTCTTCAGCCACTTGATGTTGCACTTCAAGTGCAATTTCATCTTTTTTCTCAAATAATTCATCCAAAGTCAATTTTGGTACTGATGAACGTAGAGCATCCTCAATGTATGACTTAATTTGAGCTTCTGGGCGCATGAGTTTGTAATAAGCGTCGGTAACATTCTGTTCATTAACACGGTACTGCGTAGCAACATTCAAAGTCACAAAAACATTATCCTTAGTTTTCGTTTCCACAACGATTTCAGATTGCAAAAGGCGCAACTGAATACGCGCAGCAATTTTATCAATTCCAAACGGCAGACGCACATGTATACCACTACCAGATGTCGTTTGGTATTTCCCAAAACGTTCGATAATAACAACGGTTTGTTGACGTACCACATAAAGTGTGCTAGCAACAACACTCAAAAGAACCATAAGAAAAATAACTAAAACAATTAAAATCATGATAAATCTCCTTTAAAACTATTTCTTTTTACTATTAGAAATCGCACATCCGATAGTAATAAGAGAACAAAAAATAATAAACCACACAGTATTCATAAAATCCCCTCTTGTACCCATCAATTAATACAATTATATTGTATTTCTCTAAAAAGTCAAGCAAAAAGACATAAAAAAACCTAGTCAGGATGTAAACCACAACTAGGTTGCATTGTTATCAAACAAGTAAATTATAGAGACTTTCATTCCCATGTAAATTGATGTAGGATGAGTCAAATGCTGACAAACGATTAATTAAATCATTGTAATCATTTTTATCACCTAAAGTAATACCAATCAGAACTGGTCCTCTTCCTTTATTGGCGCGTTTAATGTACTCAAAACGCGTAATATCATCATTTGGTCCAAGAATATTATTTACAAATTCACGTAACGCACCTGGACGTTGTGGGAAATTGACTACAAAGTAGTGTTTGACACCGTCATAAATAAGTGCACGTTCTTCCATTTCTTGCATACGATTAATGTCATTGTTCCCTCCAGAAATGATGCAAACAATTGTTTTTCCTTTGATGTCATCTTTCATCACTTCAAGTGCTGCAATTGACGCTGCTCCAGCAGGTTCTGCGATAATCCCTTGTTTAGAGTACATATCAATCAATGTTTCAGAAATCAAACCTTCGTCCACACCGACCAATTTATCAACATACTTGCGAGCTGTTTCAAATGTTTTATCTCCGACTTTTTGCACGGCAATACCGTCTGCAAATTTATCGATTTCTTCTAATTTGACAGGATGCCCTTTATCAAAGGCAGCACGCATACTACGAGCACCTGAAGCTTCCACACCAACGACCTCAATTTCAGGTGCCACATCTTTAATGTAAGTGGCTACTCCTGAAATCAAACCTCCTCCACCAACTGGAACATAAATTTGATCAAAGACAACACCCTCTTCTTGGGCTTGCTCATAGATTTCATAAGCGACCGTTCCTTGACCAGCTTGAACAGCTTCGTCATCAAACGGATCAATAAAGGTCATCCCTTCCGACTTAGTGAATTCTTGTGCAGCTTGTGCGGAAGCATCAAAAGTATCACCAACAAGCTTAATAGTGACGTAAGGTCCACCAAAAAATTTAACTTGTCCAATTTTCTGTTGCGGCGTCGTAACAGGCATAAAAATTGTTGCAGGAATTTTCATCTCGTGACAAGTAAAAGCAACACCTTGTGCATGGTTTCCAGCAGAAGCACAAACCACACCACGTTTTTTCTCCTCATCAGACAACTCATGGATAGCATAATATGCCCCACGAATTTTAAACGAACGCACTTTTTGCATATTTTCACGTTTTAAATAAACTGTTGCACCATATTTTTCTGACAAATAGCGGTCAAAATCAAGCGGTGTACGCTCAACAACACCCTTTAAAACGTCATAGGCATTGACAACATCCTTAGCTAAAATCATAAACCAACCTTCTTATATTCAAAAATTTCGATTTTTCTATGCACACATAGAAAACTTAAAACCATTTAGTCAACTAATAGATAAAAAACCGATGACAAACATCGGTATTTTATCAGTAAGTCTCTTCAAAAATTAATTATAAATTTTGAATGCATCGTCATCATTTTGTCCAACAAATGGCATTGCCTTACGAAGTTCACTACCTACTTTTTCGATTTCAAGGTCTGCAGCTTCTTTACGGTAAGCTTCAAGTTTTGGACGACCTGATTTATAGTCATTAACAAAGTCTTCTGCAAATTGACCAGATTGGATATCTGCAAGAACAGCTTTCATGTTTTCTTTAACGTCTTTAGTGATAACACGTGGTCCTGATACATAGTCACCAAATTCAGCTGTATTCGAAATTGATTGACGCATTTTCTTAAAGCCACCTTCATAAATAAGGTCAACGATAAGTTTCATTTCATGAAGAACTTCAAAGTATGCCAATTCAGGAGCATAACCAGCTTCTGTAAGAACTTCAAAACCAGCTTCGATAAGGGCAGTTAAACCACCACAAAGAACTGCTTGTTCACCGAAAAGATCTTCTTCAGTTTCTTCTTTAAATGTTGTTTCAAGAAGTCCAACACGCGCAGCACCAACACCTTTAGCCCAGTCCATAGCAATATCTTTGGCATTACCAGTAGCATCTTGGTAAACAGCGTAAAGTGCTGGCACACCAAATCCTTCAGTGTAAGTACGGCGTACAAGGTGACCAGGTCCTTTAGGAGCACACATAAAGACATCTACAGTTTCTGGAGCTTTAATGTATTCAAAGCGGATATTGAAACCATGGGCAAATCCAAGAGCATTACCAGCTTCAAGGTTAGGAGCAATTTCTTTGGCATAAAGGTCTGCTTGAATTTCATCTGGTGCCAAAATCATGATAACATCTGCAAGTTTAGTTGCTTCTGCTACTTCATAAGTATCAAAGCCATCTTCTTTTGCTTTATCAAATGATTTACCATGGCGAACACCAATGATAACATCATGACCTGAATCACGTAAGTTTTGTGCATGGGCATGACCTTGTGAGCCATAACCAATAATAGCAATTTTTTTACCATCAAGAGCTGCTACTTTTACATCTTTTTCGTATTCCATTGTTACTGCCATAATAAATATCTCTTTTCTATTTTTTATTTTAAATGCCCAAGGCATCAGAGTTAACTAGATTAATGTTTATCAAGAAAAATCTCTTGAAAATCCTGTCGCACCTGTACGAGCAAGATTTTGAATACCATACGGTTTTACTACACGAAGAAGCGCTTCAATTTTATCTGCATCACCTGTCACCTGAATCGTAATAGATTTTGGAGCAACATCAACAACACTAGCACGAAATGGCTGAACAACAGCCAGAATTTCAGCACGTTTGCTTGTTGGTGCCGTTAACTTAACCAAAATGACTTCACGCTCTAAGTGAGGAATATCCGTAATATCACGGACACGTAAAACATCAATCAAACGATTTAACTGTTTAATAATCTGTTCAACTTCTTCCAAATTCTCAACATCAATGATAATTGTAATTCGGGAAATATTTGGTTCCATAGTATGCCCGACTGAAATAGACTCAATATTAACCTGACGTCGCGAAAGAACACCTGTAAAACGGTTAAGAACACCTGTTGAATTTTGAAGCTTAGCTGTCAACATTCTACGCATTAAACTTCACCCCCAACATCTCACTATTTGATTTACCAGTTGGAACCATCGGATAAACGTGTTCACGATTAGAAATCGCAACCTCAACTAACATTGGCTTATTCTCAGTAATAACTTTCAAATCTTCTTCCAAAGTGTTAGGATCTGTAAACTTATAATGAGCAATGCCGTAAGCTTCTGCCATTAATTGGAAATTTGGTTCATCATCAAATGTTGATTCGCTACGGTGTTCATCATAGAATGATTCTTGCCACTGACGAACCATACCAAGTGAATGATTGTTAATCAAGACTACCTTAATTGGAACACCATAACCATTTAGCAATGCCAACTCTTGGTTAGTCATTTGGAAACCACCATCACCAACAAAGACGATAACTTCTTTATCAGGATTAGCTAGTTTAGCACCAATAGCAGCAGGAATTCCAAATCCCATTGTTCCTAGTCCACCAGATGTAATGAGTTGACGTGCATTTTTATATGGGTAGAATTGTGCTGCCCACATTTGATGTTGACCAACGTCGGTAACAACGATAGCATCCCCATTTGTTATCTTACCAATTGCTGCAATAGCATGCTGTGGTTTGATAATCGTTTCATCGAAATCATAGCTAAATGGTGCTTTTGCTTTATTAGCAAGAACTGATTCTGTCCAATCATCGTGACGTGTCTTAACTCCATCTGCTTCAAGGAGAATTTCCAAAGCACGTTTGGCATCACCTACGATAGGAATCTGTGTTTTTACAACTTTCCCAATTTCTGCAGGGTCAATATCAACGTGAGCTACAACTGCTTTTTTCGCAAATGTCTTTGGATTTCCTGTTAAGCGGTCCGCAAAACGGCAACCAAAGTTAATCATAAAATCACACTGCGTTAACGCCATATTAGACGCGTATGAACCATGCATTCCTCCCATACCCAAAGATAAGGGATGATCAATTGGTATAGCTCCCAAACTTAATAACGTAGAGACAACTGGAATATTGTAACGTTCGGCAAAGGCAATTAATTCTTGCGAAGCCCCTGCATAGTTAACGCCGCCACCAGCAATAATCAATGGTCTTTTAGCCTTTTTCAATTGAGTTAAAATTTTCTTCACTTGAAGTGCATTGGGTTCAACCGTCGGCTGATAGCTAGGAAGATTAACTGTTGGGTCATGATAAAAGCTTGTTTTCGTCTCTGAAACATCTTTTGGCAAATCAATAACAACTGGACCTGTACGCCCTGTTGTTGCGATATGAACGGCTTCTGTTATAATACGAGGCACATCAGCAACATCACGAATTTGATAGTTGTATTTTGTAATTGGCATTGTGATACCGATAATATCAGCTTCCTGAAAAGCATCTTTCCCAATACCTGACATTCCAACTTGTCCAGTAAAGACAAGCATTGGAACACTGTCACTCATCCCGTCAGCAATACCAGTAATGGCGTTAGTTGCACCTGGACCACTGGTCACAATGGCAACCCCAAGTTTTCCTGTTGATTTAGCATATCCTTCTGCTTCGTGGAGGGCTCCTTGCTCATGACGTGCCAAAATATGGCGAATACCATCAAAATTATATATAGCGTCATAAAGCGGTAAAACAGCTCCACCAGGATAGCCAAAAATTGTATCTATTCCCAGACTAGCTAAGGTTTCCAATAGCAATTCTGATCCGTTTTTGGATTCTTTTAATCTAATCTGTTTCACAAAGTCCTCCTTTGCATGTAAATTCCGAATTATCTAAAAATTCCAACATCTTGTTACTATAATAACATTTAAAAAAAATAAAGCAAGTGAAAGTTAAAAATAATTTGTCCACTTTCACAAATTATTTTTAACTTTATTCTTTATCCTGACTTTCACGTTCAGCTTTACGTTCTTCAAATTCTTCTTGGGTCATCATTGAACCGCCAAAATTCGCAGATGAGGCGAAAGCCGTGTAACGACGTAACCAACCGCTTGAAATTTTTGATTTGAATGGTTTTAAGTGTTTACGACGTTCTGCTAGTGTTGCATCATCAACAATCAAGTCAATTGTACGATTAGTCAAATCAATATAGATTTCATCACCGTCTTCGATAAGGGCGATATTACCACCTTCTGCCGCTTCTGGTGAAACGTGACCAATCGCAATACCACGTGTTGCCCCAGAGAAACGACCGTCTGTAATCAATGCTACATCTTTACCAAGTCCACGTCCGACGATTTTAGAGGTTGGCGCGAGCATTTCTGGCATACCTGGACCACCTTGAGGTCCTTCGTAACGAATAACGACAACGTGACCCTTTTTAACCGTTCCATTATCAATTAATTCAAGGGCTTCATCCTGTGAATCACAACAGATAGCCTTACCACGGAAGGTTTTAACAGATGAATCAACCCCACCGACCTTGATAACAGCGCCATCTTGGGCAATGTTTCCATAAAGAATTGACAAACCACCTACTGGTGAAATTGGACTTTCAAGTGGGTGAATGATTTCCTCATTTTTGATTTCTGCGCCAGCTACATTTTCCTTCAATGTTTTACCTGTAACTGTAATGCGATCACCCTTAATCGTTCCTTTTTTAATCAATTGATTGATAATCGCTGAAATACCGCCAGCTTCTTGAACATCATGCATGGTATAAACGCTTGATGGTGCAATTTTAGACAGGTATGGCGTTTTCTTAGCAATTTCATTAATATCTTTTAGATTGTACTCAATACCTGCTTCACGCGCAATCGCAAGGGTATGAAGAACCGTATTGGTTGAACCACCCATAGCCATATCAAGGGCAAAAGCATCATCAATAGCTTCTTTTGTGATAATATCACGTGGACGCAAATTATTTTTGACATTGTCCATCAAATATTTTGCTGCTTGGCGTACCAATTCACGACGTTTGTCAGAAACAGCAAGAACCGTACCGTTTCCAGGAAGAGCAAGACCAAGCACTTCCATAAGAGAGTTCATCGAATTAGCTGTGAACATTCCCGCACAAGAACCACAAGTTGGGCAAGCATTTTGTTCTAGATAATCTAATTCTGTTTTTGACATATCGCCAGCTTGATATGTTCCGACCGCTTCAAAAAGACTTGACAAAGTCGCTTGGTGACCTGTCATATCAATACCGCCCTTCATCGGACCACCTGAACAAAAGACTGCAGGAACATTGGTACGAAGCGCAGCTAAAATCATACCTGGTGTAATTTTGTCACAGTTAGGAATATAGAAAACACCGTCAAACCAGTGCGCATTAATGACTGTTTCAGCAGCATCCGCAATGATTTCACGAGATGGAAGGCTATAACGCATCCCAATATGCCCCATAGCAATTCCGTCGTCTACCCCAATGGTATTGAATTCAAAAGGGATACCACCCATTTCACGGATAGCTTCCTTCGCGACATCTGCCAACTCACGCAAATGAACATGTCCAGGAACAATATCAATGTAAGAATTACAAATTGCGATAAATGGTTTTTGCATGTCTTTAGCAGATTTTACTTGCCCGGTTGCATAAAGAAGACCACGGGCTGGTGCTTTATCCACACCTACCTTAATCATGTCACTTCTCATCTGTTTTCTCCTATCAATTAAATCTTACACTCCATGTTAACACTTTATAAAATAAAGTCAAGATAATTTTCAGAAAATTTTGTTAGTTTAAAATTTTTTCTCTTTTCAAAATATAAGCACCGCTTTCTATTATATAATAGGATAAATTGATTCTATTATATATAAAATCATTTTCCTATAAAAACAACACATTTCTTACATAGGTATTGCTCTTTGAGGGCAGAAAAAAAGAGCCTGAATTGTTCAGACTCTCTTTATTATGTTTTTATTCAACACTCATCAAGTATGGATAAACTGGTTGTTTACCATCATGAATTTCAACTTCAACATCTTCGTAAGTTGATTCAAGATATTCAGAAATTTCTTCTGCTAATTCTTTATTTCCTTCTTCACCAACATAGATAGTGATGATTTCACTATCTTCGTCAATCATTTTAGCAAATATTTCTTTCAATGTAGTTGTCATATCTGGATTTGAAACCACGATTTTACCATCAACCATACCAAGGTTGTCATCTTTGTGGATTTCAAGACCATCGATAGAAGTATCGCGAACAGCAAGTGTCACACTACCGCTAACAACATCAGAAAGGCTGGCTGTCATTGCTTCAACGTTCTCTTCCAATGATTGTGCTGGGTTAAAAGCTAACAAGCTTGCAAACCCTTGAGGTACAGTGCGTGTTTCAACAACTGCCGCTGGCACTTCAGATACTTCTGCTGCTGATTGTGCAGCCATGAAAATATTTTTATTATTTGGCAAGATAATAACATTTTTAGCATTAACAGCATCAATCGCTTTAACAATATCTTCTGTAGACGGGTTCATTGTTTGACCGCCAGAAATAACGTAGTCAACGCCTTGTGATTTGAAGATATCAGCTAAACCGTCACCAGCACATACTGCAACAATAGCAAAGTCTTTTTCTTCTTGGCTAATAGCTACTGCTTGGTCTTTTTCAAGAACAGCGTCGTGTTGGTTACGCATGTTATCAACTTTAACTTTTTTAAGCGCACCATATTTAAGCCCTTCTTGAAGAACAAGACCTGGATCTTCAGTATGGACGTGAACTTTAGCAATTTCATCGTCGTTAACAAGGATAAGTGAGTCACCTAAACCACTCAAATAACCTTGGAACTCTTCATAGTTAAATTCTTTAACATAAGTAGGACCTTGTTTAAGTGCAACCATGATTTCAGTACAATAACCGTATTTAATGTCTTCAGTTGCAACGTGTTCAGCTACTGATTTGTGGTGTTCAGCGTTAATCATTTCAGTCATTACCGCTGGAGTTGCTTTGAAATCTTCAGAAGCGATGTACTCACCAGTCAAAGCAGCTAAAAATCCTTCATAAATAAAGACTAAACCTTGGCCACCTGAGTCGACAACACCAACTTCTTTCAAAACAGGAAGCATTTCTGGTGTTTTAGCCAAAGCACGTTTAGCACCATCAAGTGCAGCACGCATTACTTCAACAGCATCGTCAGTTTCTTCTGCTTTCTTAAGAGCGGCAGTTGCTGCTCCACGAGAAACAGTTAAAATAGTACCTTCAACAGGTTTCATAACAGCTTTATAAGCTACCTCTACACCTGATTGGAAAGCATGAGCTAAATCTTGACCAGTTAACTCTTCTTTATCTTTGATTGCTTGACCGAAACCACGGAATAATTGAGATGTGATAACACCTGAATTACCACGTGCTCCCATCAAAAGACCTTTTGATAGAATTTGTCCAACTTCTCCAACAGTACTTGCAGGCTTATCTGCAACTTCTTTGGCACCATTTTCAATTGTCATTCCCATATTTGTTCCTGTATCACCGTCTGGGACAGGGAAAACATTAAGGGAGTTTACATATTCTGCTTGATTTCCAAGACGTGTGCTAGCAGCTTGAACCATTTCTTGGAATAAACTGGTTGTAATATTTGACACTAATCTTCTCCTACAACTTTAATATTTTGTACGTAAACATTCACCATATCTGCTGAAAGGCCAAGTTGGTTTTCAAGGTTGAACTTGACACGTTCCTGAATGTTTTTTGACACCTCAGAAATCTTTACACCATACGACATTACAGTGTAAACATCGACTGAAATACCACTTTCTGTTGATTTGACAACAACACCTTTTGCGTAGTTTTCTTTACGCAGAAGCGCTTGAAAATTATCCTTAAGAGCACTTTTACTTGCCATACCAACAACACCAAAAATTTCTGTTGCGGAACCTCCAACAACAGTTGCAATAACGTCGTCAGATAACTCAATTTGGCCATCTTTTGTATTAATTTTCACAGTCATATTTACTACCTCAAAAGTTTTTATCAGTTTATTTTACCATATATTAGCCGTCTTGTAAAAAATAATAAAAGATTACCGGCTACAAATAAAAAATAATAAAAGATTACCGGCTACAAAACAAAGAAAAAAGCCTTTCGGCTTTTCATTTTATACGCGTTCTACTTTACCAGATTTAAGCGCACGAGCTGATGCCCAAACTTTTTTAGGTTTTCCATTAACAAGAATAGTAACTTTTTGAAGATTTGGTTTAACTGCACGTTTTGTTTTGTTCATTGCGTGTGAACGGTTGTTTCCTGATACAGTCTTACGATCTGTGAAATAACAAACCTTAGCCATATTTATCTGCGTCCTCCTACTTAGATTCTAGGTGCTTTACACCACATACCATAAAATAATATCATATTCAGCATGTTTTCGCAAGCTTTTTAGCAAATAATCAGCAAAAAATAATTATGAAAGCACGTAGGAAAGTTCTAAAATGAAGTTAGCCACCTAAGGGTATCAAAAAACATCTCAGAGAGATATAATTGTAATCACCACAACAACAATTAGAAAGACTCTGAGATGCAAAACTATTATACACCAAAAAGTAAACATTTAACACTAACTGAACGTAGAATGATTGAACGTTGGCTTCAAGAAGGGCTCTCAAACCGTGAAATCGCTAGGAGATTAGCTAAAGCTCCTCAAACCATTCACAACGAAGTCAAACGTGGTCAGGTTAGACAACAAGTGCGTAAAGGAAAATTTGAAGTGATCTACTCAGCTGATTTTGCTCAAAAAGCCTATCAAAACAATCGCAAACGTTCTGTTAAACAAGTCTCCCTAACCAAGGGACTCAAAGAAAAGATAACTCACTACATCGAACAGAAATACTCTCCCGAGATGATGATAAAGTCAAAAGGGATACCTGTTCCCATCTCTACCATTTACTACTGGATTCATCATGGACACTTAGGATTGACCAAGGCTGATATGCTTTATCCTCGACAAGAGAAAGCTAAGAAAAAGCATGCTAGTCCCAATTTTAAGCCAGCTGGAAAGTCTATTGAGGAACGACCAGAAAGCATTAATAAGCGTGAGAATATCGGTGATTTTGAAATTGATACAGTTATTCAAACACGGGCAAAAAACGAGTGTCTGTTGACTCTAACCGATAGAAAGAGTCGTTATCAAATCATTCGACTCATTCCCGATAAGTCCGCGTTTTCAGTCAATCAAGCTCTGAAAGCAATCCTCAAGGATTATCAAATGAACTCTATCACAGCTGATAACGGGGCTGAGTTCAGTCGTTTAGCAGAAGTTTTTGACCCTACTCATATCTACTATGCCCACCCGTATTCTTCTTGGGAGCGTGGTACTAATGAGAATCATAATAGACTCATCCGGCGTTGGTTGCCTAAGGGAAGCAAAAATGCGACTCAACAACAAGTCGCATTTATTGAAAACTGGATTAACAACTATCCAAAGAAACTATTCAATTATAAATCTCCTAAAGAGTTTTTACAGACTGGCTAATTTGAACTTGAAATTTGGCTATGAAAGCACGTATGATTTTCTAACCTCAAACTGATTTCTACTAAAAACTCTAAAAGATTTTGTAAAAAAAATCCAGCAGAAGATTCTGCTGGACTTCTCTTTATTCGATATTAAACTTTTTCAAATCATAAATAGTCAACTGACCATCTGATTTTGAATCAAACGTAATTATTTGTTTCAATGTATCGCTAAATACTCTAGATGTCATTGTATAACGACCACCATTTATGAAAATTTCTAGCGATGACGTATCAGAAAAAAACTGCAATCGGCTAACCTTATCTAAGGCAATATTTCGCTGTGTACGTCCAAAGCCTGATTCTCCCATTTTTAGCGACAATAGTGAACCATCAAATGTCAAAATAACGTCATCTCTTAAACGAAGAGAAAAACTTTCTGCTGGATTGCTAAATGTGACATTTATTTCAAAACAGCAATTTTCTGTTTGCCACTGCGTAAATTCAGATATTTGACTTTGAAACTCGTTCTTTCTTAGCTTTTCAAACTCCTTCAAAGGTCTTTGATAAACAGCACCATTTTGAAAAACTAGTTCTCTTGGCATTGTCAAAGCATGTCGCCAGTTATATTTTACTGTGGGATCTTCTTGATATTCTGACTCCATTGGCAAGCCCATCCAAGCCATCAAAATTCGTCGACCACTTTCATCTTCAAATGTCTGCACTGCATAAAAATCAAATCCATAATCAAACTCTTCAAATTTTCTTACAGTGTAATCGCCGTGATTCTCATCTACCAAAAAATAGCCACTCTGAAAAACATTTTGGTACCTAGCTTCTTCTTTTTCAAGTCCTTGAGGTGAAACTGAGAGAATGAGTTGGTTACCCAGTTTAAATAAATCTGGGCATTCCCACATAAAGCCAAATTTTTCACTTGTCTGTATGCGTGTCACATAGTGCCAGTGTGACAAATCAGTTGAATGATAAACTAGAGCGCAGCCCTTATCTTCAATACTTCTCGCCCCTAAAACCATGATATATTTCTCACCGTCTTTTAAAATTTTAGGATCTCTGACGTGTGTTGTCATGTCATCTGGATAATCACTATTTGCTAACACAAGTTCTTTACCAGAAAAATGAAAACCGTCACTGCTCGTCAAATGAATAGTATTCTGCTCACGTCCAGTCAAGATGTAATCATAATCACCATCTAACAATTTGACATTTCCAGTGTAAAAATAATGAATAATTCCATCTTTGACAATCGCTGAACCGCTGTAAGCACCGTCGCGATCAAGTCTATTATCCGCAAAAACAAAAGGTTCTTCTTCTTTGTAAGTAAGCCAATCTTTTGTGGTATAATGTCCCCAAGATTTTATTCCCCAACCAGCATCAAAAGGAGTATATTGAAAATAAACATGGTTAATGCCATTTTTTTCAACTAGACCATTTGGGTCATTAAGCCATCCAGCCGGTGCCATCAAATGATAGTTTAAACGATTAACGTCCGAATCAACAAGTCGCCGCATGTCATTATGGATTTGACAGTCTTTGGCATATTCTTCTTTCGTGTACATGTTTCCTCCAATAATATAGCCTCCCTAAACAATGTAAGGAGGCTTTGATTTTATTTTTTTAGTTTTCTTCTTTGAAGAATGGTTTTAAGATAATTGTAGCAGCTAGCCCAACTCCAAAGCCAATTAAATGGGCAATAATATAATTTAAATAACCATTGTGAGCAGGGTCACAAATAGCAATACCTGGTACTACTGTTGTACCAAAACCGAGTGCGGTTAATTTTGCAAAGTAAACATATGCACCTGCAACTGCACCACCAATACATCCTGCAACTAGTGGGTAACGATAGCGAAGGTTAACACCGAAAATAGCTGGTTCACTAATACCAAACAATGTTGAAGCAAAACTTGGCAAACAAAGTTCACGAGCTTTAGTATCTTTCCAGTGAGTAATCAAATAACCAATAACTGCACCAGATTGTCCAATCAAAGCAACTGACATCAATGGGTTGATGAAGTTATGTTTTGTATCAGCAAGCAATTGTGCTTCTGCTGCACCAATAATATGGTGAAGCCCTGTAATAACCAATAATTGTTGAACACCGGCAAATAAAGCATAACCAACAAATCCTAGATTTTCAGCAGACCAAACCAATCCACTTGTCAAACCATGTGAAAGAATACGACCTACTGGTCCTACAACTGTAAACAAAAGCAAAGTTGAAAGAAATACAGTAAACAAAGGCGCAAGCAAAAGCTTAACAGAGTTTGGTACTACTTTATTGAAGTAAATATCGAGTTTTGCAACAACAAAACCAATCATCAAAGCAACTAAAATACCGCCTTGGAAGCCGACCATTTCAATTGGTAAACCAAATAAATGAATCACTTCAACATGAACAGTTCCAGATGCAGCTGAATAGGCATTTGCAAGTGAAGAATCAAGCATGATAGCCCCAACAACCATACCAAGAACCGGGTTACCGCCGTAGCGTTTAACTGCTGAATAACAAACTACCATTGGTAAAATAGCAAAGATTCCTGTAGATGCAAGACTTGCTAGTCTGTTGATAGCGTATAAAGTTTCATTTTCCTTAACAATGGGGTAATTACTAAGAACACCTGTAATACCCATCAAAAGTGCTGCTGCAAGGATTGCTGGAATAATCGCAACAAATACATCAGATAGAGATTTAATAACTGCTTGAATAGGATTTGCTTTTTTGGCACTTTCTTGTTTAAGCTCATTAAGTGTCATATCTGCTATACCGACATATTTTGAAAAAACCTCATACACGTCATTAACTAATCCAGGTCCAAAAATCAACTGAATTTGATCTCCAGCGACAAATGCTCCTTTAACTAAGTCGACATTTTCAAGTTTTTTAAGATCAGCTAAACTGTTATCTTTTAAAACGATTCTCAAACGAGTCGCACAGTGAGCAACACCTGAAATATTTTCCCTACCGCCAACGTATTTTTCAATATCCTGACTAATTTTCTTTAAGTCTGCCATAATGTCTCCTTTTTCGTTTTGGAACCGGTTCCGTTAATGTTCGACTATATTATAACACCATATGAATACGCTGTCAATACTTTTTGCTCAAAAAAATAAAAACGGTTCCATTTTTTTCATTAAAAAAGAACAGTTCAAATCAACTGTCCTTTTCGACAACACTTTGGCGTTTTATCAATTCAAATGGAATAATCTGCAATTGACTGACTGGCTTATCATGAATCATCTGCAGAATCGTCTCCGCACTAATCCTTCCCGTATTATACCAATCAAATTTAACTGTTGTTAATGGTGGATTCAAAAGTTCACTCGTTTCATAATCACCAAAACCAGTAACTGACACATCTTTACCAATCACTTTTTTAGATTGCAAGAATAATTTGTAAACACTTTGTGCGATACGGTCTGTCGCACAAATAATCGCATCTGGTAATTTATCCTCTTCTAAAAAGTTTTCAAGAATATAGACTGATTCTTCATAGTAATAACTAGAAAAAACAAATTCAACATTGGTTACACCACTTGCTGCTAGGCCATCAACAACACCATTTTTCCGTTCTTTACCGACTGCTTTATCATTCTCATCGACCCAGACTCCAAGAACTGACTTGGCACCACTTTTTGCGATTAATTGTCCAATGGCATAACCAGCATTGTAATCATCATTAACAACCGTTTTAAGGCCTTCATATTTTTGACCAATGAAAAGAACTGGCTGCGAAATACTTTCAACAACTTTCTGGTGCTGCTTGGTAATCCCTGTAGAAATAACCAAAATGCCGTCAACGTTCATTTTACTGAGTCTTTCAATGCTACGAATTTCTTCTTCAGTAGAATGATCTGTGTGTAAAATTAAGGGATTATAGTGATTTTCTTTCAAATAAGCCACAATCACTTCAACAATTCGAGGAGTGGTTACTGAATTAAATCCAGGTACCACAAGACCAATGATCTTACTACTTTTAGCATTTAGTCGAGCAAACAAATTTGGCTCGTAACCATGTTTTGAAATAATCGTTTGGATACGATTTGCTGTTTCTTTCTTAACACTTCCACCGTTTAAATAACGTGATACAGTACTTTTTGCTACGCCTGCAAGTTCTGCAATATCACTTATCGTTAATTTCTCTTTCATGCTGTATTCTTAAACTTTCGTATAATATTTTTAAGTTATCAATATAGTCATTATAACATATCATGGAGTGTGAGCCCGTTTTTCATCAATCAAAACTACCCGTGAGAACGGGTGGTTTGCTCTTCGGCTGAAAGCCTCTCTTACCGGCCAAAGCCTAAAGGCTTACTGAATGGTTTCCCTTTTGCACCACTTTTACTCACTAATCCGACTAGCGGATTAGTATCAGCTATTTCTTCGGATTTTTTTCTCCTGTAAAGGGATCGTATGGTTCGAATAAACTTAGCTAATCTGCTACAACGTCTTCTTGTAATTGTTGACGAATATAGTTTTCTATTTTCTTCTGATTACGACCTACGGTGTCCACATAATAACCGCGACACCAAAATTTTCTATTGCCATACCTATATTTCAGATTGGCATGTCTATCAAAAATCATTAAACTGCTTTTTCCTTTTAAATAACCCATAAAGGATGAAACGCTCAGTTTGGGCGGGATACTCACTAACATATGAATATGATCTTTACACGCTTCGGCTTCATGAATTTCTACTCCTTTGCGGTCACATAATTGACGTATAATCTGACCGATACTTGCCTTGTATTTTCCGTATACAATTTGTCGACGATATTTTGGGGCGAAAACAATATGATACTTACAATTCCATGTGGTATGTGCTAAACTATTATTATCCTGATTCATCAGGGGTCCTCCTTATGTATATTAGTTTGTGGTCGGGAAACCTTTTCTAATATATCATTTTAGGAGGATTTTTTTATGCCACGCTGAAAGCTACACTGAACCATTAGCACAGCTAGTGGTTTTCTGATAACAACAAAAATCCTGATAACTATCAGGATTTAAAACTATTTGCCGATTGCAGGAATCGAACCTACGACCTACGCGTTACGAGTGCGTTGCTCTACCGACTGAGCTAAATCGGCTAACAAAGACATTATATCACTCAACTAAAATTTGTCAATTAAATAGTAACGATTAACACAAAAAAACTCCCCAAATGGGAAGTTTTTTCTAAACGAAGTTTGATTAAGCTTTGTTAGCTGAACCAAATACGTCGATACGTTCTTCAACAGCTTCTGTAATAGCTTCGAAACCTGGTTTCAAGAATTTACGTGGGTCGAAGAGTTTTTTCTTATCGTATTCTTCTTCGTTTGCTTCGTATTCAGCAACAAATTCACGAGTAGCTTTAGCGAATGCAAGTTGACATTCAGTGTTAACGTTAACTTTAGCTACACCAAGCTTGATAGCTTCTTGAATTTGCTCATCAGGAATACCTGAACCACCGTGCAATACGATTGGGAATCCAGGAACAGCAGCAGTTAATTTTTCAAGGTGATCAAGGTGAAGACCTTTCCAATCTGCTGGGTATGGACCGTGGATGTTACCGATACCTGCTGCAAGGAAGTCAATTCCTGTAGCAACCATAGCTTTAGCATCTTCGATTGGAGCAAGTTCACCATCACCGATGATACCGTCTTCTTCACCACCGATAGTACCAACTTCAGCTTCAACTGAGATACCTTTAGCATGTGCTTTAGCAACAACTTCTTTAGCTTTTTCAAGGTTTTCTTCAAGTGGAAGGTGTGAACCGTCAAACATAACTGAAGTGTATCCAGCTTCGATACATTCTAATGCATCTTCAAAATGACCATGGTCAAGGTGAATAGCAACTGGTACAGTGATACCCATTGATTCTACAAGGTTTTCAATGAGTGCTTTACAAAGTTTGTAACCACCCATGTATTTTGCAGCACCCATTGAAGTTTGGATAAGAATTGGAGCTTTTTTAGCTTCTGCCGCACGTAAAATTGCTTGAGTCCATTCAAGGTTGTTTGTGTTAAATCCACCAACTGCATATCCGTTATCACGGGCTGCTTTGACAAATTTTTCCGCTGAAACGATTGCCATTATATAGGCCTCCTATTTATTTTTTGGGATAAACCCTTTTACACGTACATTTTATCACAAATCTTATCAGATTGCTAGCGTTACTTGAAATTTGACTGATTTTCTATGAAAAAACACTCACAAATAACAAAATTTACTGAAAATAAAAGTCTTATTTCATACTATTATTTTCTATTAAATAATAAAAAAAGACAAGCTCTAGCTCGTCTACTCTGCGGAAAGAGGGACTTGAACCCTCACGATCTAAAGCGATCACAGGATCCTTAGTCCTGCGCGTCTGCCAATTCCGCCATTTCCGCTGTTCCTTAACAACATATAAAATTATATCAACTTATCTTTTTGCTGTCAATACTATTTTTCATATTTTTTCAAGAAAGTTGAAATTTTTTCAATGTATGCTTGAGGATCAGTTTCAAAGGATTTGGCATGTCCCGCACCTTTAACGATATACAATTCTTTCTCGCCTTGTGTGGCTTGATAATTCTTGTAAACCATACTTGTTGGCACAAAAGTATCATCACTGCCATGGATAAAAAGAACTGGACGTGTGTTATTTTTTAACTGATTCACACTACTTGCTTGACCGTAAGAAAAGCCTGCACGAATTTTTGAAATGGCAGATACTTCATAAAGAATTGGGAAAGCTGGGAGATTATACATTTCTTTAGCTTGATATTTCAACTCATCCCAGACACTACTATAACCACAATCTTCAATAATATTAACAACTTGGTCAGGCAAACTTTCCTCACCAGAAGCCATCATAACCGTTGCTGCTCCCATAGAAACACCAAACAAGGTAATTTCGCTGTCTGAATTTTGTTCAACTAGCATCTCCGCCCATTTTATGACGTTTAAGCGGTCGTTCCAGCCATATCCAATGATTTGCCCTTCACTGTCACCATGCGACATATTATCGGGCATAAGGACATTGTAGCCTAGCTCATGAAACATCCATGCATAAGGCTTCATATCTTCCTTATCGTTTGTAAATCCATGAACAACAATAACCGTTTTATTTGTTGCTGTTTCTGCAGGAACATACCAAGCATCTTGTTTTAAACCTTGGTTGGTCATCCAAAGCGTTTCTTTTGTCAGTTGGTCAAAACTCTGCTCATAGGCGTAGATAGGGGTGCCTTTTGAACGACCATTATTATTAATGAATGATTTTTCTTCACGAATTTGTGCTACATGGAAAAAATAAAAACTTGCTCCGACACTTACTACAAAAAGTAGAGCAATAATTCCTAATAAAACACGATGTTTTCTAATTCTTATTTTTCTCATGCTCACTATTATACTATTTTTTCCTAAAAATAAAAGGGGTACAGATTCATTAGAATTGTATTATCAAAAAAACACTCCCAAGCTTTTAGCTTGAAGAGTGTTAATCTGTTTTAATGATTATTTGCTATTTTCAATCGCTGCTGTCACAAAGGCTGTGTAAAGCTCTTCTGGACGGTTTGGACGACTTTGAAGTTCTGGGTGATATTGAGCAGCCACGAAGAATTTTTTCTCTGGCAATTCAACAACTTCCATCAAGCGGTTATCTGGCGATACACCTGAGAAAACAAAACCTGCTTCTTCAAATTGGTCACGGAATTTAGTATTGAATTCGTAACGGTGACGGTGACGACGTTGAACAACTTCTTGATTGTTATAAGCTTGTGCTGCACGTGAACCTGGTTTTAATTTACATGGGTAAAGCCCAAGGCGAAGTGTTCCACCCATATCTTCGATATCAATTTGGTCACGCATAATATCAATAATTGGGTATTTAGTATCCGGAGCAAGCTCAGCTGAATTTGCACCTTCCAAGTTCAATACGTTACGAGCGAATTCCACACAAGTCAATTGCATACCAAGACAGATACCAAGCATTGGCACGTCTTTTTCACGCGCATAGCGGATTGCTTCAATTTTACCTTCTGTCCCACGTTGACCAAATCCACCTGGGACAATGATACCATCAGCATCACCAAGCATTTCTTCAACATTGTCAGCCGTAAGATCATTGGCATTAACCCATTTAAGATCAACAGCCACATCATTAACATAACCTGAATGTTTAAGAGCTTCGACAACTGAAAGGTAAGCGTCTGGCAATTCAACATATTTACCAACAAGAGCAATCTTAGTTGATTTTTTAAGATTCATAATCTTATCAACCATTGTAGACCATTCTGACATATCCGCTTTTGGCACATCCAATTTCAAGTGGTCACAAACGATTTGATCCATGTTTTGAGCTTGCATGTTAAGTGGAATTTGATAAATATGATCCACGTCAAGTGACTCAATAACAGCTTCTGGAGCAACATCACAGAATTGTGCCAACTTATTTTTAATGTTTTGACCAGCTGGTTTTTCTGTACGGATAACCAACATATTAGGTTGAATACCAAGACCACGCAATTCTTTAACAGAATGTTGTGTGGGTTTAGTTTTCATTTCACCAGCAGCTTTAAGGTATGGAAGAAGCGTTGTGTGGATGTACATAACATTATCAGCACCAACATCTGCTTTCATTTGACGAAGGGCTTCAAGGAATGGAAGACTTTCAATATCACCAACTGTACCACCAACTTCTGTGATGATAACGTCAGAATCAGTTGTTGTCGCGGCACGTTTGATTTTTTCTTTCAAAGCGTCTGTGATGTGTGGAATAACTTGGACAGTTGCACCAAGATATTCACCTTTACGTTCTTTACGAAGAACTTCGCTATAAATTTTACCAGTTGTTACGTTAGAATATTTGTTAAGGTTGATGTCAATAAAACGTTCATAGTGACCAAGGTCAAGGTCAGTTTCAGCACCATCGTCTGTCACGTAAACTTCACCGTGTTGATAGGGGCTCATTGTACCTGGGTCAATGTTAATATAAGGGTCAAATTTTTGGATAGTTACTTTAAGACCGCGATTTTTCAAAAGACGACCAAGACTTGCAGCCACGATTCCCTTACCGATAGAAGAAACAACACCACCAGTAACAAAAATATACTTAGTCATTAAATAAAACTCCTTTTAAATAAAATGATAGCAAACGATAAGTGCTTGAAGATTAAGAATAACAACAAATCAAAACATCCGTAAGATATTTGATAAAAAAGTAAATAAACATTTACTTTTAGGAAAACAAAAATAGCTCCCTAAAAAGTTAGGGAGCTTTCATACGACCTCTAAAAAAGAGGTGCCCGAATAATAATATAAACTATCCTGTGGCGTTTGTCAAATGATAATTGACAACTTTTTTTAATTTAGTAAAAAACTAATGCTGGTGACTACTCTTCGTCTAAATCATCGTCTTCGTCGTCTTCTTCGTTGATGTCAACTTCTTCATCCAAATCTTCATCTGGAATAATTTCGTTGATTTCTGAATCGTATGACTCAACTTCTGATTTTTCGTCATCTGGATTTTCTTCATCGTATTCTAAATCAGATGATTCAGGTGTGAAATCTTCATCTTCTGGATCATCATCTGAATAATCAATGGCATCTTCATCACCATCCATGAAGGCATTAACACGTTTTGGTTTGCGTTTTGGTGCTCCATTTTCATCTTCTTCAAGAGTGATGATTTCTTCGTCAATTTCATCAATAGCATACCATGAACGGAGCCCCCATTTGTTATCCCCAAGTGGAATAAAACTTCCGTCAACGTTCAATGCAGAATAAAAATATGGCAATGCTTCACGAATTTCTGCATCTGATTTTTCAAGGTAGTTTTGGATCTCATTCACAAGATCGCTGAAATACATTTCATGATCACGTCCACGTTCTTCTAAAATCGCACGGGCAACTTCAATCATTGAAAGTTCGCTTTTTTCTTGTCCAGCAAATACTTCTAATTCCAAGGTAGTTCTCCTTATTATTTAGGATATGAGCAAATAGCCACAAAAACCCTATTGTCTTAATTTTCGTCATTCTCTATTTTACGCTAATTTTATCAATTCGTCAAAAGATTTATAAGAATTTCTGATAAAGGGCATAAAAAGCCAAGTAATCTATTGATTACCTGACTTTATAACTATTTATCTAAGATAAATTATTTTACTTTAGCAGTGCTTGTGACAACGTCAACAGCTTTCTTCATAGCGATGTCGTGTTTAAGCATGTCAGCTGAAAGAAGATTACGAACTTGTTCAACTTCCATGTTGTATTCTGAAGCAAGGTCGTTGATTTCTTTTTCGATTTCTTCGTCAGAAGCTTCAAATCCTTCAGCTTTAGCGATAGCTTCGATAACAAGGTTAGTTTTAACACGTTTGTCAGCGTCAGCTTCGTATTGTTTGTGAAGGTCTTCTTCAGTTGTACCAGTCAATTGGAAGTACATTTCTGGAGAGATACCTTGACGTTGCATGTTGCCCATGAATTCGTTCATAGCACGGTGCACTTCGTCATGTACCATTTCTTCTGGCAATTCAACGATTTCAGCGTTAGCAACTGCCAATTCAAGTGCAGCACCTTCAACAGCATCATCGTATGCAATTTCTTTAGCTGCTTCAAGCTCTTTACGGTATTTAGCTTTCAATTCGTCAAGAGTTTCAACTTCTTCGTCGATGTCTTTAGCTAATTCGTCGTCAAGAGCTGGAACTTCTTTAGCTTTAACTTCATGAACAGTTGTTACAAATTTAGCGTCTTTACCAGCGAGATCTTCTGCTTGGTAGTCTTCTGGGAATGTTACGTTAACATCAACAGTTTCACCAGCTTTAGCACCTACTAATTGATCTTCGAAACCAGGGATGAATTGACCTGAACCAAGTTCAAGCGAGAAGTTATCACCTTTACCACCGTCAAATTCAACACCGTCAACTGAACCTACGAAGTCAATAACAACTGTATCGCCAAGTTCTGCAGCATCTTCTTTGATGATAAGTTCAGCAAGGTTGTTGCGTTCGCGTTCAACTTTTTCGTCAACTTCAGCATCAGTTACTTCTTTTGTAGCTTCAACTGAAACTTCAAGGTCTTTATAGACACCAAGTTTTACTTCTGGTTTTGTAACAACTTCTGCAGTCAATGTCCATTCTTGACCTTTTTCCATTGATTGGATGTCAATTTTTGGTTGAGCAACAACATCAAGGCTAAGTTCAGCAACTGCTGCTTCGTATGCTGCTGGAAGAATGGCGTTCAAAGCATCTTCGTAAAGTGCTTCTTCACCAAATTTTTGGTTAAATACGGCACGTGGCATGTGTCCTTTACGGAATCCAGGTGCGTTTAAATTTTTCTTAACTTTGTTGAAAGCTTGATCAAGAGCTGGTTGGATTTTATCTTGATCAATTGTGAATGTAATCACGCCACGGTTAGTAGCTTTGTTTTCAAATGATACCGACATGAAGTCATTTCTCCTTAAAATTTTATATACAGTTTAGTTTACCATATTTTACAGGCTTTTAAAAGTTTTTTGTGTAAAAATCCTAGGTCAATCGCCACTCTATTTGCGAAATGGCTACGTATTAAACCGGATCTTAATGACACTGCGGTCAACTTTTCTCATTTTACTGTCCTACATAAAAATTTTGGAAATTCTTAATTTAGATTAAACACTTGCTTGCTATTCGTTTTTTTAATAAACTAAGGGTATGAATATTATCTCTAAATATCTCGAACAATTACAAATCGAACAAATCGCTGTGGATCTTATTTCTAAGGCGGTTTCATTGATACTTCTTTTTCTATTTTTCTTAATTATAAAGCGTGTTGCTGATTTTATTTTTAAACATGCGGTAGAAAAATCAATTACGCTTTCGCGCCAAACGGAAGCTCGCCAAAAGACAATCAGCAAACTTTTGCACAACATCATGAGCTACACCATCTACTTTTTCCTACTTTATTGGGTGTTGAGTATTCTTGGTGTTCCAGTTTCTAGTTTATTGGCTGGTGCTGGTCTTGCTGGGGTCGCTATTGGGCTTGGTGCACAAGGCTTTTTAACTGACGTGGTTAACGGATTCTTTATTCTTCTTGAAAATCAATTTGAAGTCGGTGATTCTGTCGTTATTGGAACAGTTGAAGGAAATATTTCAAGCGTCGGTATTCGTACCACACAAATTCGCGGTTTCGACGGAACACTTCATTTCATTCCTAATCGTAATATTACTGTTGTTTCTAACAAATCACGTGGTGATATGCGTGTTCAGATTGATATTCCAATCTACGCTCACACAGACTTAGAAAAAATCTCAAATATCATTAAGACGATCAACAAAGAACAGCTACCATCTTATCCTGAAATCGTTGGTAGTCCAACCATTTTAGGACCACGTACAAATAGCACTGCACAACTTGTTTTCCGTGTTGATATTTTCGTGCAAAATGGCAAACAAAGTTACATTTATTCTAACTTTTACCGTCTTTACCAAGAAGCGCTTTTGGAAAATGACATTGCATTGCCAACGATGTATGCCAACCCGACACTTACAAAATAGACTATTATATCATAAAAGAGGACGCCAACCGTCCTCTTTATTTATTTTTAAAATTTTCGAATTGGGTCTGATGTATAAGTTGCACGCGCGCCACCAATTAATTTTGGTCGGCTCGCTAAAGCAGTCACATGAGCGCCGCCCAATTCTCGTTGGACTGGGATTAACGGTACTTGTACGCGCTTGACATGCATACCAATAAAGGTATCTCCAATGTCTAGCCCAGCATGTGCCACGATTTCTTCAACCTCGACAGGATCTTGCATGAACTTGAAAGCAGCAACTTGTCCACTTCCGCCCGCATGCAGATTTGGAATGACATTAACTATTTCTAATTCTTTTTTCTCAGCTAATTCGCGTTCGACCGTCAAAGCACGATTTAAATGTTCACAACCTTGTACAGCTAGATAAATCCCACGCTCCTTCAACACCTCTAAAATCATCTTAACAATCACTTCACCGATTTCAGCACTGCTATTTTTCCCAATCAAACCACCTGAAACCTCGCTTGAGGACAAGCCAAGAACAAAAATTTGACCTTTTTTAATAGCAGAGCGTTCAACAATATCAATCACAATAGCACGTGTTTGCTTTTCTAATTCTTGTAGGTTCATGTCAATCCTCCTTTTACTTCATTATACACTAATGTTTTTCAAAACGCAGATAAGCAAGATAGACAAGGTAACCAACAAACATTCCAAAGAAATTTTGTAAAACATTTCCTAAAATACCTGCCCAAGCAGCACCCAAGCCATACCCCAACAGCAAGGCGGCTACAAAATACCAGCCAATCATTGAAACACTAGCTAGTACAAGACCGAGAATACGTTTTTTCCCATTCCAACCTGCAAAAAATCCTTGTGCCCCATGTGCAATCAGACTATGAAACATATATTGTGGATAGCCCAGCAAAAGGTCAATAAGAAAGCCAGATAAGCCACCGACAATTGCTCCAGATTTTGAACCTAAATAATAAGCAGTAAAATAAATTCCAACATCTAACAAGGTCAAATAACCTGTTGGGGTTGGAACATGAATGTAAGCCAAAACAACACTCAAAGCTGTCAAAACAGCCATTAAGGTTAAGTCACGCGTATTAGTTTTCTTCATAATTTTGTTTCACTCCATATTGGTCTGAATGACGAATCGCTTGATAAACGAACTCTTTAGATTGTTCAACAGCAGCTTTGGCAGACTTTCCAAGTACTAATTGGCTTGCAATGCTTGAAGCAAATGTACAACCAGCACCGATATTATTATTTTCAAGGACAGGCGTCTCAAAAACAGTCACGTTTTCACCGTCGTAAAAAACGTCAATCGCTTTTTCCTTACTTAATCGGTTACCACCTTTAACAACCACGTTTTTCGCTCCTAACTGGTGCAATTTTTTCGCCGCAGCTTTCATATCATCCAAAGTTTTGATTGAGGTTTGGGTCAACAGCTCAGCTTCTACCAAATTCGGCGTGATAATGGTCACATATGGAAAAAATTTCAAGAGTTCATCACGAAGCGCTGAAACTTCAACATCATGTTTTTCTTTACAAACCAAAACTGGGTCAAGAACAATTGGAATTCCAACGTGCGATTCAACGAATTCAAGTGCTAAATCAGCAACTTTCACGTTTGGCAACAAACCAAGTTTTATCCCTGAAAAAGGAACATCTTTGAGACTATTTAATTGGTGAGAAAAAACTGTTTCATCTGTCGCAAAGACATCAAATCCATTTTCTGTCAATGCCGTTAAGCAAGTTACCGCTAGAAAACCATGCAAGTGATTGGTTGTATAGGTCGCCAAATCAGCATAAAGACCACCGCCACTAAAAATATCATTTCCTGAAATGGCTAAAATGTACTTATTCGTCATAATTAATCTCCTTTAAATAAAGACCATTCCCCGCTGCCGTAGGGCCTGCTAAATCACGATTTTTCGACTCTAAAACCGTCTTAATCTGACTAACTGGCATACGACCATTACCGATTTTCAACAAGGTTCCAACCATATTGCGTACTTGCTTGTAAAGAAAGCCATTGCCACTGAATGTAAACACAAAGAAACCTGTTTTGTCATCAATAGCAACTGTTGCTCGCGTAATCGTGCGAACTTTATTTTCAACAGAAGTCCCAGAAGCCGTGAAACCTGTAAAATCATGTGTCCCTACCAAATCCTTAATGGCTTCTTGCATACTTGTCAAATCTAGGGGATAAGGATAATGCGTCGCATAATGTCGCATCATTGGATTTTTTGGTCGCCCAGCATCTACTAAAAACTCATAAGTCTTGCTGTGCTTATTGTAACGGGCATGAAACTCATCACTGACTTGCTCGACTTTCACCACATCTATATCTTCTGGAGACTGCGTATCCAAACCAAATCGTAATTTTTCCACATCACGCGCCTGTGGCAAATCAAAATGTACGACCTGTCCATAAGCATGCACCCCTGAATCTGTACGACCAGCACCATGCACTTTAACTGGATTACCACTATTTAATTTCTGTAATGTTTTTTCTAATTCTTCCTGAACAGAACGCTCACTCGGCTGTCGTTGAAAGCCAGCAAAAAGCCTACCGTCATAGGAAATCGTTGCTTTATATCTTACCATGAGTGTATTTTATCATCTTAACAAAAGACTTTCCAGAAAATTTAGAACAAACTGTCCCCATACAGAATTTTACATAAAAAAGAGATTGGAAATGTTAGTTTCCAATCTCTGTGAGAGTTTATTCACCGTCAAAGGCGTCTTTCATTTTGTTAAAGAATCCTTTTTTCTTAGGATTAACAACTTTATCACCACCTGCTGCTGCGAAGTTTTTAAGCGCTTCGACTTGAGCATCATTAAGTTTAGTTGGTGTTACGATATTGACGGTTACATGTTGGTCTCCTTGACCTCCACCACGCAATTTCGGAGCACCTTTACCTTTGAGGCGGAATGTCTTACCAGTTTGTGTTCCAGCTGGGATTGTCATTTCAACATCACCATGCACCGTTGGCACTTCGACAGTATCACCAAGAGCTGCTTGAACAAAGCTAATATTCATGTTGTAGTAAATGGTTGAGCCATTACGTTCAAATTGCTTACTTGGTAAAACATTGATAATAACGAAGAGGTCACCATAAGGCCCGCCGTTAAAGCCTGCTTCACCTTGACCTTGCAAGCGAATTTGTTGACCAGTTTCAACACCTGCTGGAATCTTAACAGATACTTTATGAGTTTTCCTTTCATGACCAGTACCATGACAAGTGTGACAAGGTTCTTTAATTTCTTTACCTGTACCATGGCAAACATCACAAGTTACTTGACGACGCATCATACCAAGAGGTGTCTGTGTATCAACATTAATAACTCCTGAACCATGACAACGACTACATGTTACGGGACTAGTTCCAGATTTAGCGCCTGTACCAGAACATGTTGAACAAGTTGATTCACGGTTATAAGCCACTTCTTTTTTAACACCAAAAACGGCCTCTTCAAAACTCAAATTCACACGATATTGAAGATCATCACCTTGACGTGGTGCATTGGGATTGCGCATACCCCCGCCACCACCGAAAAAGCTTGAGAAGATATCTTCAAAACCACCAAAGCCAGCACCGTCGAAACCGCCAAATCCACCAGCTCCGCCACCGAATCCGCCATTAGATCCCGCAGCACCATATTGGTCATAGGCGGCACGTTTTTGCTCATCACTTAGTGTTTCATAAGCCTCTTGAACTTCTTTGTACTTTTCTTCAGCACCAGGTTCTTTGTTAATATCTGGGTGGTACTTCTTCGACATTTTTCGATAAGCTTTTTTAATCTCATCTTGCGAAGCGTCTTTAGAAACACCCAAACGATCGTAAAATTCTGTATTGTTCATAATTATGATATTAAGCCGTTAAGCGACTCAAAGAAAAATAGGAAACTTTCCCGACGATACTTGCATCTAGGTAAAGTTTATCTTTTTTCATAGAGTCGTAGGCGTATTCAAATATATAAAATAACTTTTACGCCTTTTCAGCCCGTGTTCATTTCTGAACACTTTCCTTTCTTTATCATTAAAAAGGTTATTCAAAATAATTCTATGGTTTCTCTATTTATCCAAAAACAGAGGTTGATATTTTCGCAACCTCTGAATTTTATAATTTACCAAGAAAAAATCACACTAAACTTACCAAAATAAGTAAATAGTCAAATATATTCTTGATAATCATGATGAATTATTTTTCAGTAAACTCACCGTCAACAACGTCATCACCATTGTTTGATGAATCAGTTGATTGTGTACCTTCAGCACCTGCTTGGGCTTGTTGTGCAGCTGCAGCTTGTTCGTACAATTTCACAGCAAGAGCTTGAGCTTTTTCGTTAAGAGCTTCAAGTTTAGATTTCATATCTTCAAGATTGTTAGCTTCTTGAGCAGCTTTCAATTCATCAAGAGCAGATTGAGCAGCATCACGTTCTGTATCAAAGCCTTTGCCTTCTGTTTCTTTGAGTGTTTTTTCTGTTGCAAAGATAGCTTGATCAACTTCGTTACGAAGGTCAACTTCTTCTTTACGTTTAGCATCAGCTTCTGCGTTAGCTTCTGCATCTTTCATCATTTTTTCAATTTCTTCATCAGTCAAACCAGAGTTAGATTGAATAACGATGTGTTGTTCTTTTTGAGTACCAAGGTCTTTAGCTTTAACAGACACGATACCGTTTTTGTCAATATCAAATGTTACTTCGATTTGAGGGATACCACGAGGTGCAGCTGGAATATCAGTCAATTGGAAACGACCAAGAGTTTTGTTATCAGCAGCCATTGGACGTTCACCTTGAAGAACGTGGATATCTACGGCTGGTTGGTTATCAGCAGCCGTTGAGAACACTTGTGATTTAGATGTCGGGATAGTTGTGTTACGGTCAATAAGTTTTGTAAATACACCACCCATAGTTTCAATACCAAGTGACAATGGAGTAACGTCAAGAAGAACGACATCTTTAACATCACCAGTGATAACACCACCTTGGATAGCAGCACCCATAGCAACTACTTCGTCAGGGTTAACAGATTTGTTTGGTTCTTTACCAGTTTCAGCTTTAACAGCTTCGACAACGGCAGGAATACGTGTTGAACCACCAACAAGGATAACTTCATCGATTTCAGAGATTGAAAGACCAGCATCTGACAAAGCTTGACGAACTGGAGTTTTAGTACGTTCAACAAGGTCACGAGTCAAATCATCAAATTTAGCACGAGTAAGGCTTGTTTCCAAGTGAAGAGGTCCAGCAGCTCCAGCAGTGATGAATGGAAGTGAAATTTGTGTTTGAGTCACACCTGAAAGGTCTTTTTTAGCTTTTTCAGCAGCATCTTTCAAACGTTGAAGAGCCATTTTATCTTGGCTAAGGTCTACGCCATTTTCGTTCTTGAAGTCAGCAACTAACCAATCAATAATTTTTTGGTCGAAGTCGTCACCACCAAGTTTGTTATCACCTGCTGTTGCAAGTACGTCAAAGACACCGTCACCAAGTTCAAGAATAGAAACGTCAAATGTACCACCACCAAGGTCAAATACTAAGATTTTTTCATCTTTATCAGTTTTATCAAGACCGTATGCAAGAGCGGCTGCAGTTGGTTCGTTAACGATACGTTCTACTTCAAGACCAGCGATTTTACCAGCATCTTTTGTTGCTTGACGTTGAGCATCGTTGAAGTATGCAGGAACTGTGATAACAGCTTTTGTTACTTTTTCACCAAGGTAATCTTCAGCATAACCTTTAAGGTATTGAAGAATCATTGCTGAGATTTCTTGTGGAGTGTATTCTTTACCATTTGCAGATACTTTTTCAGAAGTACCCATTTTAGATTTGATAGAAATAACTGTATCTGGGTTGGTTACTGCTTGACGTTTAGCAGCGTCACCAACGATGATTTCACCGTTTTTGAATGAAACAACTGAAGGAGTTGTACGGTTACCTTCTGGATTTGCAATAATTTTTGATTCAGTTCCTTCAAGAACTGCAACGGCTGAGTTTGTTGTACCTAAGTCAATACCAATAATTTTAGACATATTTTATCCCTCTTTTTATGATTTATCTTTTTTACTTTCAGTTATAGTTTTACGACATTGCGGTCAAGTCTTTGCTAACGATTAGCTGTAAACAACAACCATAGCTGGACGCAATAGACGTTCGTGAAGTTTGTAACCCTTTTGAAGCACTTGAGCAATGCTATCTGCAGGATGTTCTTCATCAGCTGGAAGAGTTTGAACTGCCATATGTAAGTTGTGGTCAAAGTTTTCAACAACCACTTCTTCAACACCTTCTTCGTTAAGCGCACGAATCAAGCTATCACGTGTCATTTCAAGACCTTTTTTCACATCATCTGTCAATCCTTCAACAGCAAGTGCTCTTTCCAAATTATCCAAACTTGGTAAGATTGCTTTGGCTAAATCTTGTGAACGATATTTTTGCAATTGCTGACGTTCTTCATTAGCGCGACGTTGAATGTTTTGCATTTCAGCATGAGCACGAAGGTATTTATTTTCAAAATCTTCCGCACGCTCAAGTGCTTTTTGCAATTCTTCATTTTGAGCATCTTCTTGAGGCTGCTCTTCTACTTTTTCTTCAGTCACAACATCAGTGGCTTCAACTTCTTCTTGAAGTTCTTCGTTTTTAGTTTCTTCTGACACTGTGTCCCTCCCCTATCTTTTTTATCAATTTAATTACTAAACTTAGTTGACCTCGTAATGATTACTATTGAGGTAACGATAATAATCACCAAGTTTCATCGCCAAAACACGCCCGATAACATTTACCAAGCTAACGCTTCTGCGATAATCCATATCAATCGGACCAATCAAGCTAAGAAGCCCAAATCCACGATAAGGAATCAGAAACTTATGTGTCAAAACAGTCACATTAGCTAGTGCTACTTCTTGACTATCTGCAACCTGAACAGTCGCAATCTCATCTTCTTTCATTGAGGAACGAAGAGCAAATGCGACCCTTTGGTCATTATCTAAGAAACGATATGTTTCCAGATTAGCATAATCAAGTGAATTAACCTTACCAGCCACAAAAACCAATTCTTTAAACAATTCTGCGAAAATATAGTCGAACAAACCTAATACATTGTCTGTCACCGTAAAATATTTTTGTAAAATCTGCGGAATCTCTGTTCGTAACTTATAATGAATATCCAACACCGTTCGTCCAAGCAAACGTTCATCGACGATTTCTTTCAAAGTTACCAAGTCTTTCAACATAAAATTTTTAGGAATGGCAAATTGAATTGTCGCAGGTTTGGATTCATCCAAGGTTAAAACAGCTAGAGCATCATGACTCGATAGTTGAACAATGTCGAAAGCTGTAAGTTTTTGACGAGCTGGCTCAACATCCAAAATCACTGACGTGTAACCAGTCATATCAGCCAAAACCTGACTTGCTTTTTGTAGAATATCATCAAGCTTAAAAGCTTCAAAATCAAAAGCTTTGACGACCTGATAAATATCACGTTCATTGATACTATCAAGACTCAATGAATGCTCAACAAAATATTTGAAACCAGCAGTACTTGGCATTCGTCCACTTGACGTATGAGCCTTTTCAAGTAATCCCAACTTTTCTAGCTTCGCCATATCGTTACGAATCGTTGCACTACTCGAGTCAATGGTTGCCTGTAAAGTCCTAGAGCCGACAGGTTCATGCGTCTGCGTAAATAATTCGATAATCAAATTCAAAATATCACTTTGACGTTGAGTAATCATAACCTCGCTCCTTTCTACATTTAGCACTCATATACTTCGACTGCTAATTTATGATTTTATTATACTCCTTTAAAAACGAGTGTCAAGAGAAAAGCTCAAAAAATTAGCACTCTTTTTATAAGAGTGCTAATTTTTTATTTATCATACGATGTTAAGTTGTTTTTTTCAATAATAGCAATCAATTTCGTAGCATAGTCAGGGTCTGTGCTAAATCCTATATCTTGCAACGATTGTGCTGGTTTTTTATAGCCCGTATTAGATACTAAAATATCATACGCTCCATCGCTTAATGTGCCAGATTGTAATAAATCAAAATAGTCATAAATAGCAGCTGTCCAAGATTTATAAACCGCAAAGCAACCTGTCTCAGTCTGCCACTCATTGACAAAATAACTCTTATAAGTTAATTCTATGGACATTTGACCATCCTGTGCCTGCACCGCAAATAAATTATGATATTTTACTGCCAGTAAATTCGTTCCATAATTTGATTCCAAAACAGCTTGAGCAATGATAATCGAAGGACGTACGCCATATGATGCTGCTACTTTTTGAATCGTCGGAGCAATTTCTTCAATAAACTCTGTTTGCGTATAAGAAACACTCTGCTTCTTCGTAGCATTTGGCGTTGCATGATGCAAGCAAAGCAAAAGAATTCCAACAAAAAAGATAAAAACAAAAGTCAAAAATTGTTTCAGAGAAAAACGAGATTTCATCGATTATTCTCCTTCAACAAAGACACATATTCTTCTAAGGTTAAGTTGTTTTCTGTCATGTATTTAGCAGATTCAACGCCAACATAGCGGAAATGCCAATCTTCGTAATCGACTCCCGTTGAATCACTCTTTCCTTCAGGAAAACGTAGAACAAAACCATATTCAGGAGCAATAGCTACGACTTGCGCAACAACATCTGCATCACTCTCATTCAAAGAATTTACCGTACTCATATCAATAGCAAGTCCAGTCTGATGTTCACTAGCACCAGCAGGCTGTGAATACGTCTTAACCAAATCCTCCGCCGCTTCTTGCGTTAAACTTGGATTAGTTGCCATTTCTTGTGACACATAGGAATTAAATAATTCTTCTTGATAAGCCACACTTCGGTAGCCAGAAATCAAATGTTCACTGCTATCAATAGCTTGCGCTGCTGCCAAAAAATTTCGAACATTATCAGTAATACGTGAATCCACATAGATATTATCAATTTGCGTTAAATCAGGATTCATCTCAGCTGTAATATTATCACGATTAACTAAAACAAGCTCCCAATCACTCGATGAAACATCTGGCAAATCCGTCGCTGATGCTGTTGAACTCGTTGAAGACTCAGAGCTCACCAAGCTTGAACTATCCGTTGATGACTTTTGAGCATTTCCACTCAATGACAATTTGTCACCTTGGACAAAAACAAAAATACCGACTATAAAAATTACAATAACTAACAACCCTAAGATAAGAGTTAGCAAACTACGCTTTTTTCTCATTTTTTCTTTCTTCTAATATTTGCCTACCACGCAAACGATAACTAACATCGCCGATAGACTCTATTGTAAATTTTCCATTTTCAAAACTAACAACGGAAATACTACCGTTGTCCAATCCCAAACTTCTCGGTGTTGCACGATCAACTAGCCACAAAAACGTTCCAATAGTCATTCCATGGCTAACAACAATAGCATTTCCACCACCCAAAGCCTCGATTTTTTCAGCAATAGCAGTAAACCCCTCTAAAATACGGCCACTCAAAACTTCCCAAGTCTCAGCCCAACCAGCTGTATCGACTTGATAAATACCTGCCGCCATTTCTTGATAAGTCAACTTAGTCATATCCTTATCAAATACACGTGGCAACACACCATTAAAGAGCTCACCATCGTATCCGCCATCTAGGCTACCAAAACACCATTCGCGAATACGTTTGTCACGAGTATATGGGATATTTTCCTGTTGACATTCACGTAAAATAATCTCCATTGTCTGTAAAGTACGTCCACTATCACTCGAAAATGCCTCTTTAAAAACAATTCCTGCATCTTTCAAACCTAGACCAAGCTCTTGAATTCCACGCTCACCATCAACAGTTAAAGGGCTATCACTCCAGCCTTGAGCACGACCAATCGTATTGAACATCGTTTTTCCATGACGAGCAATATACAATTTTGTTTTAACCATAACAGTTCCTCCCATACTTGATTCCTATAAAAAATAGAGGTGTACGACAATAAAAATAATGAATTTTACTTTTTCAGCTCTTTTATTATATCATATTTTTCAAAAGCTTCGTCAGTTAACACATAGCTTTGATAACCTGAAATCTTTTTTTAATTTAGACAAAAAATACCTAGGATAGCAATCTTTGCTTATTCTAGGTAAATATCGAACAAAATAATTAGTTTTTAAAGCTATGAACGGGGGCAGGAATTTGACCACCACGTTTGATAAAATCAGCAGATGAATTATGATTAACACTCATTACAGGCGCTGTACCAAGAAGACCACCAAATTCAATCATATCGCCTTCTTTACCTTTTGGAATAATACGAACAGCTGTTGTTTTTTGATTAATTACACCAATAGCTGCTTCATCAGCAATCATAGCAGCGATTGTTTCGTAAGGAGTATCTTCAGGAATAGCAATCATATCCAAACCAACAGAACAAATAGCTGTCATTGCTTCAAGTTTTTCCAAGTTAAGTGAACCATTTTGAACAGCAGCAATCATACCTTCATCTTCAGATACAGGAATAAAAGCACCAGACAGACCACCAACTTGGTTACAAGCCATGATACCACCTTTTTTAACTTGGTCATTTAAAAGAGCAAGCGCTGCAGTTGTTCCATGAGTCCCAACTGTTTCAAGCCCCATTTCTTCAAGGACACGAGCTACAGAATCCCCAACCGCTGGTGTAGGCGCAAGAGAAAGGTCAACAATACCAAATTTAACACCTAAACGTTCACTCGCCATTTGACCAACCAATTGACCAATACGTGTAATCTTAAAGGCTGTTTTCTTAACCGTTTCAGCAACAACGTCAAAACTCTCACCGCGAACTTTTTCAAGAGCGCGTTTTACAACACCAGGACCAGAAACCCCGACATTGATGACAACATCAGCTTCACCAACACCATGGAAAGCACCCGCCATAAATGGATTATCTTCAACCGCATTTGCAAACACGACTAATTTTGCTGCACCCAAATCAGACAATTCAGCCGTTTCCTTAATAATGCGCCCCATATCAGCAACTGCTGTCATATTAATCCCTGATTTTGTCGAACCAATATTAACAGATGAACAAACTTTTGAAGTTTCTGCAAGCGCACGAGGAATAGAGTTGATAAGGACTTTATCTCCTTTTTGGTAACCCTTTTGAACCAAAGCAGAAAAACCACCAATAAAGTCAATTCCAATGTCATTCGCAGCCTTATCCAAGGCATGAGCCAAAGGAAGGTAGTCGGTCGCATCAGTCGCTGCTCCAATAATAGAAATTGGTGTTACAGAAACACGTTTATTAACAATTGGAATACCCAATTCGGCCGCAATCTCATCGCCAACAGCTACCAAAGAACCAGCTTTTTCGACAACTTTCTTATAAATCTTATCTGCAGCCTTATTAATATCTGGATCAACACAATCAAGAAGAGAAATTCCCATTGTAATGGTACGAACATCAAAATTTTGTTCCTCAATCATCGCAATGGTTTCAGTAACTTGTTTAATATCCACGTCTTTCCTCCTTAAATATTGTACATAGCATCAAAAATAGCTTCGCTTTGAATATTAATTTTAACATTCAACGTTTCACCATAAGCTTCAAATTCTGAACGTAAATAAGTAAAATCTTGCGTTTCATCAGATGAAACAACAGCCATCATTGTAAAGAAATCATCCAAAACTGTTTGAGAAATATCATCAATATTTAAACCTAATTCAGCAATTTTTGCTGAAACCCCAGCTACAATACCTGTTTTATCCTTGCCAACAACAGTAATAATTGCTTTCATGAGAAGCCTCCAAAATAGTATTTTTTCAATTCTACCATAATTTTCAGAAAAATTCCATTTAATTCAGATACAAATTCATTAAAAAACGAATTATTTTCTGTATTTTTAAAAAAATATTCATATTTTGGTATTCTATTTGCTATTTTCCCTAAACTCGTTAAAGAAGGGCTCAATCTGGGCTAGAAAAGCCTTTTTTCCCTCAAAGCGTTCCCCACGCATCACCTTCGCCAATTTCTCTCGTGCCTCTATTCCCAGTCGCTGCTCAACCGCTTGCAGCCGCTCCTGATAAGCCACATAATCCGCCAGGTCCAGAAAACTTGTTTGTGCTAAACAATGCCCCACATCACTAATTTCCTCATATGGTAGCTGATTAAACTTGCGTTTCAGGCTTTCCTGATGACGAATCACATCCTTGAGATAGTTGGAAAACTTTGTTTTAAAATAAGAATAAAGGGACAACTCATCCTGCAACACGTCTGGCTTTTCTTGTAAAAGGCGGAAAAGAACCACCCGTCCCTCTTGTAACCAATCATCGTAGTCCCACAGTTTAACAAAATAGTGACGACGCAACTTAAGTACAATCGGTTTAACTTTTTCAAAATAGGCTTCAAATGCTTCCATCATTTTCAAATCTCCTTAGAACTTAATTTCCCTACTTAAAAGGTATCACCATTATAAAAAGAAAAGTACAAAAAGACCATGACATTTTTGTCATGGTCAAAAAACTATGAAGTAAGATAAAAAAAGCAACAGCCTAGAACTGTTACTACCGTTTTTCTTACTCCGCCAGTAGGACTCGAACCTACGACATCATGATTAACAGTCATGCGCTACTACCAACTGAGCTATGGCGGATAAAAGCTAAGCGACTACCATATCTAACAGGGGGCAACCCCCAACTACTTCAGGCGTTCTAGGGCTTAACTGCTGTGTTCGGCATGGGAACAGGTGTATCTCCTAGGCTATCATCACTTAACTCTGATTGATTATCCAATCAAAATTGAATACCTATATATTCTAACAAGTTTCCGACGCGCTGTCAATTCTTCTCAGTTACTTTGGATAAGTCCTCGAGCTATTAGTATTAGTCCGCTACATGTGTCACCACACTTCCACTCCTAACCTATCTACCTGATCATCTCTCAGGGCTCTTACTGATATTAAATCATGGGAAATCTCATCTTGAGGTGGGCTTCACACTTAGATGCTTTCAGCGTTTATCCCTTCCCTACATAGCTACCCAGCGATGCCTTTGGCAAGACAACTGGTACACCAGCGGTAAGTCCACTCTGGTCCTCTCGTACTAGGAGCAGATCCTCTCAAATTTCCTACGCCCGCGACGGATAGGGACCGAACTGTCTCACGACGTTCTGAACCCAGCTCGCGTGCCGCTTTAATGGGCGAACAGCCCAACCCTTGGGACCGACTACAGCCCCAGGATGCGACGAGCCGACATCGAGGTGCCAAACCTCCCCGTCGATGTGAACTCTTGGGGGAGATAAGCCTGTTATCCCCAGGGTAGCTTTTATCCGTTGAGCGATGGCCCTTCCATGCGGAACCACCGGATCACTAAGCCCGACTTTCGTCCCTGCTCGAGTTGTAGCTCTCGCAGTCAAGCTCCCTTATACCTTTACACTCTGCGAATGATTTCCAACCATTCTGAGGGAACCTTTGGGCGCCTCCGTTACCTTTTAGGAGGCGACCGCCCCAGTCAAACTGCCCGTCAGACACTGTCTCCGATAGGGATCACCTATCTAGGTTAGAGTAGCCATAACACAAGGGTAGTATCCCAACAACGCCTCCACCGAAACTAGCGTCCCGATTTCATAGGCTCCTACCTATCCTGTACATGTGGTACAGATACTCAATATCAAACTGCAGTAAAGCTCCATGGGGTCTTTCCGTCCTGTCGCGGGTAACCTGCATCTTCACAGGTACTAAAATTTCACCGAGTCTCTCGTTGAGACAGTGCCCAAATCATTACGCCTTTCGTGCGGGTCGGAACTTACCCGACAAGGAATTTCGCTACCTTAGGACCGTTATAGTTACGGCCGCCGTTTACTGGGGCTTCAATTCACACCTTCGCTTACGCTAAGCGCTCCTCTTAACCTTCCAGCACCGGGCAGGCGTCACCCCCTATACATCATCTTACGATTTAGCAGAGAGCTGTGTTTTTGATAAACAGTTGCTTGGGCCTATTCACTGCGGCTGACTTAAAGCCAGCGCCCCTTCTCCCGAAGTTACGGGGCCATTTTGCCGAGTTCCTTAACGAGAGTTCTCTCGCTCACCTGAGGCTACTCGCCTCGACTACCTGTGTCGGTTTGCGGTACGGGTAGAGTATAATTAACGCTAGAAGCTTTTCTTGGCAGTGTGACATCACTAACTTCGCTACTTAACTTCGCTCCCCATCACAGCTCAATGTTAGAGATACAAGCATTTGACTCATATCACACCTCACTGCTTAGACGTGCTCTTCCAATCGCACGCTTTAGTTAGCCTACTGCGTCCCTCCTTCACTATATACTCTAGTACAGGAATATCAACCTGTTGGCCATCGGATACACCTTTCGGTCTCTCCTTAGGTCCCGACTAACCCAGGGCGGACGAGCCTTCCCCTGGAAACCTTAGTCTTACGGTGGACAGGATTCTCACCTGTCTTTCGCTACTCATACCGGCATTCTCACTTCTATGCGTTCCAGCGCTCCTCACGGTACACCTTCTTCACACATAGAACGCTCTCCTACCATACCTATAATAGGTATCCACAGCTTCGGTAATATGTTTTAGCCCCGGTACATTTTCGGCGCAGGGTCACTCGACTAGTGAGCTATTACGCACTCTTTGAATGAATAGCTGCTTCTAAGCTAACATCCTAGTTGTCTGTGCAACCCCACATCCTTTTCCACTTAACATATATTTTGGGACCTTAGCTGGTGGTCTGGGCTGTTTCCCTTTCGACTACGGATCTTAGCACTCGCAGTCTGACTGCCGATTATATCTCATTGGCATTCGGAGTTTATCTGATATTGGTAATCCGGGATGGACCCCTCAATCAAACAGTGCTCTACCTCCAAGAGACTTAACATCGACGCTAGCCCTAAAGCTATTTCGGAGAGAACCAGCTATCTCCAAGTTCGTTTGGAATTTCTCCGCTACCCACAAGTCATCCAAGCACTTTTCAACGTGCCCTGGTTCGGGCCTCCAGTGAGTTTTACCTCACCTTCACCCTGCTCATGGGTAGGTCACATGGTTTCGGGTCTACGACATGATACTAAAGCGCCCTATTAAGACTCGGTTTCCCTACGGCTCCGTCTCTTCAACTTAACCTCGCATCATATCGTAACTCGCCGGTTCATTCTACAAAAGGCACGCTCTCACCCATTAACGGGCTCGAACTTGTTGTAGGCACACGGTTTCAGGTTCTATTTCACTCCCCTCCCGGGGTGCTTTTCACCTTTCCCTCACGGTACTGGTTCACTATCGGTCACTAGAGAGTATTTAGGGTTGGGAGATGGTCCTCCCGGATTCCGACGAGATTTCTCGTGTCTCGCCGTACTCAGGATACTGCTAGGGTTTAAGATTATTTCGATTACGAGGCTATTACTCTCTTTGGCTTACCTTCCCAGGTAATTCTTCTATAATCTTGCGTCCCACAACGCAGTCCTACAACCCCGATGTGTAAACACATCGGTTTGCCCTCTTGCCGTTTCGCTCGCCGCTACTAAGGCAATCGCGTTTGCTTTCTCTTCCTGCAGCTACTTAGATGTTTCAGTTCACTGCGTCTTCCTCTTCATTACCTTAACAGTAATGAGTGACATGCTTCACATGCCGGGTTCCCCCATTCGGACATCTCTGGATCAATGTTTACTTACAACTCCCCAAAGCATTTCGTCGTTAGTCACGTCCTTCATCGGCTTCTAGTGCCAAGGCATCCACCGTGCGCCCTTATTAACTTAACCTTATTTTGGTCTATTGACCTTAAACTCATTAAATCACAGCGTTTCGGTTTATTTCTTGTTACTTTCTACAATTATTTCTAATTGTGGAATTTGATATAGATATTCAATTTTCAATGGACAATCACTTTGAATCTTTCGATTCAATGGAGCCTAGCGGGATCGAACCGCTGACCTCCTGCGTGCAAAGCAGGCGCTCTCCCAGCTGAGCTAAGGCCCCACAAGACCTCTCAAAACTAAACAAGACTACCAAACGTGCTTCCGTTTTTCCTTAGAAAGGAGGTGATCCAGCCGCACCTTCCGATACGGCTACCTTGTTACGACTTCACCCCAATCATCTATCCCACCTTAGGCGGCTGGCTCCTAAATGGTTACCTCACCGACTTCGGGTGTTACAAACTCTCGTGGTGTGACGGGCGGTGTGTACAAGGCCCGGGAACGTATTCACCGCGGCGTGCTGATCCGCGATTACTAGCGATTCCGACTTCATGTAGGCGAGTTGCAGCCTACAATCCGAACTGAGATTGGCTTTAAGAGATTTGCTTGCCGTCACCGACTTGCGACTCGTTGTACCAACCATTGTAGCACGTGTGTAGCCCAGGTCATAAGGGGCATGATGATTTGACGTCATCCCCACCTTCCTCCGGTTTATTACCGGCAGTCTCGCTAGAGTGCCCAACTAAATGATGGCAACTAACAATAGGGGTTGCGCTCGTTGCGGGACTTAACCCAACATCTCACGACACGAGCTGACGACAACCATGCACCACCTGTCACCGATGTTCCGAAGAAACTTTCTATCTCTAGAAATAGCATCGGGATGTCAAGACCTGGTAAGGTTCTTCGCGTTGCTTCGAATTAAACCACATGCTCCACCGCTTGTGCGGGCCCCCGTCAATTCCTTTGAGTTTCAACCTTGCGGTCGTACTCCCCAGGCGGAGTGCTTAATGCGTTAGCTGCGGCACTAAGCCCCGGAAAGGGCCTAACACCTAGCACTCATCGTTTACGGCGTGGACTACCAGGGTATCTAATCCTGTTTGCTCCCCACGCTTTCGAGCCTCAGCGTCAGTTACAGACCAGAGAGCCGCTTTCGCCACCGGTGTTCCTCCATATATCTACGCATTTCACCGCTACACATGGAATTCCACTCTCCCCTTCTGCACTCAAGTTTAACAGTTTCCAAAGCGAACAATGGTTAAGCCACTGCCTTTAACTTCAGACTTATTAAACCGCCTGCGCTCGCTTTACGCCCAATAAATCCGGACAACGCTCGGGACCTACGTATTACCGCGGCTGCTGGCACGTAGTTAGCCGTCCCTTTCTGGTAAGTTACCGTCACTGTGTGAACTTTCCACTCTCACACACGTTCTTCTCTTACAACAGAGCTTTACGATCCGAAAACCTTCTTCACTCACGCGGCGTTGCTCGGTCAGGGTTGCCCCCATTGCCGAAGATTCCCTACTGCTGCCTCCCGTAGGAGTCTGGGCCGTGTCTCAGTCCCAGTGTGGCCGATCACCCTCTCAGGTCGGCTATGTATCGTCGCCTTGGTGGGCCGTTACCCCACCAACTAGCTAATACAACGCAGGTCCATCTACTAGTGATGCAATTGCATCTTTCAAGCATCTAACATGTGTTAAACACTGTTATGCGGTATTAGCTATCGTTTCCAATAGTTATCCCCCGCTAGTAGGCAGGTTACCTACGCGTTACTCACCCGTTCGCAACTCCTTCTACTCTAGCAAGCTAAAGTAGTCAGCGTTCTACTTGCATGTATTAGGCACGCCGCCAGCGTTCGTCCTGAGCCAGGATCAAACTCTCATTTAATCTTGTTCTCATTCTGTCACTGACAGATTTATTTCTTAACAGGTCGATTTCTCAACCCGCACGTTTGGTTCGTCTTGTTCAGTTTTCAAAGGTCTTTGTCTCTCGTGAGACAACTTCTATATTCTATCAAATCTAAAACAGCTTGTCAACTACTTTTTTAAAGTTTTCTTCAAATCTGTTTCAATCTGATTACTGCTGAACATCTCGGACAACAGCTATATTAGTGTATCATCTCAAACTTACTTTGTCAACTTCTTTTTTAGATTTTCTGTAAGCCTGACTCCTGCTCTCTTACGACAGCTCAACTAGTATACTAAACTTAAGATAAACTGTCAACTACTTTTTGCATTTTTTACTGTAGTGATATTAACTCCAAGTGGTATGCTCTACCCTTAACGGCAGTTATATCTTCCTATATTTAGTTTTTTCCTATCATAAAATATTATGCACTACAGAGGACTTATATTACCGATTTTTAACAAATACGGGCTCTATAATTTCTGTAGTGGACAAAAGTTCCGCTAAGAAATTATAGAGCCAAAATACGACAGCTCTTCAACTTTTAGAAACAAAAAAAGACATTCAAGATAAAAATCTTGAATGTCTTGAAACATTGATATAATTGAATATTAACGTTTTGAGCAATAATTTTGAAATATTGGTGCGTTCAATATACTTGAATATCCAGTTATATCAACGATTTTATAATTGTTAAGCGGATTGTATTTGATGAAAATGGAAGAATTTAGACGTGATTTGCTACAATTTGCTACAATGCTATTAGATTATTTAATTAGGAGGCCATTCACTTTGAAAGTGAAGTTAATTGTTTTGGGTGAACTAGATGGCATAATTAATTTTGATACTAAAACATATGAATCACTGAAAGAAAAACCATATTTTTCTTCTTTAACGGACTTGGAAATAGATTTTACTTATATGAGCAACAGGTTACGTAAAGCTGTAAGAAATGAACACCAAATATATCATGAAGTCAATTATGATGTTCTAGACACCATTAAAAGTGGCGATGTATTCTTTTATGATAACCATGGAAAGATACGTTTTGAAGTTGAGTAGTGGAATACTGTTCTTCTGGTAGAAATAATTTTTCATAGTTTATGGTTGACATATCCCAATATAAAAAGTAAGATAGTATCAAGTTGATAGTATCTAATTGATATTTAAAAAGAAAGGAGGTATTATTCTGGAATCGCTTAGTTTGTTAGAAGAATTGTTGTCAAATAATAATTTAAGTAAGTCAGAAGTGAGAGTTGTTTATTTTTGTTACAAACAAGAACGTACTTCAAAAGATGTTGCGAATTATCTTAATTGGCAATCTCCTAATGTCGCTAGACTACTTCTTACAATGTATAATAAAGGGCTGTTGACACGGAGACAACTTGATGACAATAAGACATATTTGTACACTACAAATATATCTAGTGAATTACTTGATATCGATTAATGATGGTTTATAAAAACCATCAAATTTTATCACTTATGACTATCGACTGCATAGTATGCACTAGATAATAAAGAAAGGACAATTATTATGAAGAAATTTAAAGAAATTTATCTCAAGGAAGTAATGGAAATGCCTAATATTTCGGGTATCTCTCGAGTACAGCGCTTCAACTCAGACGAATCAGTAGAATTTGAATTAGATGATGAATCAAGAGTATTTTTAAAATCTAATTTGCCACTTACAAGTAAGATTTATGAGCCAACACTTAAAAAACTCGCTGAAAACATTATTATATTAAATCGACAAAAGCACCGTAAAACAGATGTCTCTAGAATTCATTTGATGAATGAACATCAGTACCATGGATATCGAGATGCTTCCTTTTATACGTCTGCAATTTAACAAGCATAACTAAGAGAATGGAGGGGGTGAGATTTCCCCCCTTGCATTGAATTTAAAGAATGGAGAGAAAAAATATGTCTAATTATTTTTGGAAGTCGGCAACACTTATTTTGTTAGCTATCATGTCTTTTTTTGCTGGTTTTACTGCTAAGGGGATTGATTTTACATGTTGGACACCTATGTTATCAGTGAAATTTGCACTTGTGTGCTCTTTGGTAGTTCTTTTGGTTCAAGTACCCTCAATAATTTCAACATTTATTGATTATAGGAGAGCTAAAAATGAGCGCTAAATTGAAAATGTATTTGTTTTTTGTAGTATTCTCGCTGTTCCTTGTTGTTGGTTGTTTTGTATTGGAATCAGGCAGTTTCTTCTCCAATTGTTTTATTGTAATTGGTTCACTAGCCTTCTTTGTATCTGCTTTTTATTTTATAAAACTAAAATTGCACGGTTTATTTAATTTACTGAGCTCGCTGGTTGAAAAAATAAGAGGTATCTAAATGATTAGAATTCTATTGAACCGTTTACGAGGAGAACCACCTTTAATCAACTTTTATGAAGATTATAGGTATGTAAACATTACTCCTTGGATACGGAAGATTCGATTGATTGTCTTAGGAATATCAGCATTCTTATTCTTTGTTGGAATACTTAGTACTACTTCATCAATGGTACCTGCTTTAACTTTTTGGATTATTGCGATTGCTCTTATATATTTTCAAGCTAAATATTTAAAGCGATTGAAAATGTGGGTTGAAAATAATTTTTGGATAGATCGTTTGTTATTAGAAATGATTGTAACCAATGGATTATTTGATGAGAGACTTCAAAATAGTGTGTGGCTATCTTACAGAGAAACGCAGAATACTCTTGAAGTGATTGCGTTAAAGCGTGGAGATAGTTTTTCACGAAAGGTTGAAAATCTAGAAACTGAGATTGAATCAGTTTTAGGACTTCCTCTAATTGAGAAAAACATTTTCCCTACTCGAGTCGAATATTCCCTTTTGAAATATAAGCCAGTAAGGAAACTGGTAGATTCATTACCTAAGGAAGATTCAAGTTTGAGCATAGAAATATATGGGGATTTTGTAATTGACTTGCGACACAATTATTCAATGCTGGTAAGTGGTGCAAGCGGGGCTGGAAAATCTTTCTTTTCTTACTACTGGATAACACGATTTATCTCACAGACTGTAAATGGTAAACATGCTAAGCTTTTTGCTATTGATCCCAAGCAATCAGATTTATATAAACTATGTCGAACTGCTGGTATGCCAACGGAAAATTACGGCACCACAAATGCGGAGGCTTTCAAAATAGTTCGCTCATACCTTAAAGAAATGGAACGTCGTATGGCTATTTATGATGAGAGTTCAGCATTTGATTCAGTTGGCATTGATATTGGACTTGAACCGACGTTACTTATCATAGAAGAATACTCTTCCCTTGTGGCTTCACTCGACACCAAAGAGAAAAAAGATTTCGAAAATAAGGTCGCAATTATAGCGCAAAAAGCTAGGTCTCTTTCAATGGGGATATGTATTGTAATGCAACAACCTCGCTCAGATTCATTGTCAACTAATATTCGTGAGCAATTAGTGAATTCAGTATTTCTTGGTAATCCCTCGAAGGAAAGTGCTGGCATGATGTTTGGCACAACTGATTTACCGCAAGTAAAAGGTAAAGGCGTTGGTGTGTACTCTATTGAACGTGGTAACCCTAAAGAATTTGAGTCGCCACAATTTACCGAAGATGTGTTTGATGTAATCTTGCCAGTGTGGGAGCATGTCGCTAAATCATATCGAACTGAAATAGTTAAAGAAAAGTATTTTTAGTAACCTATAATTGCGCGTTTTGTAAGTGATTAAAACTTGTTTTAATCGCTTATAAAATGCCCTCATGCAGCCGGCGGAATGACGGGCCGGTCGGACGGTACGTCCGAAATAATTGAAAATGACAATAATGTCCAAAACTGAATGACATTAAAAGCTGTACAGAAAGGAAATTTGTTATGAAAGAAACGATTGTTGTTCTTGCCATTTCTACTAAAAAGGAAAAGGGTTGGCTCAAAGTTGCCACTGTACGTGATTCTTGGGGAGACCTTGGAATGCACTTTGACAAAGTAAAATTTAGTAATGTTTTTGTTGCTCCTGGTCTTTACGATGTTGAAGTGGCTAATAACGCTGGGTTTGGACAAAATCCTGCCTATGAGGTTTTACAAGCCCATAAAATTGGTACTTTTGAAGAATTAGTTTCAATGGCAAAAGGGAAATAATCTTATCTCTTATTTTGGGTCAAGACTGAGAACTGCCAGCTCGCTGGCAAGCGGAGCGTGTTCAGTGGAACGGCAGTCTTGATCCAAAATTTAGAGATATGAAAGTGCTTTGCACTTTCAAGAATTAAAACAGGGGGGACTTATGGAAAATGAATTAAAAAATCGGGCTCCCTCTAATAGCCCGATAACGATACATGAAATGTCAAAAACATCATATTCTAAATTTCAAGATGAAGTTTCTTACAAGTATGGATTTGTCGGGTTAAAACTAGATAAATTAAGCTTAACTGCTGACGTTACGGAAGATTTTTACACTTCCATATTAAATGGTGAGTTTGTTTTATATGATTATTTTGGAATTGTTGAACCAAATTTAACAAGAGATGGGGAATTATCCAGTTATAAAGGACAGTTCTTTGATAATGATAAAGAAAACTGGTATGTAGAATATACTCCTATTGCTTCAATCAAGATGAATAAGCGACCATTGAAAATAGAATTTACACCTTCAAAAGTTTCTCGAACGCATTTTTTGACAGTATTCCATGAATTATTTCCGTATATGAAAAACATAGCAATTAGTACATTCCACTTGGCATATGATTTTGAACGTGATTTATCTGCATTACGTGTTAACTGGCCTAAAGTGATGTATCGCCCGATTTATAAGGGCATGAAACTTGAAACAATGGATTTCGGTGCTCCTAAAGGTAATTATCATTTAACAGCATACAACAAGCTTAAAGAGCGTGTAGATAGCGGAGACATGGCAGAAATTGAGATTTATATGCAATATGAGAATCTTTGGAGAATTGAATATAAATTTTATAACGAAGGAAACATAAAAAAGGAATTAAAAAATGGCTTGCCTTTTCTTGCTAAAGTTCCTGTGTTTATTGAAAATTTTCAAGGCTTAGAATTTAATAATTTGGGTGTCAATGAAAAGATTTATCTCTTTGCCCTGCGTAATAAACCTGAACTGTTTGCTGAATCTGACAAGCGGACAGTTGCTAAATATAAGAAACTTGCTGAAAGCATTTCAGAAGTAAATTTGAACGTGTTTTTTCAAAACGCTTTAGATTATACTGAAATTTTCAATCAAGAACCTTGTATGGTAAATTTCTTCGATTTTATGAGTTCTATGCTTGCTGGTGATATTCCAAAATTAAAATAAGGAGGTTGCAGATGATTACAGAAAAAAGTGAATTCCCACTTCTATTGACTAGAGAACAGGCTTCAAACTATCTTGGTATAGATCCGAAGTCGTTCGATAAATATGTTCGCTCTTCTGATGATTTGAAACGGTTCATGGTTGGAAAACAAGAGCGTTACACAATAAAAGAATTAGAGATTTTTATTGTTAATCATTCAATATGTTAAGGAGTTGATATTGTGGCAACCATTATAAAACGTGGTAATTCATATAGAGCTGAAATAAGCAATTATAAGCATGGTGTAAACAATCGACTTACAAAGACATTTAAGACTAAAGCTGAAGCGAAATTATGGGCAATGCAGAATGAAATTGCTAAGGGGAATGGTACTGACTTGGCGAAACGTAATGATACGTTTGCAGAGTTCTTTGAAAATTGGGTAAAGATAGTCAAAAAAAATGACGTGCGCCCTGCAACGTATTTAAACTACACTCGTACAATTCCGATAGTTAAAAAATTATTTGGCAAGATTAAATTAGGTGAGTTAAATGACTTGGTTGTTCAAGCTAAAATTGACGAATATGGTTCTAATCACGCTAGAAAGACGACAACTGAAGTATTATTGAAGATTCGTACTTCATTAAGATATGCGTATGGTCGTGGTCTATTGACTTCTGATTTTGCTGGTCTTGTTAAGACTCGTGGCAAGGAAATGCCCAAAAGAAATAAAGCATTATCTATTACAGAGTTTAAAAAGCTTCGTTCATATCTTTTAGAAAATCATGATACAGATTTCAATGTGCTTGTACTTCTTGCTCTTGAAACTGGTGCAAGACGTGGAGAATTATTAGGAATTAAACCCGAAGATATTTATGAATATGGCGTGAGGATCGTTCGCTCAATAAGTCCTCATAGCGCAGATACAGGTTTAAAAACAAAGCATTCTAGGCGAGATATAAGTATAAACAAAGATGTCTATGAAATCCTAAAAACTGTTAAGGTAAAAGAAGATGGTTATCTGTTTGAGACAGATGGATTTCATCAGTCGGCAGACTTGACAAAGTTGTTAAAGCAACTTGATATTACGAAAACTACTTTCCATGGATTAAGAGATACTAATGCTTCATTTCTGTTTTCAAATGATAATATCCGACTGGACTATATTTCTAAAAGACTTGGTCATAATTCAATACTTACAACACAAAATTACTACTTGGAGCTCATGCCAGAGAAAAAGCATTCACAAGAATCCGAGGCGTTAGCATTGCTTGATTCTTTGAAGTAACGATAGATTTACATCAATTTACACCATAAAATACAAAAAGAACTCCCACAAATAGTGAGAGTTCTGTATTTCTCGGTAAACGATATTAACGTTTTGAGAATTGTGATGCCTTGCGGGCTTTTTTGAGACCTGGTTTTTTACGTTCAACCATACGAGCGTCACGTGTAAGAAGACCAGCGCGTTTCAATGAATCACGGAAATCTGGATCTACTTGAAGCAATGCGCGAGCGATACCGTGACGGATAGCTCCTGATTGACCTGCGTAACCACCACCTACAACGTTAACGAAAACGTCGTATGAACCTTCAGTTGATGTAACTGCAAATGGTTGGTTAATAACAAGACGAAGGTCAGCATGTGGGATGTATTCTTCTACATCTTTTTTGTTAACTGTAATTTTACCAGTACCTGGAACTAAACGTACGCGTGCAACAGCGTTTTTACGACGACCAGTACCTGTGTATTGTGCTTGTGCCATTTAATAGATGCTCCTTTCTCTCTTAGATAAGTCCTTTGATATCAAGTACTTCTGGTTGTTGTGCAGCATGTGTATGCTCGCTACCTACGAAGACTTTCAATTTCATGCCTTGTGCACGTCCAAGAGTGTTGTGTGGAAGCATACCTTTAACTGATTTTTCAATCAAGCGAACAGCATTTTTAGAACGAAGTTCACCAGCTGAAATTTGTTTCAAACCACCTGGATACATTGAGTGAGTGTAGTAGATTTTATCAGTTGCTTTTTTACCAGTTAATTTAACTTTTTCAGCATTGATAACGATAACAAAATCACCTGTATCAGTGTGTGGTGTAAATGTTGGTTTGTTTTTTCCGCGAAGTACGCTAGCAACTACTGCAGAAAGACGTCCAAGAGGTACATCTGTTGCGTCAACAACGTACCATTTACGTTCAACTTGGCCTGGTTTAGCCATGAATGTTGTTTTGTTCATGAGTTCTCCTATACGAATTCGTTTTTGTTTACAAAGTGTGGATGTTCCGGTCCACGAGTTATTTGAAAGGTTCCGGGGCCTTACAAATGGGGTAAACAATACCGTTTATTATAATACCAAAAAAAGTGGTACCAAGTCAACACTTACCTACCATCTTTTCTAAGTTTTTTAGCGATTTTTTCTTCTTTTCCATAGAAAACGCTTAGCGGAATTTACGGGTATTTTCTGCTAGGTGAACTAAGTGGCGTAAAAAGTCATGCGTTTTGGCTTGGTAATCATAAGTCCTGCCTAAATCATAGATATAACCATTGATATAATCAACTTCTGTCTGACGTCCTTTGTTCATATCTTGGTACATTGACGGATAATGCAGAGGGCTTGTTTCCGCGCTAACATACCGAATGGTCTCCCATTCTTCATCACGACTATTCAGAGGAGTAATGCCTGCTAATTCGGCAACGTTATAAGCTTCATCAATTAATTGACGTCCTAATTTTTCGGCACCTTCGTAATCAATGAATTGTCCCATACGAATTTCAAAAAGGGTGCAAATGGTATTGATGACAGAATTGAACACAACTTTTGTGTAAAGTGTTCCTAAAAAATTATCAGTCAGATTTGGATTGAGGTTTGAGGCTTCAAATTCAGTTACTATCTGCTTTTGAACATCATCGATCGTCCCTGATTGAGCAGCAATATTAATAGAACCAGCACCTGCTTTTCCAATAAAATCAACATTTCCTGCGTCTTTCAAGACCGTTCCAATCAGACAAGTTCCTGCTAAAACTTTTTCAGGCGCAAAATAGCGATTGATTTTCTCGATATGTCCCATGCCGTTCATTCCTGTGAAAACATATTGATTTTCGTGGAAAAAATGCATGCTTCGTTCGAGCAACTGTGACAAATGCATTTGCTTATCAAAAATGATAAAAACATCTGGTTTTCCTTGGTATTCTTCTGGTGTCTTAATGCTAATCGGAATCAGATGACGATTTTTACCATCACGTGATTGATAAACACCACCTTGTTTTCTAATCGTGTCGATTTGCTCTTCCCACGTATCAATAAAATCTACTTGAGCACCGAGGTGTTCTTTTAATAGCAGCCCAAAACGTAGTCCCATTGCACCACTTCCAAGTACAGCATAAGTCAAATCCATGTCTTTTCCTCCTTTGATTTTAAAAATTATATCACTTCATCAGTCGAATATGAAGGAAATCAGGTATAGAATTTTCTTATGGCTAGCTATAAATAAAAAGGCTAGAACTTACGATTCTAACCTTTCCCTATTATCTTGCTTCTTTTCCGATTGAAAAGACGGCTAATGTTCCTGGTCCTACGTGGGCAGAAATGACTGGTCCTAGTGGCATGATGAGGACATGGTCAACATCTTCATGTTCTAGTAATGATTTTTTGAGTGTTTCAGCACCTTCGATGTCATTAGCATAGGCAACAACGGCTGTGTCATGTGCTAATGATTGTGTTGCTTGGGAAACGACTTCTTTCAAGGCTTTTTTGCGTCCACGAACTTTGGCTAATGGAACTAACTTTCCAGATGGTTCAATCCACAAAAGTGGCTTGATATTTGCTAAACTTCCCATAATAGCTGACGTTTTTGATAAACGTCCTCCACGCATAAGATGATAAAGGTCATCAACCAAGAAATAGGTTCTTAAACGTGGCAAAATATCAATAATCATTGCTTTGGTTTCTTCAAGAGATTTTCCTTCATCACGCGCTTGCGCTGCTAAAATAGACAAGTAACCTTCACCACCAGCAGCAGCCAAAGTATCAATAATTTCAATAGTAGCTTGCGGGAATTCTTCCAAAACGATATCACGCGCAATCATAGAGCTTTGATACGTTCCTGAAAGAACAGATGAAAATGCCAAATAAAGCACTCTGTCCCCATTTTGAGCATGATGTCGAAAGCTTTCTTCAAATTGTCCCACATTAACTTGACTAGTGGTTGGTTTGCCACCATTTTTCATGCTTTCAAGCAATACTTCACTCGTTAAACGGTTCTCACCGACAGTTTCGTATGTTTTTCCGTCTAATTGAATGGTTAATCCTAAAATTTCAACATCGTGAGCGTTTGCCCATTCTTCATCTAAATCAGCTGTTGAATCTGTTATTAATTTAAAAGTCATAATTATTCCTTTACTATCAAACACTGATTTTTCTGACATTTTACCGTCAAATCAGTTTTCATTTTCAAAATAATACTTTGATAATCAAATGATTTTAAATTATTATACCAAAAAAGCTCACATTGCGCGAGCTTCTTTTTTAAAAGTCTGTTTCTGATTAAACTACATATCGTCTAGCAATTGCTTCAATTTATCCAATTGTCCGTCGTTCCAAGGGCGTAATTTTGGTGTTGTCAAATCAATATGTTGAGACATTTTATCCAAATCTGATTTGACTGTATTAACACGTTGTTCGAGTTCACGGGCCGAGACGCGTAAAGCTCCCTGAGAGAAAACTGTCCACTGCTCATTCAAATCACTGGTCGCAACTTCAACAAGATTACGGGGTGTGTTTAATTCAGCAGCGGTACGTTCAATATAAGAATCTGCAGTCTCGTCTTCTTCTGTAAAGATGACTTGAATTTTATATTGATCATAGCGTTGACGAACTCCAGGGACATATTGCGCATCAAAAACACAGATGATGTCAAGATTTTCAAAATGAGCATAGTTATTTAACTTACGTAGCAAGATATTTCTGGCTTCGTCTAGTTGATTTTTCTTAAACAGTTGACGTGTTTCCTGCCAAAAGGCAATCATATTATAACCATCAACTAAGAGGATTTTTTTCTTCAATTGTTCTAGTCCTTTCATAGATGGCTAGCTTTTTCGGCTTTACAAGGTTTTAGTCGATTTTATGGCGGAAGACTTCGTACATTAATACTGCCGCAGCGACGCTGGCATTTAAGCTTTGCACATGACCGTTCATCGGAATGGTAATCATTTCATCAACTTGTTTTTTGATGTTTTGTGAAATGCCTTTTCCTTCGTTTCCGATGATTAATGCTAATTTACCTGAAGTATTCCATTTGTGAGATGGGGTTCCATTCATGTCTGTTCCAAATACCCAGAAGCCCTGTTCTTTTAATTTATCAAGGGTTTGGCTGAGATTTGTTACACGCGCAATCGGCACATGCTCAATGGCACCTGTTGATGTTTTGGCAACAACTGGCGTAACACCAACCGCACGGTGTTTTGGAATGATAACACCTGTCACGTTTGTTGCATCAGCTGTTCGCAAGATTGAGCCAAAATTATGTGGGTCATTGAGTCCGTCCAAGATAAGAATGAGCGGATTTTCTTCCTGCGCAGCTTTATCCAAAATCATGTCCAATTCTGCATAGGCGAATTCTGAAACACGCAAAACAAATCCTTGGTGAACAGCTCCATTTGTCATATCGTTAAGTGTTTTTTTAGGCATCCAAGAAATAGATACTTTTTTCTCTGCTGCTAAGTTTTTTATCTTATCAACATTTTTTCCGCGTAAATCGTCTTGAATGTAGAGTTTATTTCCTGTATTAGCCGTCAAACTCTCCGTTACGGCATGAACACCGTAAACAATGTCATTAGTTTCATTAAATTCTCTGTTTTTCATAGTGTTATTATATCACGAAAACCAGCTCTCATGCGAGAACTGGCTGTTATTTTTATTTATAGCTAGTCTTCTATTTTCTCAATGGCTTGAATACACCAGTCGATTAGTTCTTCGAGGCGTTCGATTTGGCCAGTCATATGAAGATATCCCATGACTGCTTCAAAGCCTGTTGACATGCGATAAGTCACGACATCCGCATTTTTAGCTTTGGTGTGGCTATTTGTGTTGCGACCACGTTTATAGATGTCTTCTTCTTTTTCGGTCAATAGCCGAGCTTCTAACATAAGATTAATTAGCATAGCTTGCGCCTTAGCAGAGACATATTTGGTTGCTTTGCGGTGCAATTGATTTGGTTTTGTTAATCCTTGAAAAATCAAGTGCTTACGAATATACATAGAATAAACCGCGTCACCTTCAAAAGCAAGGGCAATACCATTAATTAGATTGACATCTACCTTGTTAGTCACGTGTCCACCTCACACCATCTTTGGTATCAAGAAGCTTAATACCTTGTGCTGCTAATTGGTCACGAATGGCATCTGCTGTTGCGAAATCTTTATTGGCACGCGCAGCTTGACGTTTTTCAATAAGTGCTTCAATATCAGCATCCAAGACTTCTTCTTCAAACACAATACCAAATACAGCAAGCATCTTAGCAAAGGTATCTTTGACTGCTTGATTATAATTACCTGAATTAATCCATTTTGCCATATCAAAAATGACTGTAATACCATTTGCCGTATTGAAATCATCATCCATAGCTGCTTCAAAATCAGCTTTAAATTTTGCCAATTCAGCAGCATCGGCTTCTTCAGTAAGTGGCAATGTAAAAGTATTTTTCAAATATTTAAGATTAACAGAGGCGTCATGAACAGCTTTTTCAGTGAAATTCACTGGCTTGCGGTATTGTTGTGTCGCAAGGAAAAATCTTAAAACTTGTCCATCAACGTTTTTTAACATATCATGAACAGTTACAAAATTTCCAAGAGATTTTGACATTTTTTCATTATCCACATTTACAAAACCATTGTGCATCCAATAATTGGCAAATGTTTTTCCTGTTTTGGCTTCAGATTGGGCGATTTCGTTGGTATGGTGAGGAAATTCCAAGTCAGCTCCACCACCGTGAATATCAATCGTATCACCAAGAATGGTTGTCGCCATAACAGAACATTCAATATGCCAACCAGGGCGTCCTTCTCCCCATGGGCTTTGCCATGAAACCTCGCCTGGTTTGGCTGATTTCCAAAGGGCAAAGTCTAAGGGATTCTCCTTGATTTCTCCTTCGCCATCAACACGACCACTAGCTCCAACTTCTAAGTCAGCAAGTGTTTTATTAGCGAGTTTTGCATAGTTTTGGCTTTTTGCAACGCGAAAATACACATCACCATTAGCTTCGTAAGCAAAACCTTTATCTACCAAAACTTTCACAAAGTCAATAATTTCATCCATATAATCAATGACACGAGGATTTTTAGTTGCTGGTTTCACACCGAGTTGTTTGACATCTTCCATGAAAGCGGCGATAAATTTATCTGAAAAAGCTTTGGTGTCCATACCAACTTCAGCAGCTCCTTTGATGATTTTGTCATCAACATCTGTGAAGTTAGAAATGTAGTTAACCTTGTAGCCTCGGTATTCAAAATAACGACGAATGGTGTCAAATGCCACAACGCTACGAGCATTTCCAATATGAATGTAGTTGTAAACCGTTGGTCCGCAGACATACATATTAACCGTATTTTCAGTAATCGGCACGAAATCTCGCAAACTTCTGGTCATTGTATCATAAATTTTAATTGTCATGTCTGTTTCTCCCCTTTTATAGTTCATTCTTAAACTATTCATATTGTCTAAATTTTTGAGGAATGCAAGCTTTAATAGCGTGATTCTTCAAGTTTAGACGTGTAATATTCACGATTTTCTTCCATGTTATGAATAGCATCCACGTCTTTCTTACCGTGGACACGAACAACTTTTGCAGGAACCCCGACAACTGTGACATCAGCAGGAACATCCGCAACTACAACGGCAGCAGCACCTACCCTAGCATTTTTTCCAATTTCAATAGGACCAATGACTTGAGCGTGAGCAGAGACAAGCGCTCCTTCACGAACGGTCGGATGACGTTTTCCCACATCTTTACCTGTTCCACCAAGGGTTACACCATGATAGAGCATAACTCCTTTTTCCACGATAGCTGTTTCTCCAATAACAAGCCCTGAACCGTGGTCAATAAAAACTCCTTCAGCGATTTCAGCTCCTGGGTGAATTTCAATTTGTGTCCAAAAGCGCCAAAATTGACTGTGCATACGAGCAATTAATTTAAAATCATGTTTCCACAAAAAATGCGATAAACGATGTGCAGCTAGTGCTTTAATACCGGGATACGTTAAGATAATTTCCAGAGAGCTACGAGCCGCTGGATCATTTTTCTTAACAATGTCTATGGTTTCTTTCCACCAACCCATATCTTCTCCTTTCCTTTATTCGTCTTCGTCAATTTCAGACCAATCCACTAAGATTTGTTGGTCGTCAAATGGATTAATCGCAACTCCTACGGTTTCGTCAATGTCATTTTCGCCATGTCCTGGTTGGTAAATATCTGCCAAACGCCACGTTAAAACACTTCCTTGTGCTTTACGGAATGGCAAACCAAAATCGTTGTGGTTATACCATTTAGCAAAACTTTGAAGGTTTGAGAAAGCAGGCACATAGCTTTTGCCTTCTGGTGTTGACATTGTTGGAAACATGCGATTAAAACTTTTGTCATCACGTGGGTGAACAAAAGCAGGTACTAAATAATATTTATCCAAAACATCTGCGGCGAGATTTTCTTCTCCCATGAGTTTGTTTAGGATAGTTGTGTAAACATTCAAAAATTGAATCAATTCACTGCTTTTAAAAATGGTTGAATTGCCAAAATCACCTGTCTTTTTGAGGTTAAAAACAAGTCCTGTCAATCCTTTTTCAACAACTTCTCTCAAAACATCTAGCGTTGAACGTTCCACCCAATTTTGTTGTAGAGCACTAGCTTGTTCTGTTTTAAATGTTTCAAGGTCATCTTTGTCTGAAAAAACAGGTGTCACCTTTTGCCCATCAATTTCAAGAGTATAAGGCTGATCACTGGCTAAGACAGAGTTGTTATGCAAGGCATTAACAAGAGCAACACTATCTAAAAAATTGTCTGGTGCGTTAATAAAGGCACGCAAACGGATATCAAGTTCATTTGTATTTGTCATGATAAAACTCCAAAATTATAAAGAATGATCTTTAAGACAGACAATCAGTCGATTTTGTCATGCTTTTCTTTACGATCACGCAAGTGTCCACCAAATGGTGAATGTTCTTTGTATTCTTTCTCAGATCTTGGTGGACGTGGTAACAAAGCCTTCATTGAAGCATCAACGCGACCTTTATCATCAACTTTAATGACTTTAACATCGACTTCTTCACCGACTTCTAAAACATCAGAAACATTAGCCGTACGTGACCATGAAATTTCTGAAATGTGAACAAGGGCATCTGTTTTATCAAAGAGATTAACAAACGCACCGAATTTTTCAATACGAACAACTTTGGCATGGTAAACTTCACCAACTTTAGCCTCGCGAACTAAACCAGCAATGATTTCTTTTGTGCGGTCAATTGCAGCTTGGTCAGATGAATAAATAGATACATTTCCTTCATCGTCAATATCGATTTTAACACCAGTTTCTTCGATAATTTTATCAATCGTTTCGCCACCTTTACCGATGACAACTTTGATTTTATCAACGTCAATCTTGATTGTATCAATTTTTGGTGCTGTTGGAGCCAATTGAGCACGTGGTGCTGGGATAGTTGCTTCAATCAAATCAAGGATTTCAAAACGAGCTTTTTTAGCTTGAGCAAGAGCTTCTTTTAAGATTTGAGGGGTGATTCCTTCAATCTTAATATCCATTTGAAGCGCTGTAATTCCTTCACGTGTACCAGCAACTTTAAAGTCCATATCACCAAAGTGATCCTCAAGACCTTGAATGTCTGTCAAGATTGTGTAATTGCTACCGTCTGAAATTAATCCCATGGCAATACCTGCTACTGGAGCTTTGATTGGTACACCACCAGCCATAAGAGCAAGAGTACCCGCACAGATTGAAGCTTGTGAAGATGAACCATTTGATTCCAATACTTCAGCTACAAGACGGATTGCATATGGAAATTCTTCTAAGCTAGGAAGAACTTGCGCAAGAGCACGTTCACCAAGGGCACCATGACCGATTTCACGGCGACCTGGAGCGCCATAGCGTCCTGTTTCACCAACTGAATATTGTGGGAAATTGTAGTGATGTAAGAAACGTTTCTTGTATTCTGGGTCAAGACCGTCAACAATTTGTGTTTCTCCCATTGGAGCAAGGGTCAAAACTGATAATGCTTGTGTTTGTCCACGTGTGAAAAGACCTGAACCGTGAACTTTTGGTAAATAATCAATTTCAGCATCCAATGGACGAATTTCATCAACACGACGACCATCAGGACGAATTTTGTCTTCAGTAATCAAGCGACGGACTTCCGCATGTTCCATTTGTTCAAGGATTTCAGCAACGTCACGCATGATAGTTTCGTAATTTTCATCGTCAGCGTAGCGTTCTTCGTAAACAGCAATGACTTGTTCTTTCACAGCTTCTGTCGCTGCTTCACGCGCTTTTTTCTCTTCAACTTGAACTGCTTTTTGAAGGTCAGCGTTATAAGCTGCAATAATTTCAGCTTGCAATTCTGGGTCAACTTGAAGCAATTCAACCTCAGCTTTTTCTTTACCAACAGCTGCGACGATTTCTTCTTGGAAAGCAATCAGTTCACGAACAGCTTCGTGCCCTTTAAGAAGCGCTTCAAGCATGATGTCTTCTGACAATTCTTTGGCACCAGACTCAACCATATTAATGGCATCTTTTGTACCAGCCACAGTCAACTCAAGAAGTGATGCTTCTTTTTGTGCAGCTGACGGATTGATAATAAATTCACCGTCAATGTAAGCTACTTGAACGCCTGCAATAGGTCCGTTAAATGGAATATCTGAGATAGATAAAGCAAGTGAACTACCAAACATAGCCGCCATTGGCGCACTAGCATCTTCATCGTAAGAGAGAACGGTATTAATCACTTGAACTTCATTACGGAAGCCTTCTGCAAACATTGGACGAATCGGACGGTCAATCAAACGCGCTGTCAAAGTCGCATCAGTCGTTGGGCGTCCTTCACGTTTATTGAAACCACCAGGGAATTTTCCAGCTGCATACATTTTTTCTTCATAGTTAACTTGAAGTGGGAAAAAGTCACCTGTTGACATCTTCTTAGACATGACAGCTGCACTAAGAATGGTTGATTCACCATAACGTACCACAGCAGCGCCATTGGCTTGTTTAGCAACTTGACCAATCTCAACAACAAGTGGTCTGCCAGCAAAAGTTGTTTCAAAAGTTTGTTTTGACATATTTATTCCTCTGATATTTTATTTTGATACGTCCGTTTTCTACAAAAACCAGTCTGTAAAAGACTTATAAACTCGTCTTTGCATAAAACCACGTATCTCTATCATTTTATCACATTTTATGGGAAATAGCAGAGCTTGTAGCATAGTTTTTTAAGAATACTAAAAAGCAGTTGTCAGTTGACAACTACTTCTTACCAAAATATATCATTGTTTTACTTGCCAAAGAATAAATCAACGACTGCAATAACAATGATAGCTCCTAAAATCGATGGTAAAATTGCCATACCAGCTAACGATGGTCCCCAAAAGCCAAATAAACTTTGACCAACAAAAGAACCAACTAAACCAGCAAAAATATTGTAAATGCAACCCATAGACTCTCCTCTATTGGTAATTGCACCAGCCATCATCCCAATAAGCGATCCGACAATTAATGACCAAATCATAATATTCTCCTTTAAATCGTTGTCCCACTAGAAATATTTGAAAGAACTCCACTAATTATCCAAAAGACGATTAGATAAAATACCAAAACCAAAATAGCCACGACAAATAAAGCTATTCGACTCCGTTTGCTAAATCGATTCGGGCAAGTAAATCCCATTCCAAAAGAACCTAGTATCATCAGTATTAAAAAAACAATTGTTTGTTCTGCCATGAAAATAAAGGAACTTAAAAACACAATTCCGAATGCTAGTGACAAAAGCCACATATATTTCCAACGGTGACCAATTGACAAACTCAAACCAAGAAAAATCAACCCTAGCGGTCCCATTAAAATAAAACAAAATGCTAAAATTCCAAATATCATACCCTTATTGTACCATAAAAGCCTCCCAAATGGAGGCTTTTATGGTATTGACTGCTAACTAAACAACTAATATTAGAACATATCAATCAAAAGTTGTTTCAATTCTGAAATGTATGGTTGACGTGGGTTTGCTGGAGTACATTGGTCATCATATGCCAAACTTGCCAAACGATCAACTGCTGCATCAAAGGCTTCTTTTGTAACACCATTAGCAGAAAGTTTTGGTTCAACGTCAACAGCATGCATCAATTTATCAATGCGATCGCAAAGTGCTTCAACTAATTCTGCATCATCTTTACCTTTAAGACCAATATAACGCGCAATATCTGCGTAATCTTTTTGAGCACGGTATTCTTCATAACGTGGGTAAACTGAGCGTTTAACATTACCAGATACAGCGTTATAGCGGATAACATGTTGCATTGCGATTGAAATAGCTAAACCGTGTGGAAGTCCAAATTCACCACCTGTTTTGTGAGCAAGTGAATGGTTGATACCTAAGAAAGCATTACCAAATGCCATACCAGCAATAGCTGCTGCATAATGCATGTTTTCTTTAGCTTTTTCACCACGAAGTGTTGGGTTCTTAGGATCGTAGTTATAAGCATCTTCAAGATTTTCAATAATCAACTTGATAGCTTCAAGAGACCATGGACGTGTAAAGTCAGATGCCATAACTGATACGTAAGATTCAAGAGCATGTGACAAAGCATCTAATCCTGACCAAGCTGCTGTACGTTTTGGCACAGTCATAACAAATTCTGGATCAACAATAGCAACTTGTGGTACCAATTCATAATCAGCAAGTGGGTATTTCACGTGTGTATAATCATCAGTAATAACCGCAAATGGTGTCACCTCAGCACCTGTACCAGATGTGGTTGGGATACAGAAAAGGCGTGTTGTTGTTTGATGTTTGAATTTCACAATACGTTTACGAATATCAATGAATTTTTGTTGCAATTCAAGGAAAAATTCGCTAACAGCATCATAACTATCAAGGAATTCATCACCACGGTCAAGATAAACTTCATAAATTAAACGTGCAATTTTAGATGCATCAATAGCAGAGCCACCACCAATTGCAATGACTGTATCTGGTTTGAAATCACGCATTTGTTTTGCAATTTCGATTGTTTGTCCAAGAGTTGGGTCTGGTTTGATTGTTCCGTAAATTGATGTTGCGACTTTTTCATCACGCAATGCCAATTGAGCAAGGACAGTGTCAACAAATCCAAATTGAACCATACCTGGGTCTGCTACAATTAAAGCACGTTGCATTGGTTCATATTCATCTTGCAAATATGAGATAGCATTCTTTTCGTAGTAAGTTTTTTCTGGTAAGCGAATCCATTGTGGACGGTTACGACGTTTCGCAACAGTCTTGATATTTAAGAGATCGCCAGTTGAAAGATTGTGTGACAATGAATTTTTCCCCCATGATCCTGTTCCAAGTGTTAAGCTGGCTTTAAGTGCGTCTGTATAGACATCACCGATACCTCCGACTGAATCTGGTTGGTTAACCAAGACACGTGATGCTTTCACGGCATCGCCATATGTTGCTACAAATGGATCTGCTTGTGAACCAATTTGGATACCGGCATTGTGTCCTGCACCTTGATAATCAAGAAGCGCTTCAACAATTTCGATACCTTCTTCACGATCTTTAGCTTTGTACACTGAAAGGAGTGGAGACAATTTTTCTGATGATAGTTTTTCACCGATGTTTTGCTTGTCAAGTTCAAACAAGAGAACGTCCTTGCCTTCTGGCAATTTCACACCAGCTTGTTCACAAATCCAAGTTGCTGGCATTCCGGCAACAGGACCGTTTACACCATGGTTGTCATTGAAAACAAAGTCTTCAATTTTCTTGTAGTCCTTCTTAGGTACTAAGTAAGCACCTTTATCTTGCATTTTTTGCAACCATTCCTTGTAAATTGGCGCTTCAACGACTGCTGAATTTTCAGTCGCACAAATCATACCATTATCAAAGCGTTTTGATAACAACAAGTCTTCCACAGCGCGGTCAATATGAGCAGTTGCATCAACATAGATAGCACCATTACCTGCACCAACACCCATTGATGGGTTACCTGATTTAAGGGCTGCATTTACCATACCAGGTCCACCAGTTGCCAAAATAGAAGCAATTTTCTTGTTTTGGATAAGGGCTGTTGTGTTAGCGATTGATGGTGTTTCAATCCATTGGACAATATTTTCCGGAGCACCAGCTTTCACCGCAGCATCGTAAAGAATTTTTGCTGCATGAGCTGAACATTTTTGTGCTTGTGGGTGGAATGCAAAAACAATGGCATTACGTGTTTTCAACGCCACCAAAATTTTAAACATTGTTGTTGATGTTGGGTTTGTTGTTGGGACAATACCTGCTAAAACACCGAGAGGGGCTGCAATTTGAATACTTCCAGAAACCCTATCTTCACCAATGATGCCAACTGTTTTTTCATTTTTGATACGTTCATAAACGTATTCTGTTGCGAAGTGGTTTTTAGTATCTTTATCCTCAACGACACCACGACCAGTTTCGGCATGTGCTTCTTTTGCCAATTCTAGCGAAGCTTCAGAACCTGCGAGAGCCATAGCTGCTACAATTTTATCAACTTGTTCTTGTGAATAAGTTGCATAAACGCGCTCAGCTTCAAGAGCTTTATCGACAAGAGCCCCTGTGTACTGCTGAGCTACTTCTTCAGCGCTCAACTCGTTATTCTTTACATCTGCATTTGTTGCTTTAGCCATTAAGAAAACCTCCATATAAGTACCCTTAAAATAAGTGCCTCAATTTTTAAGAAGAACAATGAATGAATGACACCAAGATAAAAACAAAGCCTGTATAGTCGTCTAAAACCTCAACAGAGGTCAAAAAACTCTCTTCACTACACAAAATCAAAGGTTAAGTTCTTCAACTATCAATCATTGTGATATTCTTCACCAACTATATTAAACTTTTTTCAAAAAAAGTCAAGTATTTTTTGTAAGCTTTTTCATTTTTATTATAAAAGCATTGTAAGGGAATACAAATAAAACGCCACAAACCTTATTCCATTAATTTTTTTATCACTTTTGACACGATTATCTCATTTTATTTAATCATCTCAAGGTTATTATTGTTTGTTTTCATCTTTTGTGAAATTTACCATTTTAAAGAGAAATCATTTTGGAAAATACAAAAAAGCCCCTTGGAAAAATCCAAGAAGCTTTTAGTTGACTTGGGCGTCTGATTAACGACGAAGTCCGAGTGATGCGATCAATTCGCGGTAACGGTTAACGTCTGTGCGGCGAAGGTATGCCAACAAGTTACGACGGTGACCGATTTTTTTCATCAATCCACGGTAAGTTGCGTGGTCTTTTTTGTGTTGTTTAATGTGCTCGTTAAGATGGTTGATTTCCCAAGTAAGAACAGCTACTTGAACTTCAACTGAACCTGTGTCACCTTCGTGACGTGCGTATTGAGCAATGATTTCATTTTTTTTCTCTTTTGAGATTGCCATAATATTTTTCTCCTTTATATTGCTTCATCCGAGTCGTAGGTTTTTGGCGTCTCCTACAACCAAGAAAAAGTTACTTGTCATACGACAGTCCTTATTGTAGCAGATTACTGCTGCTTTTGTCAAAGGTTTTTAATGTTTTTAGCTAAGGTCATCTAAAAGTTGTTTGGAAGTCATCTGTTTGAAAAACTTTTTTCAAAAATTTATCAAGAACGTCAGAAAAAATGACAAGAACATTCTAAACAACACTCAGCTATTTTCATCTTTTCCAAAATCAACTATACTGAAATCAAACAACAAGAAAGTGAGAACTCTTATGACAAAATCTTTAATTATCATGGATATTGACGGAACATTGACAAACAGCGAGAAAAAAATCACTCCTAAAACAAAAGAAGCTCTTTTAGCCGCTCAAGAACAAGGAGCACGTCTCATCTTGGCTTCTGGTCGTCCTGTAAGTGGTATGCAGGATTTTGCTAAAGAATTAGCAATGGACAAGCACCACGGGCTTTTAGTGGCTTATAATGGCGCTGTGGTAGTGGATTGTGAATCTGGCGATATTCTTTTCAATCAAACCATGACAGTTGAAGAAGGACAAGCAGTTCTTGAACACGTGAAACAATTTGATGTCATCCCAATGATTAGCAAAGGGGATTATATGTACGTCAACGATGTCTATAACAACATGATTCACTGGGAGAAAAAGAATCTAGACATTAATATCATTGAATACGAATCACGTGGCGGTAAATATTTGCTAGCTGAAAAGCGTGATTTGGCTGCCTTTGCTGATTTCCCGCTCAATAAAATCTTATTGGCTGGCAGTAGCGATTATCTTGCTACACATTACAAAGAAATTGCTGCACCATTTGAAGGCAAACTCAGTTCAATGTTTACGGCAGATTTTTATTATGAATTTACTGCTCAAGGAATCGACAAGGCAAAAGCCTTGGATACTGTTTTAGCACCGCTTGGTTATCAACCAGAGGATATGATTGCTTTTGGTGACGGACAAAACGATGCTAGTATGCTGACTTATTCTGGAACTGCGGTAGCAATGGCAAACGCTGTGCAAGAATTGAAAGATATTGCCGATATTATTACCCTTTCTAACGACGAGGACGGTATCGCTGAAACGTTACGAGATTACTTTACCATTTGATTAAACGGGAGATAGAAATGATAAAAATTGAACACATCGGTGTTTGGGTACGTGATTTAGAAACGATGAAAGAGTTTTTTGCTAAATACTTTCAAACAACGGCATCCAAACGCTATCACAATCCACGAACAGGTTTTTCTTCCTACTTTTTAAGCTTCCCTGACAATGCTGCTCGATTGGAATTGTGTCATCGCGAGGACATTTCTGAAGGCGTTGATGAGAGTCTTGGCTTTGCTCATTTAGCCATTTCACTTGGTAGTAAAGAAACCGTTGATCAGTTAACGGCACAGCTTGAAAACGATGGCTATCATGTTTTAGGTCAACCCCGAACAACTGGTGACGGTTACTACGAATCCGTCATTTGTGACCCCGAAGGGAATCGTTTAGAATTGACCGTTTAATAGACTTTGCTATGGGCAGATTACCTATCCAGCATTTGCGAATCTCACCTATAGCAAACAAAAAAGCTTGGGCTAAATCCTAGTCAGATAGGGATTAGGAGTAGTTACCAAGTTTTTATTCTTTTTTCGTTTTGGTCATTCGCTCGTAAGCTTCCAATTTGAATGCCAAATTTTGGTCGTAATTTAATTGAAAATACAAAGAGTACAAACTATCTAACAAATAAAGTAAGGTCATTCGTGTCGAAAATGACGACATCTTATTGTAGTGATTTTCAGAAGAAGCCATGTAAATAATATCGTCAGCATAAGCTGTCAAGGGATTTCCTTGTGTTGATGTCAAGAGAATAATAGGTACCTGATTTTTCTTCAATATCTTGCAAAAGGCCTCCATTGAAGAGCCACGACCACCAAACGAAATCACGAAAGCCAAGTGACTACTATCGCTGTTTGTCGCTGTCAAACTCTTGATATAGTCGTCTTTTGGTACCGTCACCAGCTGATTAATCTCCTGCATTTGAAATTGAAAATTCTCCGCAAAATACAAATTCGCTGATGAAGTATAAATGTCGATGATGTTTGCTTTTGACATTTTTTCAACGGCAAAAACCAACGTTTCTGGGTCTGCTAACCCCAAGGTATCCTCGATTGTTCGCTCATAAACCTCTTTTAACCGCAACATCACTTCATAGTGCGTATCCGTTTCTAAAATTGGAAAATCAATATCTGAGACTTGGTGATTTTGACCTTGTTGGAGATCTGTTCGCAAAAGTAATTTCAAGTCATTGACCCCACGCAATCCCAGCTTATTAATCAAGCGGTAAATGGTCGAAACAGAAATAAAAAGTTTATCTGAGACTTCCTTTGGTTTTAAACCAATAAATTCTTCTGGATTTTCTTTTAAATAATCTACTAAAATCTGTTCTGTTGGTGTTAGATGTTCTAGTAATTGTAACCTTTGTATCATTTTCATAGGTTTATTGTATCATTTTTGACTTAAAAAGCGTGTTTTAAACATCAAGATAAGGCTGATTATTAGGCTAATAATAGCATAAATCACAAAGGCAAAACCAGGTTGTGGATTGATTTTTGAAAAAAGACTGAGGACAATGGCTGCGCTAGCTCCGCCAAAATTACAAAATAACAGAACCAAAGTTGTCGCATGTCCAATCAATTGTGGCGATATTTTATTTGACACATTGCTAAAGACGCTTGTAACCACAATGCTGTACCAGAACCCTGAAAGCATTGTTCCGATAAGCATTAACCAGAGATTGTGTGCCACACCAAGCATAAACAACCCAAGGGCAAATGGAAGCAAGGAAACAATTATCAGCTGTTTCTTAAATCGTGCTAATAAGCCTTCAAAGCAAATACCAGAGAGAATTCCCATTAACATCATGCCACTCAAAATTAAACTAGCTTGGCGTGGACTTCCAAGGTGCAGTTGGTCAACGATAACTGGAATTCTAAGGCTATTAGCACTATTAATATTAATCACAAATCCTGCCAATAAAGACAATCCGACAATATACACAATATCTTTTTTCGTAAATTTAGCTGATGTTTTTTGGCTAGCCACTTCCGCTACAACGGCTCGTTTTGGAGCAAACAGCAAATAAAACAGTAAAATAGGTAAGGCAAAAAGATAAACGATAAACGCCCATGACCATCCAAACGGCACTAAAAAGCCTACCAGAGCTGTTAAAAAAGCATTGCCTAACACTTCAAACGACCCACGAAAGCCAAGCATTTGTGCGCGCTCATTTCCTTGGTAATTTTCGCTAATGATACTAATCGCACGCGCGTTAATCAGACCAATTCCCATTCCTAGAAGCACACGTGAGACGACAACCAACGCATACGTTTTGCCAACAACAGGCAAACTTCCACCAAATGCAATGAATGACAGCCCTAAAATGATACTGCTGCGTTCTGACAGAAAACGGTCCAAGAATGGATTTATCACCAACATTCCCATAATGGCAAAAGAGGAAATGGAAAACAGCATTTCAACCTGACTTGCAGCATAGCCTTGTTGCTGAAAAGTTGAAATCATTTGCGGCAGAGCTGTTGACGTCGAAAAGGTCGAAACCAACATAAGAGACAGCGACAAAAGACTAAGTTTCTCCAAAAGTGCTTTCATACGAACTCCTTACTTGTTTTTTTCATCAAATCAAGTATAATCAAAGTTAACGCATAAAAATATGACTTTTGTCACAATTAAAAGGAGATATACGTGTCATTAGAAGCCTATATTAAAGAATATCAGCTAGAAAAAATCTTCCCTACTCATTATTTTGATAAATTGCAAGTCTTGCAACTATCTGCTGGGGATGCCATTTGTCATCAAGGCGAATCATTAACAGCACTCTCTTACTTTGCCAATGGAAAACTCAAAATCGTTCGCCGACTTTTTAACGGAAAAGAACACATTCTTGACATTAAAGAAAAGCCAACCTTAATTGGTGATATCGAGTTATTAACAGACCAGCTTGTCGTATCATCTGTCATCGCTCTTGAGGATACTCTCATTATCCAATTACCTTTAGCTGGTATTCGTGAACAATTGCTTTCTGACAATGCCCTACTTTTAAACTTGAGCAAGGGCTTAGCACAATCTCTCTACGAGCAAAATATTCGCGCATCAACGAATTTAAATTACACATTGAAAGAACGCCTAGCAACGCATATCTTGGCTATCGAGGAAAAAGGTGTTTTCAAATTAGAATTGACAAGCCTTGCTGATTCATTTAGCGTCAGCTACCGTCATTTACTGCGTGTCATTCATGAACTGATTGATACAGGAATCATCGAAAAACGCAGACCCTATTATTACATCAAAGACATGACACAATTGATTGACCTAAAAATCACTAATTAAGCCTTTAACTTTCTCGTTCCGCATTTTTGTGCTATATTGTTATTATAGAATAAATTGAGGAGAAAATATGTCAGTTATTGAAAAATTAGCAAAACCAAGTCATTTAATCAATATGGATGACATCATTCGTGAAGGCAATCCGACACTTCGTGCGGTTGCCGAAGAAGTAACGTTTCCTTTGTCTGATGAAGAAATTATTCTAGGCGAAAAAATGTTGCAATTCTTGAAAAACTCACAAGACCCTGTGACAGCTGAAAAAATGGGCTTGCGTGGTGGTGTTGGTCTAGCAGCCCCACAATTAGACATTTCAAAACGCATCATTGCTGTTCTCGTTCCAAATCCTGAGGACAAAGACGGTAATCCACCAAAAGATGCTTATAGCTTACAAGAAGTCATGTACAATCCAAAAGTTGTGGCACATTCTGTTCAAGATGCTGCGCTTGCTGATGGTGAGGGATGCTTGTCTGTTGACCGTGTTGTCGAAGGCTATGTGGTTCGTCACTCGCGTGTAACCGTTGATTACTTTGATAAAAATGGTGAAAAACATCGCATTAAACTCAAAGGTTATAATTCAATCGTCGTTCAACACGAAATCGACCACACCAACGGTATCATGTTCTACGATCGAATCGATGAGAAAAATCCATTTGCCATTAAAAAAGGTATGCTAATTATCGAATAAAACAAAAAGCTCATTGTCTTTCGCAGAAATTGACAATGAGCTTTTTTGTGGCTAAGGTGAGCTTAAATACCATTTTAGCAAAACCATTCGTAATAAAAAAACATCTTCATTTAAAAGTATATATTTATTCTCAAATATGAGATTTTTGGGGAAATAAATTTCATATTTGAGAATATCGTAAGTCACGCCTTTATTGTGATATAGTTAGCTTATTAGTATTAGCAATAAATAATACTATTCAAACAAAGAAAGCTCTTGAGGAGGAAAGTTTATGGTGAAATTAGAACGACATAATCAAATGTTACTCTTGTCCCTTGCTTTGACGGCAATGAGTTGGTTGTCACTTAACCTGATTAGCTTGCTAAGTCGCATAGGTACCCATGGTATTATCTCTAGCGCTGTCACCATAATCGGTGTTATCGCTGGCATTGGTGGCTTTGTCTCTGGAATCGTGGCAATTGTGTTGTTCCTTGTCGGGCAAAAAAACAACACTACTCTCCATTAATTAATAATTTGATATAGAATATAGTTGTTCATATCATCAATTTGATATTTCGATGTATCCCCAATATAAAAAAGCTCATTATCAACTATTACGGCTGACAATGAGCTTTTTATATGACTTGACTTAGTCGATTGCTGATAGAAGGGCTTGAGCTTGTTTGTCAAGGTTTGCAAGAACTTCTTCTGTTGGAACGAACACACCATCTGCCCAAGCTGAATCATTTACGCGTGTCGTTGTGATTTCATCGACAAATTGTGTACGAATGAATGGAAGCAAGGCACGATAGCTTTCTGCTACTTGTTCGTGACCACCATTAGCAAGAATAGAAACCGTAGTTACTTTTTCGTTTATTGCTGATGGACCTGTTGGATCTGAAAGATCAATAGCACGTGACAACCAGTCTAGCAAGTTTTTCATAGAACCTGGGATAGCAAAGTTGTAAACAGGTGAGAAAATCCAGATAGCATCAGCTTCTGAAACAGCTTGACGAGCTGCCTGAACAGCTGCTGGAATATTAGCTTCTAAATCTTGTGAAAAGACTGGTACTTGTGACCAATCAAGATAGCTAATCTCTGCTTTTCCTTCAAGCACTTTTTCAGCATTTTTAGCGAATTGAGCATTGAATGAACCGCTACGTAATGAGCCAACAACAAATAGAACTTTTTTCATATTAGTCTCCTTAAAAAGGTTATTTATTTAGTAATGATTAATTTTAAAGAAATCAAAGTATCATTTATCACTAAATAGTGCTTTTTATATGCTGCCATTGTACACTTTATTTTTGATTTTGTAAATTATTTTGCTCACAAGGTTTAAATTTTTTCAAAAGTCGAATGAGTTCTGCTTGTTCGTCCTCTGTTAGCACTGAAAAAGTTTCCTCAATTTTAGCAATATGAAGCGGTAGAGCGTGTTCAATGACCTGGCATCCTTGCTCTGTTAATCCAACTAGATAGGCTCGTTTATCGTGAGGGCAAGTGGTACGTGTCACCCAACCTTTTTTCTCCATATTTCTGATGACAACCGTCATATTGCCAGAAGTTGCCAACATACTGTCTAGTAGTTCTGCGATTTTCATCGGTCCTTTGGCATAAAGAACGTCTAAAACACCAAATTGAGTCGGTGTCAAATGGTCAACTTTAAACGACTCTGATACTCTAGCATCAATCGTGCGAAAAGCTTTTCGCATCACAACCATTGATTTTACAGCATTATTTTTGAAATTCGCCATTTCGTCTCCTTAAAAATTCCTTTATAAATGTCATAAGAAAACGAACAAACCACGTCCGTTTTTCTGAAAGCAATTTGTTCGTTTCTATCCTAGTTAAGTTTCTATCTTAAAAGAAATCATCAAATAGACTTAATTGGTTATCTTCTGGCATATTGCCGAGGATTCCCATTTCGTCCATTTTTTCAACTAATGTGGCTGAAACGCCACCACGTTTGCGGAGTTCCATTTTTGAGAGGAATTCTCCTTCTGTACGTGCTTTAACAATTTGCTTAGCAACATTCTCACCAAGACCGTCCATCGCTACGAACGGTGGAATAAGAGTATCACCGTCGATGATAAACTCGATTGCATCACTACGGTAAAGGTCAAGTTGACCAAATTTATAACCACGTTCGAGCATTTCATTGACAATTTCAAGTGTGGTGTATAAATCAATTTCAACATTTGAAGCTTCGTTATTCTTACGCTTATTAGAAATATCAGCCATGCGTTCTTTCACCGCATCAAGCCCAGCACTCATTGTCTTAATGTCAAAGGCCTTAGCACGGATTGAGAAATAAGCACAATAGTAGTAAATCGGATAATGTACTTTAAAGTAAGCTACACGAAGCGCCATTAAAACGTAGGCTGCCGCATGGGCTTTGGGGAACATGTACTTGATTTTACCACAAGATTCAATGTACCAGTCGGGCACATTATTTTCTCGCATAGCTTCAATGTATCCATTACGTTCTTCGTCAGAGATTTTAAGCCACATTCCCTTACGCACACGTTCCATAATAGTAAAGGCCATTTTTGGCTCCAAACCTGCGTGCATGAGGTAAACCATGATGTCGTCACGACAACCGATAACGGTTTTCAGCGTAGCAATTCCTTCCTTAATCAAGTCTTGAGCATTTCCTAGCCAAACGTCGGTACCATGAGAAAGCCCTGATAACTGAAGCAATTCGGCAAATGTTGTTGGGTGAGTTTCTTCAACCATACCACGAACAAAGTTTGTCCCAAATTCTGGAATACCAAGCATTCCTGTCGGCGTTCCGATTTGTTCAGGGGTGACACCAAGCACTTCTGTGCCTGAGAAAAGCGCCATAACGTCTGGGTCATCAGCTGGAATATCCTTAGGATCGATACCAGATAAATCCTGCAATTTACGAATCATGGTCGGATCATCATGACCGAGAATATCAAGTTTCAAGACGTTTTCATCGATATCGTGGAAGTTAAAGTGAGTGGTTTGCCATTCTGCTGATAAATCGTCCGCTGGGTATTGAACAGGGGTAAAATCATACACATCCATGTAGTTTGGAATAACAACGATACCACCTGGGTGTTGTCCAGTCGTACGTTTAACGCCAGCTGCACCTTGTGCCAAGCGTTCCACTTCTGCTTCTGGATAGAATTTGCCATAATCACGCTCGTAACCTTTAACAAATCCGTAAGCAGTACGGTCTGCCACCGTACCTACGGTTCCAGCACGAAAGGCGTATTGTTCACCAAAAATATCACGAACGTCCAAGTGAGCTGACGGTTGGTCATCACCAGAGAAGTTCAAATCGATATCGGGAACCTTGTCGCCATCAAAACCAAGGAAGGTTTCAAACGGAATATCGTGTCCATCTTTCTTGTAACGTGTGCCACATTCTGGGCAATCCTTGTCAGGCAAATCATAACCAGAACCGACAGAACCATCGGTGATGAATTCTGAATGCTGACAATTTGGACAGACATAATGTGGTGGCATTGGGTTAACTTCGGTAATCCCAATCATGGTTGCCACAAAACTTGACCCAACCGAACCACGCGAACCAACCAAGTAACCACGGTCGTTGGAACGAATTACCAACATCTGCGAAGCCAAGTAAATCACGGCAAATCCATTACCCAAAATTGACGTTAATTCTTTTTCAATACGTAAATCGATGATATCAGGAAGTGGATTACCATAGATTTCAAAGGCTCTTTGATAGGTCATTTCAGCGACACGTTCTTCTGATTTTTCAAGGAAAGGTGTGTACAAGTCTTTCTTAACAACCTCGACTTCCTCGAAACGGTCAGCAAAATCATTGGTATTCTTAACAACAATTTGATACGCGACATCTTCGCCAAGAAAGGCAAATTCATCTAACATTTCATTGGTTGTACGGAAATGCGCTTTTGGTAACGGAGCAGGTTGGGCATTTTCACCACGACCAATCGGACGGTTAATCGGTGCCCCTTGCCCTAAACTACGGACAATGATTTCACGGTAAATCTCATCTTCGGGCTCGATATAATGGACATTCCCAGTCGCCAAAACAGGCTTGTTCAGACGACGTCCAACCTCAAGCAAATCTCGGATGACTTGTCGAATACCTTCTTCATCTTTGATTGTTCCTTGCGCCAATAGCGGAGCGTAAAGCACTGGTGGCATAACTTCGATGAAATCATAATATTTCGCTACTTTAACCGCAGCATCTACCCCTGAAGATAAGACCGCATCAAAAACTTCGCCCTCTGAGCAGGCTGTTCCTAGCAAAAGCCCTTCACGGTGAGCGTCAAGAACCGTTCTTGGAATGCGAGCTACACCTTCAAAATATTTGACATTAGAAAGGCTGACGAGTTTGAAAATATTTTTCAAACCTGTTTGGTTTTGAACATAAATCGTCGCGTGTTTGACACGTGCTTTCTTGTAAGAATCCTCAGCAACTAATTTCGTATTCAAATCCATCATGTTAGCTAAACTGTGGTTTTCACGTGCTTCTTTCAGGAAAATAAAGAGCAAGCGCCCCGTTGCTTCCGCATCATAGTTCGCCATATGATGGTGTTCTAGTGAAACTTGGAAACGTTTGGTCAATGGTCCCAAACCATGACGTTTGTATTCTGGATAGAGATTTCGAGCAAATTCCAAGGTATCAATGACAGGTTGTGTAATAATTGGCATGCCATGACGTTCATAATTGGCATTCATAAAGCCAACGTCAAAGGTTGCATTGTGGGCAACTAGCACAGTATCCTGACAAAAATTTTGGAACATTTGAAGGACTTCTTCAATCGGTTTAGCATTGCGAACATGATTATCCGTAATACCAGTCAATTCCGTTGTAAAAGCTGATAAATGATGACCTGGGTTGATGAACTCATCAAACTGCTCAACAATATTTCCCTTGTACATTTTTGAAGCCGCAATCTGAATCAAATCATTATTGACCGCAGAAAGCCCAGTCGTTTCCACGTCAAATACGACGTAGGTAGCTTCGTTTAACTCAATATCTTGAGGATTGTAGGCAATCGGCACTTTGTCCTCAACGATATTAGCCTCTAAACCAAAAATCGCCTTAATACCATTTTTACGTGCTCTGTGATAACCGTGTGGGAAACTTTGCACATTGCCGTGGTCAGTAATAGCAACAGCCTTGTGCCCCCACTTCGCCGCTGTATCAATTAATTCTTCAACCGTTGGCAAAGCATCCATGGTTGACATATTCGTATGGGCATGGAATTCCACACGTTTTTGACCTTCTGGCATTAAATCCTTGCGGTCATGATGAACAATCTCTTTGACATCTTGTACATTCATGGTCAATGCATGGGTGAAATTATTATTTTCAACATTCCCACGAACTCGAAGCCATGCCCCTTTGGCGATCATATCGTATTTTTTCAACTCATCATCATCTTTTGCCCATTTCTGCATGGCAAAACTTGATGTGTAGTCAGTCATTTTAAAATTAATAATGTGACGTCCTGTACGAGTTGTTTTCTTCTCAACGTCAAAAACCATCCCCTCAAAAACAATTTGGTTTTCTTCTGTTGTGACTTCAACCATTGGTGTGATTTCGGCATTTTCAAAACCTGCACGGCGCTGTTTGGCACGTTCTTTAAAATCAAATTTAATTTTTGGTGTTTCTTCATCTGGAGGCATAGAGGCTTCCAAAGATTTAACCGCCTCACGATTTTCTTGCACCGCTTTTTCCACCATAGCTTCGCGATTTGACGTAAAATCTTCTCGTAATGCTTGCGTCATCGCTTCATCAGAAATCATGTCTATGGTAAGCTTGCCAAAACCAAACGCTTCAAACTGACGCGCTAGATTAGGTAGATGATTTTTGCGAAAATGGTCATTATTAACAAATGCTGGTGCTTCAATCAATAATTTGGTACCATCATAAGAAACCTTCAATTTGCTAAAAGAAGCCTTGAAACTGGTGCTATCACACGGAGCATGCTCAAAAGCTTCTTCATAGTAGGTTTGCAATAAAGGTTGTGAAAAATCGACAGTTTCTGCCTGAATATCAAAAGTCACTCTGATATCCGCTTGTTTAAAAGTGTTCACCAATCGATAAGACAATTCACGATAGATTTCAATTGGCAAAATTTCCGCAAATGAAAAATGGAACTCCCAGAGGCGAGATACAGAATGTACCTTAACTTCACGAATATCTGCAGATGAAAAAGCAGAAGATTGTCGCATGTCAAGCGGCATATCGATTTGCTCCATCAATTTTTTAAATAATTCTGACATAATGCGTAAACTACCTCAATTCCAAAAACTAAATTTATCTACTAAGGCAAAATACACCTCTTGGTTACCCTATTTTGCCTTCTTTTCTAGTTACGTTATCTCTTAATTTTACCACAAATGAAATCTTTTTTCGACACAAAAGAAAAAGGTCAGAACTGACTGCCTGACCTTGTTATCATTAATTTTCTTTTGTCAAAATTTCAAGAGTTTCGATAAGGTTTTCTGCGTTAACTTCGATAGTATCGCCAGTTGCTTTAATTTTCACTTCAACGATACCGTCAGCAGCTTTCTTACCCACTGTGACACGAATTGGGAGACCGATAAGGTCGCTGTCTGAGAATTTAGAGCCGACACGTTCGTTACGGTCGTCAACCAAGACTTCGTAACCTTTAGCAACCAATTCAGCTTCAACTTTCGCTGTCAAAGCTTGTGCTTCTTCATCTTTCACATTGACAGTGATGACGTGTACATCAAACGGTGCCAATTCTTTAGGGAAGTTGATACCCCATGCAAAGCGGTAAGCGCCTTTTGGTGTTTTAGAAACAAAGAGACGGGCATGTTGTTCAATAACAGCTGACAAGATACGGCTAACACCGATACCATAGCATCCCATAATAATTGGAATAGCACGTCCATTTTGGTCAAGGATTGTTGCTCCCATGCTTTCTGAATAGCGAGTACCGAGTTTGAAGATGTGTCCAATTTCGATACCACGAGCAAATTTAAGAACACCTTTACCGTCTGGTGAGATTTCACCTTCTTTAACTTCACGAATATCAACGTATTCCGCTTCAAAATCACGTCCTGGGTTAACACCTGTCAAGTGATAGCCGTTTTCGTTTGCGCCAACAACTGCATTGGCAACATCTTGCACTTTGCGGTCAGCAACGATGCGGACATTTTCAGGAAGGTTAACTGGTCCAAGTGAACCAAAGTTAGCACCAAAGACTTCAACAGCTTCTTCTTCGCTTGCAGGTTCAAGGAAATCAGCTCCAAGATAGTTTTTCAATTTAACATCATTGACTTGGTCGTTTCCGACAAGAAGAGCAACTACTGGTTCATTATCAGCAACGAAGAAAAGTGTTTTGATTGTTTGTTCTTCGTCAACTTTCAAGAATGCAGCAACATCATCAATTGATTTGCAATCTGGTGTTTCCACACGTTTGACATCTTCTTGAGCGACAACTTTTGTTGTTGGTTTATATTCATTGCTTGCCATTTCAAGGTTAGCAGCGTAGCTTGATTCTGTTGAGTAAGCAATGGTATCTTCACCTGAAACCAACCATGATGCCAATTCTTTTTTGATATCTTCTAAAACATCAGCTGGAATTTCATCAATTGAAGCGATTGATTTATCAAGAACCAACCAACGGTCAAGGTCTGTACGATCTGGAGTGATAGCCATAAACTCTTGAGAATCTTTACCACCCATGGCACCACCGTCACCAATGATACCTTTGAAATCAAGACCAGCACGTGTGAAGATAGCTTCATATGCTTTACGGTAATCTTCGTAAGTTGTGTCCAATCCTTCGTAGTCAGCGTGGAAACTATAACCATCTTTCATGATAAATTCACGTGTACGAAGAAGTCCGTTACGAGGACGTTTTTCATCGCGATATTTAGATTGGATTTGGTAAAGGTTCAATGGCAACTGTTTGTATGATTTTACCGCATCACGGACAAGACTTGTGAATGTTTCTTCGTGTGTTGGACCAAGAATGAAGTCTGATTTATCACGGTTTTTAAGTTTATAAAGGTCTTCACCATAAGTTTCGTAACGACCTGATTCACGCCAAAGATCAGCATTCAAAAGTGCTGGGGCAAGCATTTCAACCGCACCAATTTTTTCAAATTCTTCACGCATGATTGCTTTGAATTTTTCAATCGTACGGTTAGCAAGTGGCAAGTAAGCGTAAATACCTGCTGAGACTTGGCGAACGTAACCAGCACGTACCATAAGGGCATGACTGATAACTTGGGCATCGCTTGGCATTTCGCGAAGCGTAGGGATAAGCATTTGTGATTGTTTCATAACAAAATATAACGGTCAAATCATGAAAATAAGTAAGCTCTTCAATCAAACAAGTAGCTCACTTATCTTCTTTTTATAAAAGGCCGTATAAATTCCTTTCTAAAAAATAGGTTTTATTTATAAATTATTGTACTACATCATTTAGGCGTAATCAGATATATCTAAAAGAAAACTCGCATAATATCGTTCCAAGTGACAGCAATCATCAAAACAAGCATGATAACAACGCCAACTAGGGTGATGTAAGTTTCGGTTTCTTGTTTAAGCGGTTTACGACGAACAATTTCGATAAGGTTCATCAAAATTTTTCCACCGTCCAAGGCTGGAATCGGAATCAAATTCACAATTCCTAAGTTCATTGACAATAGCGCCAATAAATAAAGAACTGAAGTCAATCCATTTGAAGCAGCTTGACTTGAAGCTTGATACATGGCAACAGGACCACCTAATTTATCCAAACTAAAGTTTGAAATCAAGCCTTTCAAAGCTGTCAGAATAGCTGTCGCGCTTTGCCAAGCCATTTGGAAGCCACCAGTGACCTTGTCCCAGAAACCTGTTTTCAATACTCGAGTGACACCGATATAGTAACTTCCATTATTTTCTTGTGGTGTTATATCCAGCGTTTCAGTCTTTCCTGAGCTGGTTTCAACGGTTACGGAAATCGTATCACCACTTGAAATATTTTCAGTTACTTTTGTGACAGCCTCCGTCAAATCAGACCAATTAGAGATGTCATAATTTTCGATGGATAAGACACGGTCACCACTTTCAACACCAGCTGCCTGCATGGCACCACCGTCAGTTACTTGAATAACATTCGTTGACGTATCTTGAACACCACCTTGCATGAAAACAAGAAGGATAAAGACAATTGTTCCCAAAATAAAGTTATTCAACGGACCAGCAAAGTTTGTGATTAAACGTCCCCAAACTGTTGCATTTTGATATTGTACATCTAGCGGTGCAATACGGATTTCTGTACCATCTTCCTCGACAATAGTCGCATCATGGTCAACAGAATAGGTTTTCGTTTCATCAAGCACTAGACCTGTGATTTCCAACTTATCCTCTAAATCATAAGCTGTGACATTCATCGGAAGAGCGGTGTTGTCCAACTGCTTTTGTGATAAATTAATACGTGTCACTAAACCGTCTTGATTTAGTGTCAAACTGGCAGGCGTTCCAGTCTTGATTTCCGTCGTATCATCACCCCAACCAGCCATGCGTACATAGCCACCCAGAGGTAGGATACGAATTGTATAAGCGGTACCCTCTTTATCAATATGCGAAAAGATTTTCGGGCCCATTCCGATAGAAAATTCTCGTACTAAGATGCCAGACTTTTTAGCAAAGTAAAGGTGCCCAAATTCATGGACAATAACTAAAATTCCAAAAACGATAATAAAGGTTAAAATTCCGAGCATTTTACTCCTTTCTGTACCAGTAAATTTGATAATCATCCTAATGATCATTCACTAGCCATTAAGCGACAAGAGCGACTTGTCAGCGTTAACTCACAATCAAATTAGAAAAGACCAAGGAGATGCATCATTGGAAAGACAAAAATCATTGAATCAAAGCGGTCCAAAATACCACCATGACCAGGGATTAATTTGCCTGAATCTTTCACGCCAAAGTGACGTTTGATAGCACTCTCAACCAAATCACCGAATTGACCAAAAACACTAAACAACACAACATAAATAAGCATTGCAAAAAGATTATGCGGTGTATAGACTGCCTTATCAACAAGCATGAAAATCAAAGCAACAATAACAGCACAGACAATTCCTCCAAGGCTACCTTCAATTGTTTTATTCGGAGAAACTTTCGGTAACAATTTACGACGTCCAAAACGACGTCCAATCATGTAAGCACCGATGTCAGTCGCCCAAACGATAAACAAAGCAAATAAAACTTTATCTAAACCGCTGATACGAGCATTAACAAGGTTTTGAAAACCGATGCCGACGTAAAGACTAGCCGCAATCGGATAAGAAACATCGTCAAATGAATAATCATCACTGTTTAAAACAGTTCCAGCCAAGAGTAGAAAAACTAGCAAGCCATAAACTGAAAAACTTGAGTCCAGCGGTAGCGATGTAAAATAATTATCCAAAGGCACAGTAAGAACAAAAGCTCCCAACATCGCTAAAACACCTTCAATTGAGAAAAATTCTAGACGTTTCATGCGCAACATTTCTGCCACACCAATCATCGCTAAAAGACCAGCAAAAACTTGGAAAGATAAGCCTCCTGACAACAGAAACGGCAGTAAAATTAGTAAGGCAATCGCCCCCCAAATCACACGTTGTTTCATGACATTTCCTTTCTATATTCCACCAAAACGACGATGACGTCGATTGTATTCAGCAATTGCCTTAATCAGCTCATCTTTTTTGAAATCAGGCCATAAAACTGGTGTGAAATAGAATTCACTATAAGCTGACTGCCAAGGCAGAAAATTACTTAGGCGAAGCTCACCGCTTGTTCGAATAATCAAATCAGGGTCACGGTATAAATACGGTAAGTGGTTTGTCATCAAGTGGTTTGAAATCACATCTTCTGTAATGTCATCAGGATTGATTTTAGCTTCAAGCACTTCTTGGGCAATGTTTTTTACTGCTTCTGTGATTTCTGAACGTCCACCATAATTAAGCGCAAAATTCAAAATCAAACCAGAATTGTGCTTTGTTTTCTCGCAAGCACGTTTCATCGCATCAAAAGTATCTTTTGGCAGGCGGTCTGTTTCACCAATAACTTGAACTTTGACATTATTTGCGTCCAATTCAGGGACATATTTATCAAAGAATTCGACTGGTAAATTCATAATGAATTTAACTTCATCTTCGGGACGAGACCAATTTTCAGTTGAAAAAGCATAGACCGTCAAAACTTTAACACCAAGTTCAGAAGCCGCAATAGTGACGTCTTGCAGAGCATCCATTCCCGCTTTGTGTCCCATGACACGTGGTTGCATACGCTTTTTCGCCCAGCGACCATTTCCATCCATGATGATTCCGATGTGTTTTGGAATCTTTTCAAGGCTTATCGCCTTTTCTTTTTTTCTAAATTTAAACATAACATTTCCTTAAAAGCATACTCGCTATAATATTTTATCATAAATCAGCAATTTTTTCTCCACTTATTACACGCTTTTAAGCAGATTATGCTAGAAAATTCTCCAAATATTGCATTTAAAAAGCCAGACGTTTTTCACATCTGACTTCATGTATTAATCTTTACTTTCAATAGCAGCATCTGTGCTTACTTCCTCAGCAGCTTCTTCAACAACTGCTTCTGTTTCTGTTACTTCTTCGATAACAGTTGTTTCAGGTTCAACAGTTTCTGGTTCTGCACGGTTAATAACACGTTTCAAAGCGCTCAATTCAAATGTCAAGTAAACACCATCAATGTCTAAAACCATTTTTTGGTTATCTTCATCTACTTCGTCAACAACTCCGTAAAGACCACCGATAGTTACAATTTCATCACCTTTAGCTAGTGCTTTAAGCTGATTTTGACGTTCTTGAGCTTGTTTCTTTTGTGAACGTTGCATGAACCAAATCATACCAACCAACACAACCAACATAATAATTGTTCCCATATGTTTCCTCCAAATTTATAATGTCAAAATTTACTATACCAAATTTAAGTTATCAACGCAAGAATTGACCGTTAAATATAGTAATAAAGCAGGGGTTCAACGTGTGAACTATGTCAATGTTTTCACATAAAACACTTGAGTCTGTTCTTTGAATCCTAATTTTTCATATAGATGCTTAGCTGCAATGTTGGCTGATTCAACTGCAATCTGAAAGGCTTTCTCATTTTCAGCAATCAATTGATTCACCAACCTTTTCATAAAATAAGTGCCAATTCCTTGACCGCGACAATCCTCAACCACCGCAAAACCGTAAAAATAGTTATAATCCGTGCTAAAATCAACTGTACAAGAGGACAAAACTGTATCTCCTCTCATGACAGTATACAGCTTGCCATTCTCATCTTCCAAAGCCCCTTTGGCATAATGAAGCGCTTGTTCTTTCGATTCTTTAAAAGCCTTCATTTGGAAATCAGCAATAACTTCAATATGTGCTGTACTAGCCTCAAGAACGGTTAAATCCGTGCGTTCTTCTAAAGGATATGGTTCTCGCTCACGTGTCAACCAATATTCAAAAATCAGGTTCTAACACCATGCCCAAATGCCTGATTAAGTCAGGATTTTTGTCTAAAAAAACACTTCTCAGTCATGATGATTGGTCTTAGTTGATAATCACGTCTAATCTCATCAAATTCACGCCAGAGCGCCTTTGCATACCCCTTTCGACGATGATTTGGGTGAACCAAAATAGCAAGCTCGGCTTCTTGACAATCAGCATAAACGGTTAATAAAGCCACTAATTTTCCCTCATCATAACCCAAGAAAAACGCTGGCATATCCACATCAAAATTAAGCTGATTAGACAAATACGGTGTGCGATGTGTCTGGTCAAACGCTTGAACAACCTTGATAAGTACATTAGCTGCCAACAATTCCTCATCTGTTAAAACATTAGTCCTAATAATTTCCATAATATTTCCTTTTATAATCAAGAACAGGACACCAAGTTGAACTTGGTGTCCTATTATATTTATCTATCATTATACCCATTTGGGTGGCTTGAGTGCCATGCCCATGCTGAGGCAATGATTTTTTCAATGTCGTCAAATTGTGGTTTCCAACCAAGGACTTCACGCGCTTTGTCAGATGACGCGATAAGAGTATCTGGGTCACCAGGGCGACGGTCAGCCAGTTCAGCTGGAATTTCTTTACCAGTCACTTTACGAGCTGCTTCGAGAATTTGAAGATTTGAAAATCCTGTTGAAGAACCAAGATTGAATGCCGTTGACGGATTACCTTCACGAAGGTATTTAACCGCAAGCAAATGCGCATCTGCTAGGTCAAATGGGTGAACATAATCACGGACATTTGTGCCATCTGGCGTGTTGTAATCATTACCAAAAATCATGATTTTTTCACGTACACCTTGTGCCACTTGCAAAATAATTGGTAACAAGTGTGTTTCTGGACCGTGGTCTTCACCGATTGAACCGTCTGGTTTTGCACCAGCAACATTAAAATAGCGAAGCGGTACAAATTTAATACCATAAGCTTGGTCAGACCATTTCATGATTGTTTCCATCATGAGTTTACTTTCGCCATACGGATTGATTGGGCGTTGTGGTGTTGTTTCTTTGATTGGAATTTCATCTGGAATGCCATAAGTTGCTGCTGTTGATGAGAAAACAATGTGCTTCACGCCAAATTCGTTCATCACTTCAAGCAATTTGACCATGCCTGCTGTATTGTTATCAAAGTATTTTAAAGGTTTTTCCATTGATTCAGCAACCAATGAATAAGCCGCAAAGTGAATGACAGCATCAATATCTGGATTTTCTGTAAAGACTTTACGCATAAAGTCTTGGTCAGCAAGGTCGCCTTGATAAAATATCGCATCAGGGTGAACCGCAGCACGGTGCCCTGTCACCAAACTATCAACCACGACGACTTCTTCGTCACCTTTTTCAACCAAACGGTCAACCATGTGAGAACCGATATAACCAGCCCCACCAAGCACTAAAATTGACATGTATTTCTCCTATTCTAACCCCACGCTATCTACAAAACGCATAAAGGCAGCTTGACCTTTTTCATCACGTTTGTAAACACCTGCGTCTTCTAAAACACGAACAAAAACTTTTCCGACTTCCTCTTGTACAATATTATACACTGATTTAGCCGTAATATCCGTACGTTTTTTAATATTATCTGCCCAATCTTTGTGATAGTCAGCGATTTCATTATACTGGTTCAAAAGATATTTTTCAACTTCTGACAGTTCATCTTTCAGACGCGGAGGTAAAATAGCTAAGCCCATAACCTCAATCAGACCGATATTTTCTTTTTTGATGTGTTGCACATCAGCGTGCGGATGATAAACACCGTCAGGAAATTCAGCAGTCGTGTGATTGTCACGTAGGACAATGTCCAATTCAAACAAGCCACGACGTTTACGAGCAATTGGTGTCACGGTGTGGTGCGGTGTGTCTCCTGTATAGGCGACAACATCAACGCTATCATCAGAATAATCACGCCAAGCTAAGCGAATGGTTTCAGCTAGTTCAACCAAACGATTTTTATCAGCGCTACGCAAACGAATAACAGACATTGGCCAGTTGACAATACCAGCTGTCACATCAGAAAAGCCTTTGAAATGAAACTCACGGTCTAGCTCTGCTATTTCCATAGGAAAGACATGACGCCCACCTTGATAGTGATTGTGTGTCAAAATTGACCCACCAACAATCGGTAAATCAGAATTTGACCCTGCAAAATACCCTGGGAAAATATCAACAATGTCCAATAATTGCGCAAAAGTATCCTTGCTAATAACCATTGGCACATGCTCAGTATTTAAAATAATGCAGTGCTCATTGAAGTAAGCATAAGGTGAATACTGGAAGCCCCATTTTTCATCACCTAACTTCATACGGATAATGCGGTGGTTAGCACGGGCAGGGTGGTTAATCCTACCTTGGTAACCTTCATTTTCCATGCAAAGTTGGCATTTTGGATATGAGGAAGCTTTGACCAGTTTAGCTTGTGCAATAGCTTTGGGGTCTTTTTCAGGTTTTGATAAATTGATTGTGATTTGAATATCGCCATATTGTGATGGTGTTGTAAAGGCAATATTTTTTGCGATTGCAGCAACTTTAATGTAATCGTTGCGTTTGCTGAGGGCGTAAAAATCTGCGATAGCTTGTTGAGGAGATTTTGCATAAGTATCCCAGAATTCACGGTTCACCTGACTTGGAACAGGTGTGATAAAATTCATTAGCTCAGCACCCAAACAATCTTTTTCGGTCACCAATTCACCAACCTTGCCATTTTGCACAGCTAGGTCAACCAGTTCATCTTTGAGGGCAATAAGTTCTGTTTGCTTCGTTTCTTGCTGTGAGCCTTCTTCGCCAACAAGGGCAAGGACACGATTACACAAGTAAAACATATCATCTTCTGTGTAGTCGCTAACTGCAATAACTTTAGCAACAAAAGTATCTAAAAGTTTCATTTTTCTTCTCTAATCTTACTTATTTTCGAGACAAGACACGTGAGCCACCTGCAATTTCAGCAATGTAGAAAGCTGGCGCATAGCCAATGATTTCTGTATAAACCTTGCCGACATTTTGGGTGAATTCATCAACTTTATCTTTAGCGACAATGGCAATACCGCAGCCACCAAAGCCCGCTCCTGTCATACGAGCTCCAAGGACACCTTCTTGTTGCCAAGCGGTATGAGCAAGGGTATCAAGCTCAATACCAGTCACTTCGTAATCATGCTCAAGTGATACATGTGAGGCATTGACCAAACGACCAAATTTTTCAAGTTCACCTGCAATCAAAGCTTCTTTGGCTTGAAGAGTGCGTTGATTTTCCCAAACAGCGTGACGAGCACGTTTGAGACGATTAGCATCTTTAATGAGGTAACTGTATTCATCAAAAGCTTGCAAATCAAGTTCACCAAGTGTCTTGATATCAAGCACTTGATTCAATTCTTCAACGGCTTTTTCACATTCGGCACGACGTTCATTGTATTTTGAATCAGCCAATTCACGGCGTTTGTTAGTATTCATGATAACAATGACATTGTCACCTAAATCAAGCGGCACAAGGTCGTATTCTAATGTGTTGGTATCAAGGTAAATAGCTTGCTTGTCAGCTCCCATACCAATAGCAAATTGGTCCATGATTCCTGAATTAACGCCGATAAATTCATTTTCCGTTTGTTTACCAATTTTTACTAAGTCAAGACGGTCTAAGTTGAGGTCAAATAATTCTTCAGCAACAATTCCGACCAAGAGCTCTAACGAAGCTGATGATGACAAGCCTGAACCGTTTGGAATATTCCCATTGACGTAAAGGTCAAAACCAGTATTAATCGTATACCCAGCTTCTTGCAAGAATTTAATGACACCTTTTGGATAATTCGTCCAGTTGTCTTTTTTATCAAAGACAAGGTTAGCAAGGTCAACCTCGATAATGCCTAAATCAGCAAAGTTTGCTGAATAAAAACGAAGTGTTTGATCGTCACGTTTGCGAGCTGCACCGTATGTTCCAAGGGTGATAGCCGCTGGGAAAACATGACCGCCATTGTAGTCTGTATGTTCACCAATCAAATTGATACGTCCTGGTGAGAAAAAGGTTGCGTCTGCTTCATTGCCAAATACGGCTGTGAAGGCTTCTTTTAATTCTATAACTTTCATGAGGGTCTCCTTTTTTAACTTTTTCTATGATTACGTTTTCATTGTACACCTGTTGATGTTCCAAGTCAATAAAATTTACTAAATTTTTACTTAAAATTTTTGTTATGTTATTTTTTGTGCTACAATAAAAGTAAGAAAGAAGGGATAACTTATGGCTACATTAAAAGACATCGCAAAGTTGGCAAAGGTTTCATCAGCAACCGTTTCTCGGGTGCTTAATCAAGATGCTACCCTTTCTGTTAGCGAAGAAACACGGCATCGCATTTTAACCGTCGCTGAAGAGCTGGGGTACGAAAAGCACAAACGCAGCACAAATACCTTACAAGAACGGCAAAAAATTGCTATTGTGCAATGGTACAGTGAGCAAGAAGAACTCAATGACCTCTATTATTACAGTATTCGTATCGGACTCGAAAAACGTGCTCAAGAGTTGGGCTATGATATTATTCGTTACTTTAATAATGATATTTTAACGATTTCTGAAAACATCTGTGGTATTATTGCCATTGGTAAATTTTCTAGCGCACAAATTTCAAAACTCGAAAAATTGTCTCAAAATCTTGTGTTTGTTGACAGCGACACACTCAATGCAGGACACCCTTGCGTGACCACTGATTTTGATAATGCTGTTATCAAAGTGCTTGATTACTTTATGGACCAAGGATTCACAAAAATTGGGATGATTGCTGGCGAAGAACGCACAACCGACCAACAAGAACTCATTGTTGACCAACGCTTCCGTACTTTCAAAAATTACGCCTATGAAAATAATCTCTACAATCCTAACTACATATTTGTCGGAGATTTTTCAGCACAAGCAGGATATGAGTTAATGAAAAAAGCCATTACCGAACTTGGTGACGACCTCCCTCAAGCTTTCTTTCTTGCCAATGACACCCTTGCAATCGGTGCGCTTCGCGCTCTCCAAGAAGCTAGTATCATTGTGCCAAATCGCGTTAGCCTCATCTCTTTTAACGATACCCCACTAACTAAACAAGTCTTTCCAGCCTTATCAAGCATCACTGTCTATACCGAAGAAATGGGACGGACTGCCGTTGACATCCTTAACCGCCAACTTATCAACCATAACACTATCCCAACAATGACAAGACTTGCAACCACTCTAACATTACGAGACAGCACGAAATAAAAGACGTTAATAAAAAGAGTTCCAAATTAAATTTGGAACTCTTTTTATTTCATATTTTGCCCGACTTTCATGCAAAAGGCATCCCATGGTTGAAGTTGATGATTTTCAAAATCAGCAAGTTCTGCGGTATTGCTGATGATAGTTTCTTGGTAGCCAAGGTCGCATTCAAATGGTTGCGCTTGGTTCGATAGGTTAGCCACAACAAGATAAGTAGCATCCACAGTTTTTCTGAGATAGGCAAAGACCTTATCTGCTGTCTCTAAAAGTTCAAAATCCGCATCAATCAACCACTCATTTTCCTTGCGAAGCGTGATGAGTTTTTGATAAGTATAGAAAATAGATTCTGGATTGTCTAAAGCAGCTTGAACATTGATGTCCTGATAGTTTGGATTAACTGGCAACCAAGTCTTATCAGCTGTTGAAAATCCTGCATTCTTGCTACTATCCCATTGCATTGGCGTTCTAGCATTATCGCGTCCAATCATGCGAATACTGTCTAGCACTTCTTCTGACGTCTTACCATTTTCAAGCGCTTCTTTGGCAAAATTGAGCGACTCAATGTCATCAATTTCTCCTAAATCCTTGAAAGGATAGTTAGTCATGCCGATTTCTTCTCCTTGGTAGATGTAAGGCGTACCACGCATTAGGTGCAAGCAAATCGCTAGCGCTTTGGCTGATTTTTCACGATAAGTGTCTGTGTCTCCCCAAATCGATAAAACACGTGGCAAATCATGATTGTCCCAAAAAAGCGAATTCCAGCCCTGACCAAGCTCAAGCTCTGTCTGCCACTTGTTGAAAATGGCTTTAAGTGCAGGAACATTTAATTCTTTTTCGTATTCCCATTTTGAAGCATTTGGCTTGTGTTGCAGACCGATATGTTCAAATTGAAAAACCATTGATAATTCTTTTTCATCTGGGGATGAGTACTGCTTAGCAATTTCTGGTGTTGCGCCCCAAGTTTCGCCAACCGTTAACAAATCCTTTCCAGCCAAGGTTTCTTGATGCATTTCTTTGAGATAATCATGCAATTTTGGTCCATTATTAGAAATTAATTGGTCTGGCATTTTCCCAATCATGTCAATCACGTCCATACGAAAGCCAGAAATACCTTTGTCAATCCAGCGATTCATCATATCGTAAACAGACTTGCGTAATGCGAGATTTTCCCAATTCAAATCTGGCTGTTTCTTGCTGAAAAAGTGCAAATAATATTGCCCAGTTTTGCCATCATATGCCCAGGCAGAGCCACCAAAAATAGAATCAAGCTCATTTGGTTCATCACGCCAAATGTAAAAATCACGGTATGGGCTGGCAGGATTTTCACGCGCTTCAACAAACCAAGCGTGTTCATCTGATGTGTGATTAACCACCAAATCCATGATAATACGAATACCACGCGCTTTTGCCTGCGCTAGCAATTCTTCCATGTCAGACATATCTCCAAAAATATCCGCAATCGCCTCATAATTTGAAATATCATAACCATTATCATCCATCGGAGACTGATAAACAGGAGAAAGCCAAATCGCTGTAATACCAAGCTTTTGTAAGTAGTCAAGTTTACTGATAATCCCTTGCAAATCACCAATTCCATCACCATTTGAATCCTTAAATGATTTTGGGTAAATTTGATAAATGGTTGCTTTATGCCACCAATGTTTTTCCATAGTGCACCTCTATTTTGATTTATTTGTCTTTATTTTAACGCTTTCTTGTTATTTGTGCAAGCGTTTGCGTTATAAAAAATAGAAAGGAAGCTAGGAGTTTGCCCAGCCACCTTTAGATTATAAGAAAGTAACTTCTTCCCCGTTTTCTTTAACTGCGTAGCTTAACTCTTTTAAATTAATTTGGGCTTCCGCAACCACACTGCTACCTTGATTACGGCGAGTGATTACAAGCGTATTTTCATCTAATATCTCTACATCAATACTGCCATCCAGGGCAAAAGCAGCCGATTGATTACGGAAAGTAAATAATTTTAGCAAAGCTTGAACAACTGGACGTTTGACTTCTTCTGCAATTTCGCTACTGCTATAATAATGACGATTAATATTGCGACCTTCTTTTGTTTTTTCTAACAATTCAAGATCATTTTTACCAGCTAAAAAGCCAACATAATACACTTGTGGAATGCCTGGCGCGAAAGCTTGAATCAAACGAGCTAAGAAATATTTCTTGTCATCATCCCCAAGCGCAGAATAGTAAGTTGAATTGATTTGGTAGATATCAAGATTATTATACTCGGCTGTTGAATATTTTCGGTTGACGTTGGCACCTACTTTATAAAGTTCATTTGACGTGTAATCAATTTCCTCATCCGTCAAGATATCTTTGACATCAACAACTCCAATACCATCGTGCGTATCAAGTGTCGTAAATTGTTTCATGGGAGACATTTTAAGCCATTTCGCCAAACGATTAACATTTCCGCTGTAAAGGCTATAAAGAACCACCATCGGAAGGGCAAAATCATAAACATAGTAATCGTGCTCAGCGATCTTAAACTGGATTGAATAGTGCTCATGAATTTCTGGAAGCAACTCTGTACCAGATTCCGCAGCAATGCTGCGGACTTTATCAAGCAATTCCCAGATTTCTGGTTCTACAAAGAAATCATTAGTATCTAATTTTTTAACTGCATAAGCAAAAGCATCTAATCGAATAAGGTCGCAACCATTTTCAGCTAAATGCGCGATGGTCTTTCGAATGAAATCCATGGTCACGTCTTTTGTCACATCAAGGTCAATCTGCTCTTCACCAAATGTGTTCCAGAGCTGCTCAACTGAACCGTCCGCAAAGTGAATTCCTTGTTTTGGTGCGCGGTCTTTACGCTTGTAAATCAAATCCACATCAGCTTGTGTCGGACGATTTTCTGGCCAAAATTTATCCCAGTTAAGAAACATATCCTTGTAAGCACTAGCTTCGTGCTTTTCCTGATAATCTTTGTAATATTTTGATTGACGAGAAATATGGTTAATCATGAAATCAAACATGAGATAATACTTCTCACCCAATGCCTTCACGTCATCCCAATCCCCAAATGCAGCATCAACCTCATCATAATCGACTGGCGCAAAACCACGGTCACCTGTTGACGGGAAAAATGGCAAAAGATGAACCCCGCCGACAGCTTCTCCAAAATACTTGCCAAGATTTTCATTTAATTCTTTCAAATTCTTTCCCAGACTATCTGAGTAAGTAATAAGCATTGTTTTATTTTGTATTGTCATAGTTACTCCTTTACCCTTTTGGATTTTAGCACCCAGCAAAAGTTGAACTCGGGCTACAGGCTGGGTGAAAAAGATGAGCCTCCTTGTGTCTTAATGACACTGCGTCGACTCCTTATTTCACTGCGCCGTTGCTCATTCCTGAAATGATATGTTTTTGGAAAATGAGGTAAACGATTGTGATAGTAATAATACCAACGACGTATGATGCAAAGCTTGGTCCGTAGTCGCTGAGGTATTGTCCTGTGTAGTTGTATTGAAAAAGTGGCAATGACCAAGAGTCTGATGATTTATTCAGCATCAAGAGTGGAAGCATGAAGTCATTCCAAAACCAAAGTGCATTGATAATCAAAGTTGTAGCGTGCATTGGTTTTAACATTGGAAAGACGATTTTGCGATAAGTTGTGAATTTATCAGCACCATCAATCTCAGCTGCTTCATCCAAACTGTCAGGAACACTTAACTTGATGTATCCGACATACAAGAATAAGGTTTGTGGTACAGCATATGTTAAGTACAAGATAATCAAACCCCAAATATTAGTCAAGCCAAGTCGACTCATCATCACTGTGATTGGAATCATGATAACTTGAAATGGCACAAAAATTCCCAAAATCAACAAACTGTACATGATATTGAAAGCTCGTTTTTTGCTCATATTACGAGCAATTGAATAAGCAGCCGCAGGAATAAATAAAGTCACCAAAATCACTGATACAACGGTGATAATCGTTGAATTTAAGAAATAATGTCCGATGCCATCAGCAAGCAAGCGTGTGTAGTTGCTTAGAGTGACAGGATTTGGAAAAGCAAAGAAATGTTGCATGATATCCTTAGTTGTCTTAAACGAACTAAAGACAGTTGCTAATAAAGGAATCAAAATCAGAATTGAACCCGCAATTAAGAGCACATATTTCCAAAAAGTATTATAACGTTCTTCTTTTTTCATCTCTCACTCCTATACTTCAAAACGACTTGATAATTTAAGTTGCAACACTGAAACAAGAACAATGATGGCAAAAAGAATCAAGGCAATTGCGTTAGCATAACCGTATTGGTTACTTGAAAAGGCATAATTGTAAACCAAAAGTCCGATTGATGTTGTTGAATTACTTGGTCCACCACCAGTCAAAGCAAAGATTTGGTCAAAAGCTGTTAAGCCACCTTTTAGTGCCATGATAAAGACCATAGAAATACTTGGTAACAGATATGGTAATTCAATGTTCCAGAACGTTTGTTTGCTATTTGCGCCATCGATTGCTGCCGCTTCTGTGATTTCACTTGGAATGGTTTGAAGACCAGATAGGAAGAGAATAATCGGCATGGCAACACCTTGCCACAACATAACAAAGATTGCTGCAAAAACAGCACCGCCAGTTGTTCCTAAAAGACTTGTTTTTAAACATTCAATATTCAAAGCTTCGCCGATAGCAGGCAAACCATAGTTAAAAACTTGTTTAAAAATCAAAGACACTGTCAACCCTGACAAAACAGCTGGGAAAAAGAACCAAGCTCTAAAGAACGTTTGACCTTTGATTTTAGTATTCAAAGCACGCGCCACCCAGATACCAATCACAATTTCACCGACAATTAACGCAATGGTCAAAATCAAAGTAAAGCCAAGAGCTTTAAAGAATTTGGTATCCGTTAGCAAGATTTTATAATTGTTGACACCAACAAAATCAAAATTGTAAGTCAATCCAGTCCAGTTTGTAAAACTGTAGAAAGCACCTTGAATCATTGGGAAATAGAAGAAAATTGCTTGTAAAATCAAGGGAACAATCAAGAACACCCAGCCCCAATATTTATTTAAAAATTTTCGCATTCTAGTTTCCTCCTACTTCGTCACATCGGCTTTCATCGGATTGAAAAAGGCATTTAATTCATCTGTATATTGCTTAGCATCTTCGCTCATCAAATAATTGGCTGTCAAACTCCAGAAGTCTTCTTCGCTTGTCCAATTTTCACCCAGCCAAACATAGTGCTTATCTGTAAAAGCTAATCGATAAAGCGGAGCAAGGGGAGAGTTCTCATCTTCAACCACACCATTTACAGATACTGGTGAGCCATCGACGTCATAATATTTTTGCATTGCTTTAGCTGAAGCCATATAAGAAATGAATTTTTCGCACTCTTTTTTGTGTTTGCTTGCTGATGAGATAGACAAAGCCAAATCACCTGCACCAACAGTCACTTCTTGACCAACTTCATTCCCAGGAAAGGCAAAGGTTGAGATGTCAAATTTAGGGTCTTGTTGCTTAATGGCTGCTAATACCCATGAACCGCCAGGTAACATTAAAGCTTTTTCAGTCGCAAAGGCTACAACAGAATCATTATAAGAAGCCCCTTCCCAGTTAGTTTGTTGATTTCCTTTTTCAGCCAATAAATCAAGACGTTTCAAGACATTTTTTACTTCTTTGTCATCTGTTGAAATAGAATTCACCGGAGAAAAACGAAGATAATCATTTGCCTTATCACCGCTGCCAGTCACACTGATATAAGCTAGTTGGTGATAGCCATTTAAAGTCCAACCTTCACTACCAGCAAGCGCAAACGGGGTTTCGCCGTCAGCTTTAATCTGTTTAACAAGTGTTTCAAATTCATCCCAAGTTTCTGGAACTTTGAGGCCTAATTCTTCAAATTTTGTCTTGTTAAAATAAATCCCTGAAACGTTGGCTGATAGCGGGACGCTATAAATTTTGCCGTTGACAGCATAATTTTTTTCGTAATGATTTTTGATGTTTTTAAGATATGATTTTCCAGTCATATTCTCAAAGTAACCTGCTTTTGCCCACTCTTTAAAATCAACGTTCTGAGGGTAAATGTTAATGACATCCGGAGCATCACCTGCAAGCATACGTGTTTTTAGAACAGTACCAGCACTTGGCACACTGGTCATTTTGACATGGATTTTTGGATTTTCTTTTTCAAAATCCTTAATGATTTCTTTTAGCGTATCAACCATTTCTGTTTTTTGGTTGAAATATTCGATAGTTACCTTGCCATCATTAGAGGAATCACTGTTTTTTGGACAAGCTGTCAATGTCAAAGCAGCTGCCGCTGTCAACATTGCCACTCCAGTCACTATTAATCGTTTAGGCCATTTCATGGAAAACCTCCTTATTGTTTCACGAAATAGTATTGTTTGCTGAGGTAATCACCTTGTGGGAGAATCGCTATGAGGCCCGCGTACATGAGCTCTGCTCCTGAGTAAACTTGGTCTGTTCCTTGCAAGCAGTAAAGAGCTTCTTCTTCCAAACCTTTCAGCTTAAGTGTTGTTTCAATGATTTCAATGGTTGAAAGTGTGCGAACATAAGTGACAACTACCTTATCTTCATAAACAAATTGAACCGCTGCTTCATTTGACCCTTCTTCTGGATTAATCAAGCGATATTGCTTACCAAATTGAATCACTGGACGAATCTCTTTGTAATGAGCGACTTGAGCAGCAATTACATCTTTTTCAGCTTGTGGCAAGCTTTTCAAATCAAGTTCATAGCCAAGATTTCCCATCATGGCAACATTACCGCGAGTTTCAATCGGTGTTGTGCGTCCCATTTGGTGATTAGGACTTGCTGATACGTGAGAGCCCATTGAAATGGTTGGGTGAAGGTAACTTGAGCCGTATTGAATTGGCAAACGTGAAATGGCATCAGTATTGTCACTAGCCCAAACTTGTGGGAAATAGCGCATCATACCAAGGTCATTTCGACCACCACCACCTGAGCAAGATTCAAAGAGAATGTTACTATGCTTTTCTGTCAAATAAGACACCAAATCATACAAACCTAGCATGTAATCATGAGATTGCATTTGGGTCGCAAGATAAGTATCACCATTTCCGATATTTGTGATGTTACGGTTATAATCCCATTTAACATAATCAATAGTATTTTCTGTCAAAATCTTATCAATAGCTGCCTTGATGTAGGCTACGACATCAGGATTTGCAAGGTTGAGCACCAATTGATTACGAGAATAAGTATGACCACGACCTTCAGCTTGAATAGCCCAATCTGGATGCGCACGATAAAGATCACTATCAACAGAAATCATTTCTGGTTCAAACCACAAACCAAATTTCAAACCTTTGGCATGCACTTCAGCAATCAAGTCATTCAAAGGCCCACCGAGTTTTTCTTCGTTGACAACCCAGTCACCAAGCGCACGATTATCATCAAATCGATTACCAAACCAACCGTCATCAAGAACAAAAAGCTCGATACCAAGTTTGCTTGCTTCGTCAGCTAAATCAAGCAATTTTTCTTTTTTGAAATCAAAATAAGTCGCTTCCCAATTGTTAATGAGAATTGGACGTTCAGCATGTGCAAATTGTTTTGGCATGATATGATTTTGCACAAACAACTGGCTTTCTTGGCTCAAGTGTGTCAAACCTTTTGCCGAATAAGTCATCAAAGCCACTGGCGTTTCAAAATTATCTCTAGCTGCCAATTGCCAAGCAAAGTTATCATCATTAATACCAATCCCTAAGCGAACTTCATTCAATTGATTTTTTTGAACAAAAGCTTGAAAATTACCACTATAAAGTAGCTGCAAAGCAAGGGCACTGCCAGCATCCTCCGTCGCTGTCCTATCACACAAAATCACAGCTGGAGTCTGAGCATGACCAGAAGCTCCGCGATTTGAAGCAATGCTAAAGATACCTTGCTCGACCATTTGACGACGAACTGTTTTCTCACGCGCATAAGCTCCTTGCAAAGTCACCACATCATAATTTCCAGCAGGTACATCAAGCATAGTTGATAAAGCACGGTTGATGATAACAGCTTTATCGGATAGATTACTAATCTTAGCAAAGGTTGAAATAGTTGCACGATCTGCATAAGCTGTGTAATAAAGCGTCAGACGCAATTTAGCAAATTCATCTTCTAAGATAAACACTAATGTTTCAGCACCTTCCATTGAATGAGGACTAGGTAATCCTGTTGCCTCAACAACTCCATGTAAAATATGACTATCTTTTAACTTAAATTGTGTTAATTCATTGTTATCATGTTGAATTTTAAGTGATGGGCAACGAAAGTCACCAAAGCCATGCACACCAAAGATTTGACGTTGGGTATCATAGCTAAACGTACGATTATCGGGAGTCGGATTGCCTGAAAAAGCATGATCTTTCTCAAATATCGCATTTGAACCGTGATAGTTAGCGATTTTACCCCCAATATGACGAAGAAGTAAATCACCTTCTCGATTCTCAATAATCATTGACATCTCTTTACTCTGAATATAGAAAAGATTTCCTTTGATTGTAATTCCCACAAGTTTTCCTCCTCTACTTTTACTAAAATTTTACCACCAAATTACCCCTTGTTGAATGGTAGGATGTTGGACAAATATGGTAAAATGTTGCTTATAGAGGAGATGATAGTTTGAACGTTCTAAATACCTATAACGAATTTGATACCAATAATTTTGATCTAAATGTTGACCACTATGGGGCTGAAATTTGTGACAAAAACTACTCTTTTGGTCCAACTATTCGTGATAATTTTGTTCTGCATTTTATTGTTGATGGTAAAGGAAAATTTACTATTGATGGCCAAACCACTGAACTTGGTGTTGGTGATATGTTTATCCTTCCCAAAGGAAAAGTGACCTTTTATCAAGCTGATAAAGAACATCCTTGGACATACCTTTGGGTCGGATTTAGCGGTTCAAAGGCTGAAAGTATTTTAAGTAAAACTCAGCTACTAGAGCAATACTTCTGCCATTCAACACTTAAGTCCAAGGTTCTTGATCAAATCGTCAAATTAACTCAATTTCGCGATCAAAAACTTGATGACGTGACTGAACTCCAACTGATTGCTGAACTTTACAAACTACTTGCTTACCTAATAGAAGAATCTCCCAGTAAAGCAATTTCTGATGGTAGTATTCTTATTCAAAATTATATTAGACAAACTAAAAAAATAATTCATTCACAATATGGAACTTCTTTAAAAGTGGGAGAAATTGCTAATAAACTCAATCTCAACCGCAGCTACCTCTACAAGATTTTCAAAGAAGAAACTGGCTATTCGATCAAAGATTATATCGTCCAAGTCCGCATGGAAAAAAGTGCTGATTTACTTACCAACACTACTTTTCATATCTCAGAAGTCGCAAACGCCGTAGGCTTCACAGATGGTCTCACATTTAGTAAAGCCTTTAAAAAATACTTCAACCAAAGCCCAAGCAATTACCGCAAAACACTAAAAAATTAAGCAAAAAGCGTTAAGATTCTCTTACCTAACGTTTTTTTACAACACCCAAAATCCTCCAAGAGACTAAGCTCTTGGGGGTGAAATGAAATATATAACTAATCGACTTTAACAAGTCTGACGTTATCGATGTTTAACCATTTGTTAGCAGAGGCATTGACGTAAATGCCGATTTCACATTGTCCGTTTGTGATTTGGATGTTATCAATCGTGTACGTTTTCCATGTGCTAGAGTCTTTAAGGGAGATGTTTTGCTCACTGCCGCCATAATTTTTGATATAAAGCTGAGCAGTCTCAAGGCTAGTGTCCCCCATAGCATCAATACTTAATTTGTAAGTACCTGAGCCGAGGTTGCTAATCATTTGATAAATGGAACTTTCAAAAGCTGTGTCTGACCAGAAAGTGAGCTTGTAACGTGTATCGTCGTAAACTTCTGTCTTGATACCTACATTTTGACTGTTGGTCCATTTGTTCCAAGAAGATGGGGTTTCGGTATAACCGTTCCATTCAAAACTGTTATTAGCAACAACGTTTGTTAGGTTAGCGTAATTAAAGGCTTTGACGGCGCGTAGAGCATTTCCTGAGAAATCAAAGACCGCTTGATTTTCCCATTCATTACCCGTCACATCTGAAACACCAAGATATGACATACCTGCTTGTGTTGCCCATGAGACATTGCCGTTATACCAGAGTGGTTCCCAATAGAAGAAACCGAGACCGTTGTTATTTTTGACGTCTTTAATTTTATCAACCAAGTCTGTCAAAAATTCATACTGACCGTCTTGGCTAGCTTTGTAACCACCAGCAGTCTCTTCTGTTGCCGTAAAGGCATTTGTTTTCTGGTCAGCATTATCAAGGGTATTTGCATAAGCTGTTTCAACCACAACAACTTTTTTGTTATAACGTTCGCTGATATTATCCATATTTTCAGAGAGTTCTGCTAATGTGCCATGCCAATATGGGTAATAGGAAATGCCGACAATATCAAAATCAACGGATTGATTGGTAATTTCATCAAGCCACCATTGGAAAGCTGATTTGTCACCGCCGTCTGCTAAATGGAGCATGATAGGTGTATTACTTGTCTGCGTATCTTTCACAGCTTGAACACCAGATTTTAGGAAATTTGCTAGGCGAGTGAATTCTTGACCGTCACCACCCCAACTTTTCCCGTAAGGCCAAAGCATGCCGCTGTTTAATTCGTTTCCGATTTGCACCATATCAGGGTAAATGCCTTGTGATTTCATCTGATTAAGGACATCAGCCGTGTAAGAATACACTGTTGAATTTAATTGTTCAAAGGATTGATTCTGCCAAGCTTTGGGAAGATTTTGTTTTCCAGGATCAACCCAGAAATCGCTGTAATGAAAATCGAGTAAGACTTTCAAGCCTTTATCTTTAGCACGTTTGGCTAATTTGAGTGTTCTGTTTAAGTCATTGGTCCCTGCGCCGTAAGCATTGCCATTTGCATCATAGGGGTCAACCCAGAGTCGCAAGCGAACGTAGTTAACACCATTTTCTTTCAGAATGGTCAGCGGGTCTTTTTGAGTACCATTACTCTTATAAATCGCTCCGCTTTGTTCCATTTCATCAAGAATCGAAATATCAGCTCCGTTGATGAACTCATCTGCTTTAGTCACGGTATTTCCAAGCGCAGCAAGACCAATAAGTGCAACAGTCGTCAAAAAAATCTTTTTTAGTATTTTCATAATCTTTCTCCCTAGCTTTTTTAGAATAGGTTAGGAAAAATAAAACATTACAAAGGCTACGGCACTTTCTGGGTCACGTGTTAATTTAATGTATTCAGCACCTTTTGTAGCTGCTAACTTTATACCAAGCGCGTCAGTATCTTTCTTAATATCTTCGTAGAATGAGTTGACTTGCGGAGCAAGCACAATCATGTCAAAATCTCTCATAATCTCATAATGTGAACCGTAAGCACCTGCTGACGCTGTGATGTTTGCACCTGTGGCAGCGGCACCTTCAGTAAGAGCATTAGCAAGCATAGCACTTGTACCAGCACCAGCACAAAGGACCAAAACGTTGATTGGTTTGTCAGTTGTGACTTTGACAGCTGGTTTTTCCTCAACAACTTTTTCAGCTGCTGCTTTTACTGGAGTTGCACTTTCAGCAGCAGTTTCTTGCGCAGCAATTTCAGCTTCTTCTTCAAGAAGTGATGCGTCATAAGCTTTAATGAATGGGAAGTAGATAATCGCATCAACAACGATTAAAACAAGGACAAGAACAACAGCTAGAAGGCTAACGCCTGTACCAAGAATAAGTCCGATTGGCGCTGGTGTTGCCCAAGGAAGAACATACATGAAGCTATTCATCTGAAGCACATCAACAAAGAATTTGAAAATCCAAACGTTGGCAATTGGTGCCAAAAGGAATGGAACAAAGAAATAAGGGTTAAGAATAATTGGTGTTGCAAAAAGCAAAGGTTCGTTAACGGCGAAGCTGACTGGGATAAATGAAGCCTTACCAACAGCTTTCAATTGTTTTGATTTGGCAAATAGCAAGAAAAGATAAGGGACAACAAGTGTTGCACCAGTACCACCCATAGTACCAACGAAATTACCAAGACCAACAGTCAAAACGTTTGAAGCATGTTCACCAGCTTTGAATAATTGAAGGTTCGTTTCAACATTAGCATAGATAATAGCTGCGATAGCTGGCTCTACAATTGACGGACCATGCACACCAACGAACCAGAAGAGCGCCATAGCACCCCAGATAATAGCAATTCCAAGATAACCGTCTGCTGCTGTAAACAATGGTTGAAGAAGTGTAATAACAGCTTCTGCAAATGATGCTCCAAAGAAATAACGAATGATAGTATCAATGATAACAGCTGCAAATACGGCAAATGAGAATGGGAAGATATCACGGAATGTTTGCGAAATCGTTCCTGGTACTTCTTTTGGCATCTTGATAGTGATGTCACGAATAACACAGAATTTGTAAACATTAACAGTGATAAAGGCAGCTACAAAGGCGGCGAGGATACCTTTTGTCCCCATATAACCACTAGCAAAACCACCGTCAAGCTCATCAGCACTCAACATCAAGAAGCTGACAATTGAGGCAAGCATAACAGAAACCGCATTGATTTTCTTATTACCTGGCATCTTACGGTTAACAGATTCTGCCAAGCAACGTGCAGTTGTTGCTGAAACCAGAAGCGCAACGACACCCATTGAGTAGTTATAAATCTTCCAAAGCCAATTTGAGAAATCTTCTGGCAAAGTCACTCCGAACACATCTGGAATCGATGCAATCAAGATAAAGATACTAGAAAAGAGAATCGCTGGCATTGCCGCAAGGAAACCATCACGAATGGCACCTAAATAAATGTTACGAGAAACTTTTTCAAAAAAAGGTTTCCCTTTTTCAATTTGTTGAATGAGTTTGTTCATGATACAACTCCCTAAGAACCTAGGCTTGGCTAGTCATCTCTAATACGTCTTAAGGGTAAGCAAGACCTGTCAGAAATGACTATTGAGAATAAGGATACTCACTGAAAATCGAAGTCAGGCTAGGCGACGCTGATGCAGATTAAACTGAAGTTCATCAAATCAAGTCAACAACGCCTGCATTTGATTTTCAAAGAGTGTAAGATTTTACCAAGCCATGTTCCGTCCTTTCTTTTTTCAAAAATTAGCGATTTTTATATAATTCAATAAAATCCGTAATGAGGTCACGTAGCAATAAGGTTGTCATCAAGTGGTCTTGACCGTGAACAAAGATGAAACCAAGTTCCAAATCTTCACCGCCTGCTTCTTGTGCTAACAATTGTGTTTGCGCATTGTGAGCTTTAGCCAAATTTTCGTCAGCATCTTTAATCGCTTTATCAACATTATCAAAGTTGCCAGAGCGAACTTCCTTAAGCAATTGAAGAAGTGTGCTCCTTGCATCACCTGAGTAAGCCACAATTTCAAAACCTAACATTTGTAATTCTTTTTTATCCATTTTCTAAATCCCCTATTCTACAATTTTTGTATCGCTAATGTGTTTGTACCAGTAAGCTGACGCTTTTGGATAACGTTTTTGTGTTTCAAAATCCACATAGAACAAACCATAGCGTTTATTATAACCATTTGACCATGAGAACAAATCCATCAATGACCAAAGGAAATAACCTTTAACATTAACCCCAGCATCAATTGCTTTGGCAAGAGATTGCAGGTAAACTTTCAAATAATCAATACGCGGTTGATCTATGATGATACCATCGTCAAATTCATCTTTATAGCCCATACCATTTTCTGTGATATAGATTTTATTGTAATGTGGGTAATCTGCTTTGATACGAAGAAGCAAGTCATACAGACCTTCTGGATAGATAATCCAATCCCAGTCCGTTCTTGGAATACCTTCTTTGTAAATGCGTTCGCCAATACCTTTAACTTTGTAAACAGATGTTCCTTTGTCACCTGTACCGTTGTGATGAATGGCATTTTCGCCATTGTAGGCTTTAACAAAGTGACATTGGTAATGATTGATACCAAGATAATCGTTGCGGTGACTGGCTTTTTTCATTTCCTCAAAGTCACTATCAAGGAAATCGTAGCTGGCATTGTTAGCTGCGCAGATTTCGTTAAGCGCTTCCATTGTTTCGTTTGAATAATAACCTAAATAAGTTGCATCCAGTAAAAATCGAATAGAAAGGGCATCATCTAAGAAAGCAGCATGTTTATCTTCTTTACTATCTGTTGCTGGGTATTTTGTTTCAAGAGAATGTACCACACCAATTTCACCTTGGTAGCCACCGTCTTTGAACAAATTAACCACACGCGCATGCGCATACATCATATTGTGCAGACATTGAATGACTTTTGACAGGTCATATTTGATTCCTGGTGGGAAAATACCAAGCAAATATTGGTTGGTTGCTACTGGGTAAATTTCATTGAATGTACTCCAATGACGAACTTCTGTAAATTCTTCAAAACAGAATTTTGCATAGTTAACAAAAGCTTCAATCGTATCACGGTTTAAAAAATCACCATTGTCAAACAAAACTTTTGGCGTGTCAAAGTGATGAAGCGTGACAAAGGCTGTGATGTTACGTTTTTGACATTCCGCAAACACTTTGTGGTAATAATCAACTCCTTCTTGGTTGACCTCACCAGTACCATTTGGGAAGATACGGCTCCAAGCAATGGATAACCGAAGTCCGTTGACACCAAATTTTTCACAAAGTTCAATATCTTGTGGGTATTGATGATAAAAATCACTAGCAGGGTCTGGACTGAAACGCCCTTGTTCTGCTAAGAAATCATCCCAAGCTACTGGACCTTTACCGCCTTCTTTAGTAGCTCCTTCAACTTGGTAGGCTGCTGTTGCACCACCAAAAATAAAATCTTCTGGTAATTGATACATAATTTTCTCCTTATTTCAATAAGCGTTGAATGTGAATCACAAGGTAAACACGTTCACTACGCGATAAATCTATTTTTAATTCTTGTCCAATCAAATCATAAATGGCTTGCCCAATTTGATAGGCTTTCGGATAATCTGATTTCACATATTCTTCCAAATTAATCAACGATGCATTGTCTTGCTGGTTCATCTGCAATCGATTAATGAGGTAGGTTAAATGAATCATCAAACGGTCGTAAAGATTACTATTTTCTGTGCTCCGCTTGATATTATTTTTTGCCAATTTGTCCTCAATCAAAGCTAGTACTTTTTTAGTTGCATCCTCTTTGTTATTATCAGAAACTTCGTAATCACCTTTAGCATTAATGAAATGCAGAGCCATTCGTCCGACTTCATCATCTGGAAAAGTTACTGACAACTTTTGACCTAAAATAACAACAGCTTCTTGCGCCATTTGAAACTCGGTAACATACGCCGCTGAAATATCTGGTAAATGACTTTCCTGATAAGCTCCCTTTAAAAGCTTTTGATATACCGAATAAACGTGGTCGGTAAGGGTTACATACAGGTATTCCTGAACCGGAAAATGATATTTGGCTACCAAATCATCAATCATATTATAAGTCACCGTTAGAATATCAAGCGGAATATTTTTCAAAAGGGTTAAAAAATTTTCTTTGGATTCCTCTGTTTTCAAAAGGAAAACTTTCTCGACTTTGCTTGGAGTGATTAAATCACCTTTTTTCTTTTGAAAGACTATCCCTAGCCCCATGACAACGGCTTGTTCATCCTGCTCATTTTTTACCAGAGCAACATTATTGTTGAGCGCTTGTACAATCCGAAACATTCTACTCTCCTCACGTGGTTCCTAGACAAATAAAAAAACCACAAACAAACTAGAATTCTCCCTCCTAGATCATTTGCGGTCTTGCCTAATGTCTTAGTTACAATCCACTCTATTAATTTCTACGGTTATAATATAACACACAACTTTAATTTTGTAAACCCTTTCTTTGTATTTTTTTGTTTATTTTAAACAAATTCAAAAAATCGTAATATCAAAGGATTTTTCACTCATTTCGCCACTCGCCACAAAAGTCACTTGGCGTTTATCTTCTAAAATATCACTTTCATCAAGTGACGTTGACAAGCCGCTCCACGGCTCTAGAGCAATAAAAGGACTCTTATTGACGGTTGACCATAAAATCAAATTTGGAAAATCTTCAAAATCCAAACGCAATCCTTTTTCGTGTTTATGAGATTTCAAAGAAACGCTGCGTGAAGCTAATTTATCCAAAGTAACAACGTCTTTGGCAAACAAAGCATAATCCAAATTTAGAATGTTTTGCTTTTCCAAAAAAGGCGTACGCTTGTTCACATCAAGAAGCCCTGTTTCTGGAAACGATTCTGGAACAGTACAAGTTTCCTCTTTTTCAAATTCGAGATAATAATCTTCATAACATTCATCAGCAAGCAATGGGCAATTAAACCCAGGATGCCCACCAATAAAGTAAGGCATAGCCTTTTCTGTCTCACGATTGGTCACTTGGTAACTTGTTTTAATCGTCTTTCCAGTCAAAGTGTAAATGATTTTCAACTCAAAATCATAAGGATAATTTGCCAACATTTCCGCATCAGGGGTGATTGAAAAAGCAAGGCTATTTTCAGATAATGGTTCATAAGTAAAAGTCTTCTTACGCACCAAACCATGTCGCGGTATCACACCTGTAAAATGGGGACGGCTACTAGGACGATAAATAGCTTCATCATCACGTAAGCTCCCACAAATCGGAAATAATACTGGTGCTTGTGAACTCCAATACTCTGGATTTCCTTGCCACAAATATTCGACGCCGTCTTTATCTTTTATGGATGACAAAGCACCACCAAATTCCTTAAACTGAACTGTTAAGAAATCATTTTTTAATTCAATAACCATTATTTTCTCCTAAATAAAATGAGAATGAACAGCCTCATAACTGCCATTCTCATCACGCGTAAAAACAAAATAATAAAAGAAGTTTTAGTGAGTTAGATTAGATGTATTACTATTTGGCTTCTTGATAAGCTTGATTACGTTTTTTCATTTCTCCTTTATACCAGAAGAAGAGTAACGTGTAAACAACTAAAGCAATTGCTGCATAAAGAACGTAAGTCAAATCACCAGTTGAAGCTTTACCAACAAAGAATGCCAAGAATTTTTCAATTGGACCTTCCATTGTTGTGTGAGAAATCATGGTCGAAGCATCTAAACCACTTGGAAAGGCACCCACTTTTTTAGCAGTTTCTGTGATAAATGGTGCAATCAACGTTCCTGACCACAAGAATAGCGGTAATTCAATAGCACCAATGACAATCATGCGGATTAATTTACCACGTGTCACAACTAGCAAAGCAGGAGTAACCCCCATCGCAATAATACCTGCGAGCGGTAATAATTTATTTCCTGGTAAAACAATTGCTTCTAACAACATAATTGGAGCTAAAATATTAGCGGCAGCCCATACTTCTGCACGACCTGCAATGAATGGCCAGTCCAAACCAATATTTAATGTGCGTCCTTGTAGTTTTGAAGAAGCAAAGTCAGTAATACCTTGAGAAAGTGGTTCAACAGAAGCGATAAACCATGATCCAATCAATGAGAACAATTCCAAGCAGACAGCTGCTGTAAAAGCTAAAGAAGCAATTTCTGTTGGTGTTTGACCTGCTAATAGGCCAACAAAGATTCCTAAATAAATACCAATTGCAAATTTTGAACCCCAGAAACCAATTTTAGCATTTAATTTAGCAGCATCGAAGTCATATTTATCAAGCCAAGGGAAAAGCTTGTCAAAAATTTTATCGAATACCATAATAATTGGATTCATCATGTAGTTCATGTGAGTTGTTGTCATCGGATTTTCATCACCAGCACCCAATAAATCATTAAAAGTAGGTTTCATAAGGTCTGAATTGATAATTTTTAAAATACCGATAAAAATAACCAAAATCGTTGCAATCATGAGGTTTGCTCCACTATAAATAGCAAACAAGCCAACAATTGATAAGTGCCAAATATCGAAAATATCAACATCAAGCGTATTGGTTTTATTCAATACCAACATAATGATATTTACAATGACCATTACCATCAAAAAATATAGGGTATAAGGTGAGCCCCAAGTGATAGTTGCCAACGGTGCCCAACCAACGTCAGTGATATTTAATTCCAAACCAGTTCGGGCAACAAAGTCAGCCATAGCACCCGAAAATGCCGTTGACAAGATATTGATAATTGCGCTAATACCTGTTAAGGCAATTCCTAGTTTAATACCGCCTTCTAATGCTCTAGTGAATTTCACTTTAAAGAAGAGGGCAATGACAGTCAGGATGATTGTCATTAACGGAGCGGCGCCAAGATCAATAATTGGTTGGAAAATCGTATTTGCAAAGTCGATAATTACATTCATTTCATCTCTTACCTTTCTTTCGAAAGCGCTTTAATTTATTTGTTTAAGCTATTAATAACGTCTTCCATTTTCTTATAAACAGGTTCTGCCATTGCTGGAATACGATAAAGAATAGCACCAGCATCAACAACTGGAAGCTTAACATCAAAACCTAAATCAGTCTTAGAAATTTGTGCAAAGATGTCATAATGCGATAACAATTCTTCATTAATATCTTTAATCATAACAGCATCACACGACACTTGATAACCACGTTTAGTCAATTCTGTTTCTAGGGCGTTTTTAATTTGATGGCTTGAGTTAACCCCGGCTCCACACGCTGCTAAAATTTTAATCATGAGAAATTCCTCCTTAAAAATTATTTTTCAAAAATTGATAAATTCTTTCTGTATTTTCAGAATTAAAAAATTTAATTAATGCTTCCTTATCTTGTCTATTAATAAAATCCATTATTGCTGCCAATAAACCAGCTTGCTCTTTTTCTTCATTGTTTAAAATCATGAACAAAAATGAAACCTCTAGTTTTTCATCTGGCAAAATCATATTATGAAATGTTATCGCATGTTCCAGTTTAACTGGAACAATACGAGTAACATTTACAAACTGACTTTCTGTATGTGGAATAGCAATATTAGGAAGACTCGAATCAATTGGACTTAACGGTAAGGCAGTCGGATAATTTTCCTCTCTATCGATTAAATTATCCAAGTATTCTTCTGTTACAAGACCTTTTTCAAATAATTTCTGAGCAATTTCTTTAAAAACACTTTTTTGATCTTGTTGTTCAGATATATATACCGTATCTTCTGCAAATAATTGAGTCATTTGATCACCTTCTTACACTTTCTCAGTCCAAGAGCTAGCTGTTTTGGCAAGGACTTCATTAAGTTCTTCAATGTTTTTACGTCCTTGTGTTCTTAACCAATCACGGGCTGCTGCTTCGCCTTCTTCGATATACACTTGTACAGAGCCAGCCCAAGTAGCACGTCCACAAAGGACACCGTTGAATTTAGCACCTGACTCAGCCGCAAATACCAACGTTTCTTGGAAAAGTTTTGCTGAAACACCCGCGCTAAGATAGATATATGGCAAATGACTTGCTGCTTCTTGATCTTTGAAAGCTTTAGCGGCTTCTTCTTTAGTGTAAACCACTTCACCTTCCGCAAAACCTTCAACATATGTCATGTTGACAGGGACTTCAACCTTGAGCACATCAATACCAAAGCGGGCATCAGAGAAAACTTTCATGGCTTCGTTAACTTTGTGAGGTTTTACTTTGGCAAAGGCTGCGCTTGTATTATCAGAGATAGTTTCATCATAAGTTAAGATTTCAAGGAAGAAAGGCACATCTTCAGCTTTACATTCTGCACCAATACGTTCGATATAAGCTTGTTTTTGAAGATTAACGTATTCATCACCATCAACGTCATAATAAAGCAAGAATTTCACTGCATCAGCTCCCGCTTCTTTAAGACGTTTAGCTGACCATTCTACCAAACAATCTGGTAAACGACTTGTTGTTGTCGCATCGTAACCTGTTTTTTCATAAGCTAACAAGAGACCTGAATCCGCATCACGAACCTTACTTGCTGGCAAACCATACTCAGGGTCAAGAAGAATAGATGACGCATACGGTGTCAATTCTTCTGAAACCAGGGCTTTCAATTGTTCGATTTGTTCAACACTTGGTTCTTCTGTTTGATAGTTTGCCATCATGCGTTTAAGTGCTCCTCGTTGGTCAAATGCCAAAGCAGAAATCACGCCATCACGACTAAGCTTTTCAAGCAAGTTACGTTTTTCTTGTGTTAATACCATGTTTTCTTATACCTCTTCTACCTGAATCTGATTAAATAAGTTTTCGTAATTTGTCATATTGACATGACCTGTCATTTTTTCTTGAGCATTTAGCATGCCGAGGGCATTCGCATGACGTAAGAAATCTTTGTCGGAAAGATTATGAACAATCGCTGACGCAATACCAGCCACCGTTGAATCACCAGAACCAACAGGATTGACCACATTGATTTTTGGAATGATAACACGGTAATAGTGGTCACCATGTTTCGCAAAAGCTCCTTTGCTGCCTAGTGAAACAACCACCCAATCAATCCCTGCAAACAAATCATCTTGCAAGATTTGTTTTAACTCATCCACATCATCGCTCACTTCTCTTCCAACAAGTTGTGATAATTCTTCTGTGTTTGGCTTGATAACAAACGGTTTATCATTACCTGTTAAAACAGCTTCCAAAGCCTTACCAGAACAATCTAGCACTACTTTTTTGCCTTGGGAATTAGCAAGTCCAATGACTTTTTGATAATAATCGCTTTCAAGCCCCGCTGGAAGGCTACCCGAAATTGTGATGACATCATAAGACGGGCAAAGGTAACGAAAATGATTAAGAAAACCATCTGCCTCATCTTGGTCAATCATCGGACCTGCTTCCAAAACTTCTGTCTGCAAGCCTTCATGCAAAATCGCAATGCAATTGCGGGTTTCCCCATGAATCGGAAAGAAACGATGTTGGATACCATTTTGGTCAAGCCTACTTGTTAAAAAGTCACCTAGCTTTCCACCGATAAAACCTGTCGCAGTCACATTATCGCCAATTTCTGACAATACACGTGTGACGTTCAAACCCTTACCACCTGCTGTTTTTTTAACCTCGGAAACACGATTGACCGTATCCAAAGTTAGCTCATCAAGCGGATAAGAAATATCAATTGACGGATTCAATGTTACAGTAAGAATCATCTGATTTTCTCCTAATCCTGATATTCGCCACGATTCCATTTTTCAAGAAATTCATCAAAGAAATCTGGTGATGTTTGGTCCTCATTGACCGTTTCGACTTGTGCAATTTTTTCAATCAAAGCTTTATTTTCTGCTGTTGGTTTGTATTCAGCTTTGATAAATGCTTCAATAATGTCGCACATGAGTAATTCACCTGTGATTTTACCACCAAAACCGATGACATTAGCATTTAATTCTTCTTTGGCGTAAATCGCTGTTGTCATGTCGCGAACCAAAGCTGAGCGAATACCTGGAACTTTGTTGACAGAGTTGTTGATTCCAACACCTGTTCCACAAATACAAACACCTAGGTCTGCTTGACCGCTTGTCACCGCTTCACCGACTTTTTTACCAAAGATAGGATAATGTGTGCGTGTGTGGTCATATGTTCCACAATCAATAACCTCATAACCTTTTGATTTCAAGAAATCTGACACTGCCATTTTTTCTGTTGTTACGATATGGTCACATCCAATTGCAATTTTCATTTTATCTTCCTCGCTCCTAACACATTTTATTCAACATATCAACACGGATTTGGTGACGACCACCGTCATAGTGACCTTCCAAGAACCCTTTGGCAATATTTTTAGCTAATTCAACACCGACAATTTCTGCCCCCATAGTAATCATACGAGCATTGTTGTGAGCACGTGTCATGTAAGCAGAGCGTTCATCTGAAACTTCCGCTGCGACCATCCCTTTGATTTTAGTTGCTGTCATAAAGCTACCAGCACCATAAGCATCAATCATAATGCCAAGATTGCCTTCAGCCGCATTGACACCCGCTGCAACAGCAAGCGTATTATCAACAAAATCTTTAGTCACATCTGTCACATCATTAACATCATAATCATTTGCAAGCAAGTATTCTTTGATAATATTTTTCAAAGTTTCACCTGCGGCATCTGAACCAAGAATAACTGTCATTTTAACACCTCAAAATTCTTCTTTTATCTAGATAATTTTTAAAAACGTTTTTTTATATTTATATAATAAAACCAAAACAAACATTTGTCAACACATTTGTTTAATATTTTTTGTTTTGTTTGTTGTTTTATGTTTACCAATAATGTAATTATATCCACAAAACTAATGATAACATCAGAGTTATCAGCTTTATTACAGTTTTATTTCGTAGTGTTTCTTTTTTTTCTTATTTGTTGAGTTCGTCTATTTTTTATGATAATATAGAAGTAAGATATCATTTATTATGCAAATGGAAAGGAGATTATTATGCTAAAAAAAGAACGCCTCCAGTGGATTCTTGAAAAAGTCAATGTCAAAGGCATCATTACCGTTAATGATGTCATTAAAGAGCTTGGCGTTTCAGATATGACTGTCAGACGAGACTTGGATGAGCTTGATAAAGACGGCTTACTTATCCGCATCCACGGTGGTGCACAGAGCATTGATAGCCCAAAAATCAGAAGTAAACACGAAAAATCAAACACTGAAAAACAAGAACTTCAAATTGAAGAAAAACGTGCTATCGCTAAATTCGCTAGTCAGCTTGTTCAAGAAGGAGAAACAATTTTTATTGGACCAGGAACGACACTCGAACATTTTGCAAGTGAACTCGTCGCCAAAAATATTCGAGTTATTACAAACAGTTTGCCTGTTTTTAACATTTTAAATGAAAATAAAAACACCGATTTAATCTTAACTGGTGGAGAATATCGTGATATTACAGGCGCTTTTGTCGGATCTTTGACTGCCAACTACCTCCAAAACCTAAAATTCTCAAAGGCTTTTGTGAGTGCCAATGGTGTATTTGGTGATTCTATTGCCACATATAGTGAGAGTGAAGGAGAAATTCAACGTATCGCACTTGATAACGCCATTGAAACATTCTTGCTCGTTGACCATGAAAAATTCGACAAATACGACTTTTACGATTTCTATCGCATTAGCGATATCAATCATCTGGTAACCGATTCTGCTATTACCAGCGACACCAAAGAAAAATTCGGTCCACTAACCGATATTATCGTTGCCACAGACTGATTTTAGTCACAAAGAAACTGCTTATCCCCTGATAAACAGCTTTTTTATGAATTTATCAATCAACAAAAAATCCCTACACTTGCTGGTGTAGGGATTTTTATATTGTATTCTAGAATAGTTTTGTTTTGGAAAAATTAGCGAATAGCTGCTTCTGTTTCAGGGTCGAAGAAGTGACCTTTAGCCACATTTAAAGTCAATTCAACTTGTTCACCTGGTTCATAAGTATCACGCGCATCTGTACGTGACACGAGTTCAACATCACCAGATTTGACATAAAGCATTGTTTCAGCCCCAAGCAATTCTGACACAGTTACTTCTGCTTTGATTGTTGCACCAGGATAAGTATCGCGGACCAATGGATTGTTTGAAATATCTTCCGGGCGAATACCAAAGATAACTCTTTTACCATTATACCCTTTTGTTTCAAGCAATTTCTTTTGACCTTCTGGCAAAGTTATCTTGAAGCCAGCATCATTGACCAAAGCATCGCCTTCAACCATTGCTTCAAAGAAGTTCATGGCGGGGCTACCGATAAATCCTGCAACAAATTTATTAGCAGGACGGTTATAAAGTTCTTGTGGTGTACCAATTTGTTCGACACGACCAATTGTTCCTGAACCGTCAGGATTTTTTGTAGAACTCATGATAACAATACGGTCAGCAAGTGTCATGGCTTCTGTTTGGTCGTGAGTAACGTAGATTGTTGTTGAACCAATACGACGGTGGATTTTGGCAATTTCAGCACGCATTGACACACGCAATTTAGCATCCAAGTTTGACAAAGGTTCGTCCATCAAGAACACTTTGGCATCACGGACAATGGCACGCCCCATGGCAACACGTTGTCGTTGACCACCTGAAAGGTCAGCAGGTTTACGTTGAAGAAACTCTGTCAAGCCAAGAATTTCAGCAGCTTCACGAACACGTTTGTCAATGTCATCTTTTTTATATTTTCTAAGTTTTAGCCCAAATGCCATGTTATCGTAAACAGTCATGTGTGGGTAAAGGGCATAGTTTTGGAAAACCATGGCAATGTCACGGTCTTTTGGTGCTTTGTCATTAACAACTTCACCATCAATTTTAAGTTCACCTTCTGTGATGTCCTCAAGACCAGCAACCATACGAAGTGTTGTTGATTTACCACAACCTGAAGGTCCTACGAAAACGATAAATTCTTTATCTTTGATGTCAAGATCGAAATCTTCAACAGCATAATGACTTGCATTTGGATATTTTTTGTAAATGTGGTTAAGGTTTAATTCTACCATTTTGTAACTCCTTTAATCTATGTGGCTTTATTATAACAAAGATAACGCTTACATACTATAGACAGAAATGACAAGATTTTTTGTGCAAAGTGCCCAAAAATTATGGCATCATGATTAGGAGATAGCAAAAAGCAAGGCTATCAAGATTTTTCAAATTCAAACCAGACAACAATCGAAATTTTTCTAATTTATATTGAAGTGAATTTCGATGAATATAAAGACTTTGTGCCGTTTTGGCAAGATTTCCCTGCTCCTGCCACATGGCAACAATGATAGCTCGAATATCCTTGCTATCATCAATAGATTGCAATATTTTGTGTTTTATCGTTGGAATATCAAGATGACGTGCAAAGTCTAACAACAACATTTCAGAAAACGTCGCCACCCGTTCGTTACCACGATAGTGACTCACATCAGAAAAAAGCTTGGTTTCTTCATCGAAATAAGCCTGCAAATCATTTGCTTGCAATTTACTCCAGCCATTGCCAAAGAAAACAGTCAATTTAATCCCAAAATCATTTTCCAAAGTTGGTAAAACATCTTTTACCAATTCTTCTACCTCAATCAGCTCTGATTGATCCAGCAAAAGAATGGTCCGATTATCTGAAAGACTGACTTCTGTAATCATATTTGGTAAAAGAGTTGCTAAAAAATCAACCAATTCTTCTGGTAATCGATATTGATGGTCAATGTAAATCATCTGAAGGCGTTTGTACTCTTGGGGTAAACTGCCCTTTTTTTGCACCAAATACTGATACCAAGGATTTTCAGAAACACGACTAGCTGAAATCGTCATCTTTTTAAGCGTCAGCAATGCTTTTTCACGCTCACTAAGACTGGCTAGAGGAAGATAATAAGACGTTCCATTTTCTTCTAAAATAAGCCATTCTTCTGGATTTTGGATATTTCCTTTTGATGTCGCTTCAGGAAACAATTCATCTAGTGACATGATTTACCTCCATTTTTAATAACTGTTGCGAAATTAATACCAGTTTTATATTAATTCAATGCAATAAGTCTCTACTTCAATCAAGGGATTAGCGTGCCTTAGTATCCAAGATAATGGTAACAGGACCATCATTGACAAGACTAACATACATATCAGCTCCGAAAACGCCTGTTTCAACAGGAACGTATTGCGCTAGTGCTTCATTGAAGGCATTGTATAATTGCTCGGCTTTGTCAGGTTTGGCAGCACCAGTAAAGGCTGGTCGGTTACCCTTTTTCGTATCCGCAAACAAGGTAAACTGTGACACCGATAAAATGCTTCCCTTGACATCTTGAACAGATAAATTCATTTTTCCCATATCATCTGAAAAAATCCGCATATTCGTGATTTTTCGCACCGCATAATCAAGGTCCTCTTGCTCATCATCTGGACCGACCCCAACCAAAAGCAACAAGCCTTGTTTAATATCACCGACAAGCTCCTCATCAATCACGACTTGGGCTTTCTTGACACGCTGAATAACAACTTTCATATACAATCCTTTCTAAAAAAGCGGGCTGACAAAGTCAACTCGCTTGAAAAACGCACTCATTACCCATTTGTTCGTTTGACAGAGTAAACATCTGGAATAATTTTGATTTTATCAACGACAGTTGTCAATGCTGTTAAGTTTGGAATGGCAAAGCTGACGTGAATATTAGCAAATTTCATATCTTTACTTGGTTGGGCATTGACAGTTGAAATATTCTTAGTGGCATTTGATAACACTTGAAGCACATCATTGAGCAAACCTGAACGATTAAGTCCGTAAATGTCAATTTCAGCCAAGTAATCATTGCTGGCACTAGTATCATCCCATTCAACTTCAATAAGACGTTGTTCGTAACCCTCTTGGCTCTTGATATTATGACAATCTGCACGGTGAATAGCCACCCCACGCCCCTTAGTGATATAACCTTCGATTGGGTCTCCTGGGACTGGGTTACAACATTTGGCAATACGCATCAAGAGACCTGAAGCTCCTTGGATAATAACGCCATTTTCGCTACGAACTTTCAGAACATCTTTGTTTTCGGTTTTAACTTCGCCACCGTTCATCAGTTCTTCGGCTTCAGCTTTCGCCTTCGCACGTTCTTCTTCACGGCGTTCTTTTTCTGTCAATCGATTAAAGACAGAAGCAGCGCTAATTTCACCAAAACCGACAGCAGCGTACAAGGCTTCTTCGCTACGAACGCTAAAGCGTGGCAAAATTTCTTCAATATGCTTTTTATCAAGGTATTTGTTAGCCACATAGCCTTGCTCTTGGAAATAATCCACTAAAAGCTCGCGACCTTTATTAATTGAGGTTTCTTTATCTTGATTTTTGAAAAATTGGCGAATGCGATTGCGAGCTTTATTGGTTTTGACAATTTTAATCCAATCACGACTTGGACCAAATGAATTAGGATTAGTGACAATCTCAACCACATCACCTGTTTTCAATTTAGCGGTCAGTGGCACCATACGTCCGTTAACCTTAGCACCAACTGCTTTTTCCCCAACCTGCGTATGGATAGCATAGGCAAAGTCAATCGGACCTGAATCTTTTGGCAATTCTTGCACGGCACCTGTTGGTGTAAAGACATAGATACGTTCTGAGAAAATATCCTGCTTAACCGAATCAACGAAATCAACCGCATCACCGTTTGAAGCGTCTTGCAATTCCACCAATTCCTTAATCCAGTTCATGCCGACGGCTTGTTCTTGGTTGTCAACTTTCCCTTTGATACCTTGCTTGTAAGCCCAGTGAGCAGCAACCCCGTATTCGGCAACTTGGTGCATTTCTTTGGTACGAATTTGAATCTCAATCGGACCTTTTGGACCATAAACTGTCGTATGAATAGATTGGTAACCATTAGCTTTAGGCGCAGCAATGTAATCCTTAAAACGACCAGGCATTGGACGCCACAATTCATGAATATAGCCGACCATGGCATAAACATCGCTCGGCGTTTCCATAATACAACGAATGGCAATCAAATCGTAAATTTGGTCAAAACGTTTTTTCTTGTCACGCATTTTGCGATAAATCGAGTAAATGTGTTTTGGTCGTCCGTAAACTTCACCATAAAGCCCTTGTTCTTGCGTGTAATCCTTGATTTTCTTAACAATTTCATCAACCAAAGCTTCACGTTCACGACGCTTTTCTTTCATCATGTGAGAAATCTTGTAGAACTCAATTTCATCAAGATAACGGAAGGACAAATCTTCCAATTCCCACTTGATACGGCTAATCCCCAAACGATGAGCTAGGGGTGCATAGATTTCCATTGTTTCTCGTGAAATACGCTCTTGCTTATCTTTACGCAGATGTTTTAAAGTGCGCATATTGTGGAGACGGTCTGCCAATTTAACCAAAATAACACGAATGTCCTTAGACATCGCCATCAACATTTTACGGTGATTTTCTGCCAATTGTTCTTCATGTGATTTGTACTCAACTTTACCAAGTTTTGTAACACCATCGACAATATCACGAACATCTTTGCCAAATTCCGCTTCAATGTCATCTAAAGTAACTTCAGTATCTTCAACAACATCATGCAAAAAACCGCAAGCTACCGTCACCACATCAAGATGCAAATCTGCTAAAATACCTGCAACTTGGATAGGGTGAATAATGTAAGGCTCACCTGATTGCCTAACTTGAGAAATATGTGCTTTTGTTGCGTAATCCAATGCCTTTTGAACAATTGCCACATCAGATTCGCTCATGTATTGGGCTGTGAGTGCAACCACCTCTTCGCCCGTTAAATTCACAGTTTTTGCCATAAAGACCTCTTCAGATTGATATTGTATTTATTTTAACACTAAACTGCCTAAAATACCAATTCATAAGCCAAAAAGCCACGTTTTGGAAGGAGAAATGTGCTAAATATTATCCAAATAAGAAATAGCCAAACTTAGAACAAATAAAATCTGGCGAATTGGCGCTTATTCCTCATTTCTTGCTGACTGACCGACAGCCTAAACCACCGCGTATAGCAATATAATGACATAAAGAAAGCTGAGCACTTTTGTCTCAGCTTTCTTTCACTCTTTTTCAACTTACTTTCCACCTAAAATCTGGTGAACCTTGTCGTTAAATTTTGGCAAGTATTCGTGACCGTATTCTGGGTAAAAATAAAGTTTTTTCGGTGCTTGAATGTGGTTATAAACAGCAAATTGTGTTTTTGGGTGACAAACTCGGTCTTCTAAGCCCATCGCCCATATCACTTCTGCTTGGATACGGTCCACCAAATATTGAATATCAACATAATCTAAAGCAGCAAATACAGCTTCTTCTCGTTCATGAAGTGGGTCACGATAGCGGAAATAGTATGCCAACTCCTCATAAGCTGATTGTGTGACCTCTAAACCATATGCGGTACGATAATCGCTTAAAAAAGGATACTGCACAAATGTCCGTTTAACCTTTGGACACAGCGCCGCACAGACAAGCGCTAAAGCTCCGCCTTGTGATACGCCGTAAGAAGCCATTTTAGAACTATCCACAAATGGCAGACGACTCACCACATTTGTCAGTTGGTAAACGTCCTGAAAAACCGCACGATAAAAAAGCTTCTCTGGACCGTCCTCAATGCCACGGATAAGGTGTCCTTTCAAGGTGCCACCACTTGTTTGCAAACGGTCTTCTGACTCGCCACCTTGCCCTCGAACAGACAAGGCAACCACAACATAGCCTTCAGACACAAAAGCTAATTTATCCGACCAATCACCGACATCACTATGATAACCATGAAATTGAAAAATAACAGGGTGTTTCGCACTTGATTTCTTTGGCAAAAGCAGTTGAGCATAGATTTTTGACTCATGAACACCTGTAAAATACAAGTCATAACACTCTGCCACTTTTGATGTAAAATCAGTCGGTGTCAATTCATAATGAAGCCCCAGCGAATCCACCTCTTTTTTGGCTTTATCCCAAAAATCGTCAAAATCATCAGGCTTATCTTGACGCCCTTGGTAATCGCCCCACTCTCTCAAAGCATCTTCTGTTTTCATTGCCTACCTCTACTTTCAATAAATAAACGTTAGGCGTTTTAGGATTTCTTGAGCAATGATATTAGCGCCAACCAATGTTGGGTGAACACCGTCATCACCTGTCAATTCACGTCTGCCATAAAGCAATGCCTGCTCATTCATCAAGCCATCCAAAGGAACCAATTCCAATTTAAACTCACGCGCAAGATGACGGACAATTTGAATCTTAGGGTCCAAATCTCGACGCCATTCCATACGGTCTTCTGGATAGTCCAACACAAATGGTTCCATTAACAAAATGCGCTCAATTCCTGCTTGTTTCAATGCTTGCAGAAGCTGACGATAGACATTTTCAAAACGTTGTTGTTCTTCTTGACTAGCAAAGCCATCTTTACCAACCAAGTGCCAAACATCATTGATACCAACCATTAAAATGACAGCATCGGGTTGGCAAGATAAGCAATCGTCCACACGATTTAACAAATCTTGAACCTTATCACCACCAACACCTCGATTGTAAAAATGCAATCCTAACTCTGGAGAACGATCCAGTAAATCTGCCGCTACAATGCTCACATAGCCATGTCCTAGACTATCTGGATTACTTTTATCACGTCCCCACTCCGTAATGCTATCTCCGAAAAAAACGATACGGTCATGTTTCTTAATTTCCATAGGCTACCTCACTTAGTGTTTAAAAAATTTGAAGCGGCTCCTAATAAGTTGGCGTCATTTTTAAATTGACAACTTTTAAGTTCGTAAGTTAATTCACTGGCTTCAGTGTCATGAATTAATTTTTGAATACGTTTATCAAGTTCAGATACCAAATCTGGTCGAACTGAGATACCGCCACCGATACCGACCAAATCTGGGTTGAAGCTGACAAGGCAATTGAAAATACCAGTAGCCAAAGCATCATACAAGCCTGCCAAAGCAGCCTTAGCTTCTTCATCTCCACTATCTGCTAAATCAAACAAGTCTTTCCCAGAAAAATCAGTTAAACCATGAGCTTTAGCATAACGGTCAGCTACTTGAACTGGACTAGCAAGCGTACTTAATGTCTTACCATTTTCGATAATCATATAGCCAAATTCACCACCGAAAAGGCTGCTACCTTTGTACAATTGACCATTTTGACAAACTGCACCGCCAATACCAGAACCAATGATAAAGTAAAGGGCATTTTTGCTGTCTTGACCAATACCAAATTTGCTTTCAGCTAGACCTGCACAGTTGGCATCATTTTCAATAGCAACAGGAAGTCCAAACAAAGCTTCTAATTCATCAACAATTTTGAAGCGATGAATATATGGAATCGCACTAAGCCCTTTGATAACACCTTCTTCTGTATCTACGGCACCCGGGCTTGATATGGCAACACCTTTTGTATCAGCATCTGATAATTCTTTAAAGACTTGATACAGATTTTCTTTCATTTCATCCCAAGTTTTTGGCGTAGCAAAAGAACTTTTCTTTTCGATACTACCATCTTGGTAAAGACCGTATTTTACAGATGTTCCACCAATATCAAACACAACTAAATTCATTTTTTTCTCCATTCTAAGTGACAGAGATTGCCATTAATTATGTGTTAAAACAATCTCCACTGAAAATTCATCATAACGATGGGTACTGATTGAATACTCAAAAACGGCACCTGTGCTTAGGTAACCTGTTTGAACGGCAATCGCAACTGGGTCCCCTTTTTCCAAGTCTAGGTATTCAGCTTCCATATCCGTTGCACGACGTACTGTAATCGTACGGTGACCAGATTGGATTTTTAGCCCTAAACCACTTTCGATATAATCATAAATTGAGCTTTCAACATGCTCTAATTTCAGACCGTTAATTAAATCAATCGGCATATATGTTTCTTCAATAACCGTTGGTTTATCATCAACAATACGCACACGATGAATTTTGTACACAAAACTTGTTTCTTTAATTTTTAATTTGTCTGCAATTTCAGGCGTTGCTTTTACCACAGAAAAGTCAATCACCTTACTTGTAATGTTTTTGTCTGGATAGAATGCGGTTGTCCCCATCATTTGAATGTCCATCAACATTTTTTCCATTTTTTCAACAGATAGGTCCATCACAAAAGTTCCAGCACCACGACGCTTGTAAATTAATCCCTCTGCAACTAGCATATCCAAAGCCTTTTTAACCGTCATTTTACTAACATCGTAAAATTGACAAAGGTCTTTTTCAAAAGGTAATTGCTCATTTGGCTGATAAACACCTTCTAAGATTTTCTTGCGAACATCATTTGCAATACGATTATATTTTTCCATTTTTTCTCCTCTGCTCATTTTGATTACTCTTTTCCTTACTTTTATTGTAAACTAGAACGCAAGAAGTTCCAAATGTTATTTATCAATTTGTTGCAAATAATAAATTTTTCCGTTAAAATCACCCGGCATTTCGCGCGACCAATACTCATTTTCTCTACTGATATAATTTTTTCCTAAAACAATACCGATAGAAGTTAGGTCACGTCCATACCTTACCTCGTCTTTATCTTTTCCGAGAATATGATAGGCTTTATCAGGGTCGAGACCAACTAATTTTAAACGTTCGTAAATTGGATTTGGTTGCGCCAAAATCGTATAATAGCCAACCAAAGCTTCTGTTCTTTCTTTATTGACAACCAGCCAGCCGACATGGTTTTTGTCCATCAAATCCAAGCGATAGAAAATACCATTTTGAATCAATTCTTGATAGGTATGGTATTCTTTAATCTGCGCTTTTACAGCTTCTTTTTCCTCTTCTGTCAAAGCTAATGGATTTAATTCGTAGCCAAAGACACCAAACATGGCAACGTCTTTTCGCATATCAAGTGATGTCACACGTGCGACTTGATGATTAGGCACCGCTGAAACATGGGCACTCATGGTTGATAACGGATAGACCATAGAAGTCCCCCATTGAATAGTCAAACGTTCCACCGCGTCCGTATCATCGCTTGTCCAGATTTGTGGCGAATAATAAAGCATTCCAGGGTCAAAACGTGCCCCGCCACCCGCACAAGATTCAATAAGAACATCAGGAAATGCCTGATTTAGTTTTTCGTATAAGCTGTAAACACCCAAGATGTAACGGTGGTTAACCTCACCTTGCTGTTTACTTGGCAAATGACTTGAAAAACTTTCTGAAATGTAGCGGTTCATGTCTAACTTAATGTAATCAATCGGCACCGTTGATAACAAACGTGCCATTTGATTGTAAATTGCTTCGACCACTTCTGGATTGCCAAAATCAAGCACAAATTGATTACGACCATGCGAAATGTTTTTTTCTGGATTGCCAATGACCCAACCTGGATGTTCTTTAAACAAATCAGTATCATCAGAGACCATTTCTGGCTCAAACCAAAGCCCAAATAACATTCCTTTTTCTTTGATAGCCTTAGCTAAATAAGCAAGTCCGTCTGGTAATTTTTCTTTGTTTTCCGTCCAATTACCAAGTGAACCCGTGTCACTATTTCGCTTGCCAAACCAACCGTCGTCCAAGACAAAAAGTTCAATTCCTAATTTACTGGCTTCCTCAGCCACTTCTAAAATCTTTTCTTGATTAAAATCGAAATACATCGCCTCCCAACTATTTAGTAAAACAGGGCGTTTTTTATTTTTCCATGAACTTCGTATTAAATGTTCTTTATAAAAATCATGAAAAACCTGACTCATCCCATTAAAGCCCGACTGGTTCACAACCAAGACAGCTTCAGGAGATTCGAACAGTTGTCCTGGATAAAGTTGCCAATCAAACTGGAAGGGATTGATACCCATTTGTATGCGTAGGGTATTGTAGTTGTCTAATTCAATTTGGGCTAAAAAGCTTCCACTATAAATCAAACTAAAGCCATATACTTGTCCATTATTTTCGGTTGCTTCTGGTGAACAAATGGCAAGGAAAGGGTTGTGAACATGACTGCTGTGCCCTCTCGTGCTTGAAATATTTTGGATACCTTTTTGAATGGAACTACGCGACAAATGATTTTCACGTGCCCAAGCACCATCTAAATGAACCCAGTCATAATTCTCATTTGGAAGGTCTAAACTAAAACTAGCAAAACGTTTAATCGAGACCGTTTGTGTGTCCTTGTTAATGATTTTTTGCTGACGCGTAATGATAGGATAATTCGCATAAATCGCATAATGCAATTCAAGCTCTAAATCAGCATAGTCATCTTTCAAACAAACAATCAACGTTTCAACATCTTCTTCATTTCCAAAAGTCCCTGGAAGAGCACCCGTTACCGTCTTTCCTTTTTCAATACGATAGCCCACATAGCGAAAATGTGAAATCAAATCTCCCGTCGGATATTGAATTTCTAAAGCAGGATAGCGAAAATCCGTCGTCCCAAATACGGGATACTCTTGCTTAATATGCTCAAGCGACATTAAGCTCGACCCCATATAAAGATTATTTCCTGGGCGAATTTCACGCTCAATCAAAAAGGTAAACGATTCGTAATCAGAAATGGCAGGTCCGCAATATAATTGCTCTAAAACCCCTGTTCTCTCCATTACTCTAAACACATACGATACTTTTCCATTGGTCAAATGAAAAGAAAGTTCTTCCTCATTAATGAGAATCATGACTTGACTCCTTTAAATTGTACTTTTTGAATACGTCCAACAAGATAAAAATAAATTCCTGGGAACAATAACCAGCCCAACATTGTTTTGGTTAATGTTAACCACACAAAGATAAAAGCAAGAAGAAAGGCTAAAATAACCTTTTGAAAGTCCTGTTTCATTTCAAGAAGGCTTTGATAAAACTGATTTTCTCCGCTTGACGACTGTGTTTTAACGTAATAAATCACGATAACTAACCAGACTAGCCAAGCAAGCCCACCAATATAAAACATGGCAAACGATAACTGGCTGATATTGACCAGACTAAGTAACCAACCAGTCAATCCCAAGCTAAAGAAGAAAGTCATCATAGCCGAAATCACTTTAGCATAAGGAATACTTTCTTTTTGCTTTAACAAATCTCTAAATCGCAACGTCTGAGGATTTTCAGAAGTGAAATAAAGAGACACTATCTTTATGGCAAAGACCCAGCCATAAACAAAACCTCTACTTAGCAAAGCCAGCCAGAAGAGCACTGAGCCCTTCATGACGGTATAAACTAAGTTAACAGCATCTATCAAACGCGATGATTTTTCGGTCATAGCTGTTCCTTTCTAGACAATTTCTAAATCTTTCTATTTTACTGAACCAGCAACACCATTGTAGATGTACTTTTGAAGTGATAAAAAGACAATTAAAATTGGCAAAATAACGATGACAACCCCTGCCAAAATAACAGGCCAATTAGTTCCGTAAGGTCCCTTAAAGGCAAAGAGCGCTGTTGAAATAACTTTCAAATTACGGTCTGGCATATAAAGGAAAGGATTGTAAAAGTCATTGTAAACACCGACACCACTGATAATTAACATGGTAACAATCGGAGCTTTCAAATTTGGGAGAATAATGCGCCAGAAAATACCAAAATGACTAGCACCGTCAAGATAAGCTGATTCATCAAGAGAAATTGGAATTTCATCCAGATATTGTAAAAAGACATAGACGGAAATAACATCAGTTCCCAAATTGAGCAAAATAACTGACCAAATTTTGTTAAACAATCCAAGTGAATTGATGATTTGGAAAGTTGCAACTTGGCTAGTGATACTCGGAATCAGCATTGCCAACATAAAGAGCGTCAAGATAAGCTTTTTCAGTTTAAAATCAAATCGACTAACCGCATAAGCAAACATTGAGGCAAGAGTCAATTTCCCAACCATACTAACCACAAAGATAAGCAACGTATTTTTAAAACCGAGCAACATTTGCCCATTCACAAAAGCCGTCTTATAATTTGAGAAATCTAGTGATTTTGGTAATTCCAAAACACCCGTACTCAAAAATTCAGTATTTGATTTGAATGAGCCGATAAAGACAACCAAAATCGGCAAAATCGCAACGGTTGCTCCAATTAGCAAGATAAGGTATTGAAGAATTTTTCCAACTGTTATTTTTTTCGTTTTCATCAGACATTCTTCCTTTCACTAGTAACAACCTTTTGAATCACAGAAACAACAATAACGATAAACAAGAGAATGATTGCCATAGCCGATGCCAAACCGACTTTATTGTACTTGAAGGCTGTATCAATGGTTTGAATAACGAAAGTTGATGTTTCATTTGAACCGCCTGTCATGATATATGGAATATCAAAGACGCTTAGTGAACCACTCACACCCAAGATAATGTTAAGAAAGACAATGTTTCGAATACTTGGAATGATAATGTATCTAAATTGATTCCAGCGATTAGCACCGTCAATCTCAGCTGCTTCATAGACTTCAGGGTTAATAGACTGAATCGCTCCTAAGAACACCAAGAAATTAAACCCTGTGTAACGCCAAACAGATGTAAACGCAAGCGAGATATTATTGATTGAACGGTCTCCCAACCAAAGTCTGATTTGGTCTCCAAGACCAATAGCTTTCAAAACCGTATCAAGCGTTCCACCGCCTTTATAGAAATAAAGGAAGATAAAACCAATCGCAACACCATTTAGAAGATATGGGAAGAATAAAATCCCTTTCCAAAAATTAGCAAACTTCACTTTGAATGAAAGAATCGTAGCAAATAACAGTGCAATTCCTAATTGGAAAAATGTTGCAATAAAGTAGTAGAGACTTGTTTTAAAAACTGAAAAGTAATTCGGATTTGTTAAAACCGTTTTATAATTATCAAGCCCAACAAAATTTGAATTTTGACTATAGCCATTCCAATCTGTCAAACTGTATTGGATCATTTTTATCAATGGATAATATGAAAAGACAAGCAACAGAAGAACTGGAATAATGGTGAAAGAGAAAACAAGAATCCGTTTTTCCCATTCTTTACTCAATTTACTTTTTGTCATAATAACCTCCACCATGACAAAGATGCTTTCGCATATTTAACACTAAATGAGCATAAGTAAGGAAGCCAGACATTTTTCGACTCCCAAACTTTCCCATCTCACTAAATTGAATTTTAGTTATCTGAAACCACCTTGATGGCGTTAGCCCATCGTGTGTTAAAGTCTTTCATAATGTCATCAAATGATTCTTTTGAATTTCCAACAGCAGCGTCAATGATACGTTGTTTTTCAGTATCAGTAGAACCGATACCTAATTCAGATTCATTATTAATGTCGCTAAAGAGTGACTCTTTACCTTCTGGAGCTGGATTTTCTTCAATCAATTCAACGCCCGCATCTTGACTATCTTGAAGTGCTTTTGGATATTCTGCGCCTTTCACAGTTGGAATACCACCATTGTCAACTGCGTAGTCAGATTCATTAACCATCCAGTCGATGAATTTTCGGGCTGCTTTTTTGTGTTTACTGTTAACATTAATACCGTAGTTGTAGTCACCACCGATTGGCATATATTGTTTGCCATCAGATGCTGTTACTGGGAATGCTTCAAACATAATGTTGTCCGCATTATCTTCATTGATTTTTTGAATTTGTGGAACTGCCCAACTTCCAAGTACCATAACAGCTACTTTACCATTTGCCAAGTCAACTTTTGATTGTTCCCAATCACTTGTTGTAGGGTCAGATTCAATCAACCCTTCTTTAGCTACTGTGTAAAGAGTGTTGTAGATAGTGTACATTGTGTCACCTTCATCAAAGGGTGATGTATCTGAAGTCATTTCATTAGTGAAATCAGGGTCACCTGATACACCTGGACGCGTGAAGTCCCAGTTAGATAAGGTCCAACCAGCAGCATAGTTTGTATAAAGTGGGACAATGCTACTATCATTTTCTTTTATTTTCTTAAGTGCAGCAATGAAATCCTCTGTTGTCTTAGGGAATTCTGTAATACCTGCATCTTCAAAGACTTTCTTATTAACAACCAAACCAGTTGCATTCATTTGGCTCGGAATACCGTATTGAACACCTTCATATGAACGGTCATTAAGCCCTAAGTATTTTTCTGATAATTCTTCTGTGTCACCAAGTGGTTCAAAGAAGTTTTCATAATCTTTCGGGCTAATATCACCAGGAATCATTAAAACGTCGCCGTACTCTTTACTGTTCATACGAGTTTTCATTTGACCTGCATAATCAGTAATGGTTTGTACTTCAACTTTAATATCAGGATATTTCTCGTTAAATTTTGCAATGTACTCATCCCATTTACCGTTAGTTTCCCAATCGGTCTTATGGTTGATGAATGTAATTGTTTCAACATCGCTATCACTGCTTCCGCTTGAACAACCAACTAATGTCACGGCTGCTAATGCAGTCATCCCAATTGTAAGCAAACCTTTTTTCATAGGTTCTTCCTCCTAATTTTAACTTCTTTTTTGTTTACGCTTACAGTATAACACTTTATGTCACAAAAGTATATACTTTTGTTGAAAATATTTTGTGCTTTATTTTATTGCAATAAGTTGACCGAGGGGCAACTTGGTTTCTTTACATTATGTGACATAACAAAAGGCTTATATAATTTTTAAAAATTCAAATTTATTTTGATTTTATATATACTTTTAAGACATTGTATTATAATCATTTTAGAAACACATCCTAAAAGTTTTGTATTATTTTTGTACACATCTACTAGTAGTTTGTAAAGGAGGAGGCTTTTTTCTGAAAAACATTATTTCATAACATTCAGAGATGACATTATGTCCTAACGCTTTTCTTGGGAGGAGAAAAAACATTATGAAAAAAGCATTAGTTGGATTTTTAGCGCCCCTAACTGTCGTTGCCGGTCTCGCATCAGCTCAAGGGGTAAAAGCTGACGAAATCATGTCAGGAAATACTTCCAAAGTTACCACAAAACATAGTGGTAAAGCTCTTGACGTTGCAGCAAACTCTAATGATGACAGTGGTGACCACGTCATCATCATGTCTTACGCTAGCCTAACACCAGAGGAAACAAATCAACTCACACGCTTAACACATTACAAAAAAGCAGGTCGCTTATACACCAAGAAACTGAATAATAATGAGACTAGGATAAAAGTACCCAGCTTCTTTGTTTATATAGTTATTATTTACAAGATGCAGTAGTTGAGTGGGTTCTAATAAGCTTTTACAACCCTCTTTTGACATCAAGCTGCACTTGACTCCATTTCCCACCTCGAAAGCTTCCCCAAATCTTTCGAGCCATGTATGGGTTGGTTATAAAGGTTCGGGGAAGCCTTTATAATCGGGAAATAAAGCTTACGAAGTAAGTATCACAAAATGGTCTGGGAATAGACCACTTTAGGTCAGAAACAAGAAATTAAGACTTACTGAGAAATCGAATTTCTTCGAAATTACCGATTCGCTTTTTACTTTTTAGGCTCATGAATAAAGTATCCAGTGGAGACTGTCTAACAATTACCCCCAACACAATTTATCAATATCATCATTTTAAAAACGAAAACAATTTAAATTGTCGGCAAATCATTCTACTGCTCAATAACATGGTTCTAGTTAAAACCGGAATTTATTTCTAGGTGAGAATATAACAAAAGAGTTCTGGAATCACTCCAGAACCCTTTGTTTCAATCATATTTATGAACAATAATTATTTTTCGTTTGCGTGACTAGCAATAATTTCTAGCTCGCCATCAAATTCCCATGATTTAACATCATTCGGAAGGATAAAGTGGTCACCTTTTTTGATGTTATAAACACGGTTATCAATATTCAAGCTACCTTGACCTGAAAGAACACTTACCAACAAGTATGGTGCTGTTTGTGTAAGATTAACGACACCAGATACCACCCATTTATAAACAGCAAAGAATTCATTTGAAACCAAAAGGCTTGAACTCAAGTTGTCAACATCAATCGTTACAGGTGTACTGTTAGCAGGTTCACCAATTGTTAAAACATCAATTGATTGCTCAATGTGTAAGTCACGAAGATTGCCTTGTGCATCACGGCGGTCAAAATCATAAACACGGTAAGTTGTATCACTTGATTGTTGTGTTTCTAAAATTAAGATGCCTTTACCAATAGCGTGCATTGTACCACTTGGTACGTAGAAGAAATCCCCAGCTTTTACAGGGATTTTTGTTAACAAATCATCCCATTTCCCAGCTTCAATCAATTGACGAAGCTCTTCTTTTGATTTGGCATTGTGTCCGTAAATAATTTCAGAATCTTCATCCGCAGCAATAACATACCAGCACTCAGTTTTACCAAGTTCGCCTTCATGTTCAAGAGCGTAAGCATCATCTGGGTGAACTTGTACACTAAGCCAATCATTGGCATCAAGAATTTTTGTCAATAATGGAAAGACTTCAGATTTTGGATTGCCAAAAAGTTCTTTGTGTTCACGATAAAGTTTATCTAGACCTTCACCTTTATAAGTACCATTATCTACGATTGAAACACCGTTTGGATGAGCTGAAATTGCCCAGTATTCACCAGTTGTTTCTGTTGGAATGTCATAACCAAACTCATCACGAAGTTTAGTTCCCCCCCAGATTTTATCATGCATTTGTGACTTTAGAAATAATGGTTCTGCCATAAAATTTTCCTTTCCTTCAAGCAAAATATGCTTGTTCACCAAGAAGAAACCCAAAGCATTTTTGGGTTTCTTAGTTAAATGTTCTTAACATCCAATAATGAATAACCTCTAGTATCGAAACGATTTCTACTACGAGAGTATTCAATCGGTCTCCCATTTTCCAAGTAAACAACTTGTTCGACTTGCAAAATGGGATCATCATCTTTGCAGGCTAAATAATCTTTGTCATAATGATCTGGCTTTTCAGCCGTGATATGTCGGTAGGAACCTGCAAATTTGAGACCGAGTTGATGCCAAAGGTAATCATAAACAGATGTTAATAAGATATCATCATCCAAACCAGGTGTTAAATCGCAAGACATATGAGTGTGTTCCAAAGCATAGGGTTTACCGTCTAATAAACGAAGTCGGATAATTTTGTAAACAGGTGTTGCTGAATCAACTTGGAGCCGCTCTGCTATTTTAGCATCTGGAAATTCGACAGTAAATTCAATGATTTTACTTGTCAATTTCCGAGGGTCGTCTTTCATATCATAGCTCAACCCATTATAATTGTTCAAACGGAATTTTGAGTCCTCCTTATCCCAAAACGAAGAATTTAAAACCTTTGTTCCATTTCCTTGTTTTGAAAGGACCAAACCTTCGATGGTTAACATCTCAATAGCCTTTTTGATTGTCATACGGCTTACCCCAAATTCTTTTGCTAAGTCCGATTGAATCGGTAGCATTGAATCAATTGGATAAGTACCGTCTGAAATCCTCGTTCGAATAATACTTGCAATCTCTTCATATTTTGACATAGATCGCTCCTACTATACTTGTATAGACTAATTTTTTTAAACTATAGTTCTATTATAACGCAGAATCAGGTTGTTTGTCTAGCATACGTAAGAATGGATACCAAATAAATCCGACGATGAGACAGTCAACGATTTGAAGAAGTCCACCTGCAAGTGAGTTTGTAGCAATCATACCACTAAAGAATACTGGTACAGTCCAAGGCACTGATACACCTGTTGGAGCAGGTACAAGACCAATTGCCATTACGAAATAGTTAAGCGCTGTAACGATGATTGGTGAAATTACCCAAGGAATAAGAATTGTAGCATTCAACACAATTGGCAAACCGAAGATAACAGGTTCGTTAACGTTGAAGATACCAGCACCTAATGCCAAACGGCCAACATCACGATATTGTCTTTTCTTCATAACAAATGCCATAAGGATAACAACTGCCAAAGTCATACCTGATCCACCTAAACCAACAGTAAATGTTTCCATGAATGGTTTAGAAATAATGTGTGGAATATGTTCACCAGCTTTATAAGCATCCAAGTTGTCGTACATCAATGTATTCCAGATTGGATCCATTACTGAGTTAACAAGGATTTGTCCGTGAAGTCCAAAGAACCATAGAAATTGGATAAAGAAGATTGCGATCAATGTTGCCCAAATACTACTTCCTAGACCCACTAAAGGCATTTGGATGACATTATAGATAACATCATGAAGGTTTGTATTGAAACCAACTGTTACAATAGCATTAAGAGCTGTAAAAATTGATAATGTCAAAATAGCTGGGATAAGCGCTGCGAATGATTTAGCAACTGCAGGTGGAACACTGTCTGGCATTTTAATTTGCCAACCTTTTTTACTGATACGGCAGTAAATTTCTGTTGCAATGAAAGATACGATCATACCAAGGAACATCCCTTTGGCACCAAGACGATCAAGGCTCAAAATATTTGAAACTTGTTCACCACTGTCAGTAGTTGTAAAGAATGGTGTCAATAGGAGGAAGCTTACAAATGAAATGGCGCCACCGAAAATACCATCTTCATCATAAGATTTTGATAGATAATAACCAATCCCCCAAGTAACAAATACTGTCATAATAGACATTGTTGCACTTTGTGCACTACCAAAAAGTTCAGACAAAAGCGATTTCAAATCATCGCTTAAAAAAGGAAGGTTACAAATAACCACGACAATTGAACCAAACATAGTCAATGGAAACGCCAACATGAAGGCATCTCGTAAAATAGCTAGGTAACGGTTAGAACCTAACTTGTTTGCCAAAGGCAAAAGTTTGTCACTGATAGCATCTAGAAACTTGTTCATAAATACTCCTCTTTCCATTAATTGTTTTTACACTATAACTATATATTATTTATCATTAAATGTCTAGTCTTTTTTATAAAAAATATTGTCTTTTTATTTAAAAGGTGTATAATTATATTTGTAAATGAAAATATTTTAAGGAGAATCTAATGGCAACTTACACATTCCCAGAAAACTTTTGGTGGGGCGCTGCTACATCTGGTCCTCAAAGCGAAGGGCGTTTCGATAAGAAACACGCTAATATGTTTGACTATTGGTATGAAATTGAACCTGAAACTTTTTATGATCAAGTAGGGCCTGACACAGCCTCTAACTTCTATAACAGTTATAAAGAAGATATTGCATTGATGAAAAAAGTAGGACTCAATAGTGTTCGTACTTCTATTCAATGGACACGTCTTATTGATGACCTTGAAACAAATACTGTCAACCAGGATGCAGTAGATTTCTATAATAACGTTATTGATTGCTTCATCGAAAATGGTATTCGTCCAATCATGAACCTTCACCATTTCGATTTACCTGTTGAACTTTATCATAAATATGGTGGTTGGGAATCACGCCATGTTGTTGATCTTTACGTTGGATTTGCTGAACAAGCTTTCAAAGCATTCGGTGACCGCGTTAAAGATTGGGCAACACACAATGAACCAATGGTTGTTGTTGACGGTGAATATCTTTACCAATTCCATTATCCAAAATTAGTCGATGGTAAGAAGGCAGTTCAAGTTGCGTATAACTTGAATATTGCTTCCGCAAAAGCTATCGCTAAATTCCGAGAACTTGGCTTAGACAAAGATGGGGGGCGCATTGGTACTATTTTGAACTTAACACCAACTTACGCCGCCTCTGATTCTGAAGATGACCAAGCGGCAGCACACTTTGCTGAACTTTGGAACAACAAAATGTTCCTTGAACCAGCTATCAACGGACATTTCCCAGAAGAATTAGAAGCTGTATTAGAAAAAGATGGTGTTATCTGGCAAACAGAACCTGAAGATGCTGAAATCTTCAAAAACAACACTGTTGATTTCTTGGGTGTTAACTTCTACCATCCAAATCGTGTGAAAGCTCCAGACATCGCGCCTAACTCTGTCGGTGCTTGGTTGCCAAGTCGTTACTATGACGAGTACAACATGCCTGGTCGTCGCATGAATATTGATAAAGGCTGGGAAATCTTCCCAGAAGCTATTTACGATATTGCCATCAACATTCGCGACAACTACAAAAACATCCCTTGGTTTGTTTCTGAAAATGGTATGGGTGTTTCTCGTGAAGAACGCTTCATGGACGAAAGCGGACAAGTTCAAGATGATTATCGTATTGACTTCATCAAAGAACACCTCGCTTGTCTCCACCGAGGAATCGAAGAAGGTTCAAACTGTTTCGGTTATCACCTCTGGACACCAATCGATTGCTGGTCTTGGATGAATGCTTACCGCAACCGTTATGGATTTATTTCAAACAATATTCACACACAAATTAAGACCATTAAAAAATCTGGCGAATGGTTTAAACACGTTACTGTTGATAATGGATTTGAAGAATAATCATTTAATATTCTAATATTATTTGATTTCAAATACTCCTAATAAATTTCTACTTCATGATTTTCACCCAGCCAATGAAAATTAACTTAACAAATTCTTTTTATCCATTTAAAACTATTTACTAGATTCCACCCCTCTTCTGCATAGGAGAGGGATTTGCTATACACAAATTTTTTATAAGCGTAGCCAAATTTATTTTTTCAAAAACAAACTTCAAATTTTACTAAGCTTGCTTGATTTTGAGAATATTGACAAGGAACAGCGAGTATAAATTATTTGATGTTGTTATAGCCTAAGACTGAACAGAGAAATATCCAAAAAGAAGACTTTCTACCTTCTTTTTGGATGATTAAATTGTTCTCGTGTTTCAAACGATAAAATAAATTGTGTTGGGTGTACAAGGGTTAGACAATGAAAAAAACAGTCCGATGGACTTGACTCGCTTGTTAGTTTCTAGGCTCGTGAAAAAACAGTCCGATGGACTGTTTTTTTCCTTATTTTTCATCGAGTCGTTGGTACAATGTGATCATTTCCACCGCAACTTCTTTCAAAGTCATTGTAGTCATCAAATGATCTTGTGCGTGAACCATAATAATCTCGATTTTAACTTCGGTACCGCTTGCATATTTCTGTAACAAATCAGTCTGAGCATGATGTGCTCCCAAAAGTTCTGCATCAGCAGCATCTAGTTTTTCTTTTGCTTCGTCATATTTGCCTTCTTTCATTTTAGCAAATGCTTCGTGAACAGAAGTGCGGGCGTTACCGCTGTGCAAGATAATTTCAAAAGCAGCAAGTTGCAATTCTTCTTCAGTCATCTCTAACAACACCTCATTAAATGTTTTCTACGATAAGATTAGCCATTTTCTCAACACCCATTGGGATTGGAACATAAGCTTGTGGTGGAACTTTAACAACTGGACGACCTGATTTTTCACCAGCAGCTGCAAATTGGTTATAATACATACCAGCTTGTGGGCTAACTAGATACAAATCGTAGGTTGCATCAGTAATAACTTGTTCACCTTCGTTAGAGCTGATAGCTTCTACAGTGATGTCTTTACCTTGTTTTTCGAAAAAGTCTGTTGTTTTTTGGGCCATTAGTGATGATGACATTCCAGCTACACAGATAATCAATGCTTTTGACATAATCATTCTCCCTTTTAGAATAGAATATAAAATAATTGTTTAAGATGTTTTACGCTCCCCAACATCTTTGTTAAAAGTATATCATATATATCTTAAAATGTATAGTCTTTTATTTTTAAAAGTTCAAACTTTTAAAAATTTGAACGCTTTCTAAATCATATAAATTTCAGAGATAAATTCTTGTCTATAACCATATATTGTGTTATATTACTATGAGAAGCACAATATATAGTAGGATGGTTATTATGTCACAAGAAAAAAGATTAGCTCCATTAAGCATTGTTTATATCAGTTTAAGCGGTAACACACAAAGCTTTGTAAAACGATTAACTGAACACTTACTGAACCATTATTCCCTAGATACACAAACCATTAATATCAAGGAACTCAATCATGAAACATTTCCAATCACGACACCTTTTGTTGCTGTTTTGCCAACCTATCTTGAAGGTGGTAATGGTATTGATTCAGGTGATGTTGAAATCTTGACGAATCCGCTAGGTGATTTTATTGCTGCTCATGACAACTACAAACATTGTTTTGGTATTATTGGTTCTGGCAATCGGAATTTCAACGAACAGTATTGCCTGACAGCCAAACAGTACGCCAAACGTTTTGGTTTTCCGATGTTGGGTGATTTTGAATTACGAGGAACAAGCTCTGATATTGAGCGCCTAGCAGAGATTATTGTGAAGCAACACCAAGGATTTGCCAATCCTAGTTAAATACATACAACCCTTTCTCAACTAAATTTAGCAGACATGGTATAATAACATAGATGATATCGCGTATTTTATCATCAATATGACTACTAAATTTTAATTGGAGAACTCATGAAAACAACAGTTGATTATATTACAAAACTTGCAAATATCCCTTCACCTACTGGCTACACAAGTCACATTATGAATTATGTGATTGCTGAACTTGAAAGCTTTGGCTATGCGCCTGTTCGCACGAATAAAGGCGGAGTTATGGTCACAATCACAGGTAAAAATGATAGCAAGCACCGTGTAGTGACTGCTCATCTGGATACACTTGGTGCTATGGTTCGCGCTGTCAAACCTGATGGACGGCTCAAAATGGACCTTATCGGTGGCTTTGTTTACAACGCTATTGAGGGAGAAAATTGTACCGTTCACGTTTCTAAAAATGGCAAGAAAATCAGTGGTACAATCCTTATGCACCAAACATCTGTACACGTTTATAAAGATGCTGGTACGGCTGAGCGCAACCAAACTAACATGGAAGTTCGCCTTGATGAAAAAGTAACAAATGAGAAAGAAACACGCGCTCTTGGTATCGAAGTTGGTGACTTTATCTCATTTGACCCACGTGTTGTCGTTACCGAATCAGGTTTTATCAAATCACGTCACTTAGATGACAAAGTGTCAGCAGCTATCTTAATTGAATTGCTTAAAGAATATAAAGCGCAAAACATTACTTTGCCATACACGACACACTTCTACTTCTCAGCATTTGAAGAACTTGGTCATGGAGCGAATTCGAGTATCCCGGTTGAAACTGTTGAATACCTTTCGGTCGATATGGGAGCAATGGGAGACGACCAACAAACAGATGAATACAGTGTGTCAATCTGTGTCAAAGACGGTTCAGGACCTTATCACTATGAATTGCGCCAACATCTTGTCAAATTAGCAAATGACAATAAGATTCCTTACAAATTGGACATTTATCCGTATTATGGTAGTGACGCTTCTGCTGCTCTTCGTGCAGGTGCTGAAGTCAAACACGCCCTTTTTGGAGCTGGTATCGAATCAAGTCACTCATACGAACGCACACACATTGACTCTGTCCAAGCAACAGAACGCCTCGTTGATGCTTACCTAAAAAGCCCAATTGTGGAGTAAAAATTGAATACAAAAAATAAGAGTGAATGTTATGTTCACTCTTTTATCGTTCTCTATTCGGATATAACCCTAAGTTCGTGACCTTTATAATTATTTTCGTCTAGGACAATATTTTCTTGACTGTACTGTTTGCTTACCAATTTTAAAATTTCGTTTTCATCTCTTGCCTCAACTTTTACAATTCTTTGAAGCACTTCCTCAATTTCTACATTGAATGCCCTCATCTTTTCTCCGTAATTAATCATTGATTATTTTAATGCTATTATTGCGGATCCATAATACCTAAAATCGCCCCTGAAATCAGGAGCGATTGTGTAAAAACAAACAAATAAATTAGGAGGTAGTGTTATTAGTAGTTAAGCTCAACGGCAAGACCGAAATGGTCACTAACGATTGGTGCCTCACCGCCGTCAAATGTGACGGTTGATGATAGAATATCAATACCTTTACTTGTGAAAACATGGTCAACTTTGAGGGATTGTTTATTGCCCTCCCAGCCGTCAATGTCTTCAATAATCGTATGGTCGCCTTGGACTTTCTTAGCCACTTTGTGGCTGTCTTGTAAATCAAGTGGGCTGTTTAAAATCATATCATAGCCAGCAGTATCCGTTGGGTTGTTAAAATCACCCATGAGTACCAATGGTTTGGGGGAATCAAGCAGCGCTGTCTCCAACTTTTGCCATTCACTTTCAAAGCCTTTACCAAACCAAGACATGTGTAAGCTAACAACCGTAATTGGTTTCTGATCAATTTCCGTCTCCGCAACAAGAACACGTCTTGTGTGAAAATCAGTTTCGTCATCAACATCAGATACCAGAATATCATTCACTTTGATAGGTGTTTTTGATAAAATAACAACACCCTCATTGTACTTTTCGTATCCAATATGATTATATGCCCAAGACCAATAATAATATCGTCCTTGACTTCTCAGATAATTCACGAGTTGTAAAGCGTAGTTATCGCGATGCAAAGCTGGGCTTCCTGGTAATTTTTCATAGCCATCAACTTCTTTGGTTAACAGTCCACGAATATCTTGGTTAATTTCTTGAAGGCAAATGACATCATAATTTTCACTATAAATCGTTTCTGCCAAGTCGAATAATTTCTTTAATGAATTTGCCTCCAACCAAGAATGCGTATTAAGTGTTAAAAATTTAGCCATATCTGTTCCCTTCAAGTCAAAGGAGAGTCCATGATTCCTGTCTCAGACTCCCTTTTATTTAGATTTAACCTAAACATCTCTTATTCATATGAGTAATATCAGCTTAAAGTTCTACTTTGGCAACAGGTGTGTTAGCAGAAACTTTTCCTGTTTGGGTTAAATTGACTGCTTTGATTTCTGCTGTATTTGTGAAGGCAACAATAATTGTTGTTTCACGACCTGCTGAACGAATAGCTGCTAAATCAGCTACCACCAAAAGCTCACCAGCTTTAACACGTTGACCTTCTGTAATCTTAACTGAGAATGGTACTCCATTAAGAGCAACAGTATCTAAACCAATGTGAACAAGAACTTCAAGTCCATTGTCTGTTAATAGACCAAAGGCGTGTTTTGTTGGAAAAACGCTTGTTACAATACCTGAAACTGGTGCGTAAATATTGCCATTTTCTGGTTCAACAGCGAAGCCATCACCCATCATTTTACCAGCAAAGACAGGGTCTTTAACTTCTGTGATAGGTTTTACATCACCATCTGCAACTGCATTGACATCTTCTGTCACACCTTTATAAGAAACTTTTGTAACATCGTTTCCTTCAACTTCTGACAAGTTGACAGTTGGAATTTCTGCGCCAGAATCAAGAAGGTCTTGGATATCAGATTTCAAAATATCCGCTTTTGGTCCATAAACCGCTTGAACACCTGAACCTTTGATGATAAGTCCCATAGCGCCAGCCTTTTTCCAAGTGTCCTCATCACCGACTTTAGCGACATCTTTGACTGTAACACGAAGTCGAGTCATACAAGCATCAACATCTTCGATGTTATCGCGTCCACCAAGGAGATTAATGATTTGAACGATTTGTGAATCTGCAGAGACACTAGCACCGTCTGCTAATGCACTAGCTTGGTCATCATCCATATCGTCATAATTACCATTACGACCTGGAGTAGCAAAGTTGAATTTCTTAATCATGAAGTCTGCAATAAAGTACATCACAACTCCTGATAAAATACAACAGATGACAAAATTAATCAAATCACCGCCAAGTCCAGCTTTGAGAGCCATAGGCGTACGTGTTAAAAGTTCAATATTACCAAATGAATGAAGACGAAGGTTAACTAAATCAGCTAAAGCAAATGTCACCCCTTGAACGACTGCATAAACAACGTAAAGTGGCATTGCAACGAACATAAACATGTATTCAATTGGTTCAGTAACACCTGTTAAAAATGTTGCTGCTGCCGTTGAGATGAACATAGCAGTGTATTTTTTCTTCTTGTCAGGGTCAACATTACGATACATAGCAAGGCTAACTCCCATAAGTGTACCCGTTGCACCAATCATTTGCCCAACTTTAAAGCGAGCTGGTGTTACATTTGTTAAAAGATCTTGGTAAGCTGAAGCATTAGACCCTTTCAGATTGATAAGGTCTGTTACCCATGCTAACCAAAGTGGGTCTTGACCAAAAACTTCTGTTCCTTTTTGAGCCCCTGTCAAAATTTCATAAGTACCACCAAGTGATGTGTAGTTCATTGGGATAGTAATCATATGATGAAGTCCAAATGGAAGAAGCAAACGTTCCAAAGTGCCATATAAGAAAGGTGCTAAAAATGGTGCTGAATCTTGTGAAGATGCAATCCACATACCAAATCCATTGATTCCTGATTGAATGATTGGCCAAACAAGAGACATGAACAAACCAACAAGAACTGAACGATAGATAACAACAAATGGTACGAAGCGTTTACCATTAAAGAATGAAAGAACGTCTGGTAATTTGCGGTAGTTATAGTATTTATTGTAAGCTGTTGCCCCAACAAACCCAGAGATAATACCGACAAACACACCCATATTAAGAGCAGGTTGACCAAGAACGTTGACAAAGTAGTCAGCTACAAGCATTTTGCCACCAAGAACATTGTGAACTGTACTTGTACCATCAGCAATCATATCAAGTGAAATACCATAAACGTGACCTGTGATAAGGTTGATGAGAATAAATGCGATACCTGCTGCAAACGCACCACCAGCACGTTCTTTTGCCCAACTACCACCAATTGCTAATGCGAAGAGGATGTGAAGATTATTGATAATTCCCCATCCGATTTGAGCAATAACATTACCAACCGTAGCAAGAAGGGCTGAGTCTGCATTGATTAGCGGAAGTGAGTTCCCAATACTAACCATTAAACCTGCTGCTGGCATAACAGCAATAACAACCATCAAGCATTTTCCGAATTTTTGCCAAAATTCGAAGCTGGTTAAATTTTTAAATGCCTTCTTCATGAAATACTCCTTAAACCATTTGCTAAGAAACCATTTGCTTTAATTTATGAAAAATAATGCCACTTATATTTTTCAACTTCTTTAAAGAATTGATTTAAGCTTTGTTTTAATTTTGCGCAAACGTTTGCGTTATTTTGATGATTTTATTATAACACGTATTTCTAATTTGTAAAGCGTTTTCCGGATTTTTTTAAAAAGGGTACTTAAGAAACACCTCCTTTGCAAAAAAACCTCCAGCGGAGGTTCAGTTGGTAAAAGCTGTTAACCCAAATCTGGTGTTGATTCGCGTTCAATGATTTTATGTGGAATAACAACTATTTGTTCGGTCAGATTTTTAGGATCAGCTAATAATAATTTAGCGGCATTTTCTCCTAATTCATATGGAAAAATATCCACGGAAGTCAAGGCAGGGCTTGCAATTTCTGTAATCAATGAATTGTTAAAGCCAATCATGGCATAATGATTTTCACGGTTGTTATCTTTGAATAAACGTTGCAAACGAATAGCCATGATGTCATCGCAGGCAACAAAAGCTTCTGTCTGAGGATTTTCAGCAAGAAACGTCTGCAACTTCACCGCATTCTCCTCATCACTTAAACGTGATAATTGCAATGCACTCCCTTTTTTATCATATTCTTGCAAGGCTTCACAGTAACCTTGATAACGTTCGGTTTGCACTAATTCATCCATATCAGTATAGGCAAAAACAAGATGATTATAACCTTTGACTAACATGAATGTCGTTGCGTCTTTACCAGCTTGGTCATTATTATTATCGACAAAACGCACCGTTTTTTGCGGAGCATCTTCGTAAGAACGACCAACGACGACACAAGAAACCTTCTTTTCTTGTTTGACAAATTCAAAAACTGGATCTGCTTTTCTTGAATAAAGAAAAATAAGCTTAGTGATGTTGCCGCTACGAATTAAGGTTTGGATATTTTTTTGCAATTCGTCATCTGTTCGTCCTGTTGCCAAGCTGACCATGTAGTCATTCTCGCTACACACGCTTGAAATACCTTGAATAATTTGCATGAAAAATGGGTTATTTCCAAGTGAATCCTGACTTTCTCGCACGGGCAAAATAACCCCTATTGTATTGGTTGTACGATTGACTAGATTTTGTGCCGAATAGTTTGGAGAATAATCCAGTTCTTTCATCGCACGACGCACACGCCTTTTAGTCGCCTCGCTAATCATACTACTATCATGCAGAGCACGTGAAGCTGTAGACGTTGATACCCCCGCAACCCTTGCGACATCCTTAATTGTTGCCATTATATTATCCTTATTTGTAATTTGTATATATCTAGAATAAAAACTTTTTAAAGCGCTGTCAACCCAAAACCTTCACAAGTACCAGTAAAAAATGAGTAAATAAAAAGAAAACACCTATAACAGTGTTTTCCATTATAAATTGTTAACAACCTAGGTTTCTAGCTACTTCATCAATTCCAAGGCATAGCTAACGCTCGCTAAAGCATATAGCGGTGCGGTTTCAGCGCGCATGATACGTGGTCCTAAACCGATTTTCAAACCACCTTTTAATTCAAATGTTTCGATTTCTTCTGGCGAAATGCCGCCCTCTGGTCCAAAGATAAAAAGAATTTTCTCTCCTGCTTTCATTTGTGACAATTCACGCGCTAGAACAGCCGTCTCACCTTCCTTGGCTGATTCCTCATAAGCAATAAAAATCCTGTCAAATTGCTCAAGTTCTGCTAAAAAAGCTTCTTTTTTCTCAAAAAGAGTAACTTCTGGAATCACATTACGTTTGCTTTGTTCCGCAGCACCTAGTGTGATTTTTGCCAGCTTATCGGCTTTTTTGGCTAATTTTTTGCCGTCCCATTTGACCACTGACCAATCCGCTGGAAATGCCCAGAGCTTTGCCATACCAAGTTCAGTCCCTTTTTGTGCTAGAAATTCCAATTTATCACCCTTTGGAAATCCTGCGACAATCGTCACCTCAGCAGGCAATTCAACATTGCTATCTAGTTCTTCAATGATTTCAAAACGGTGTTCAGCACTATCAATGACTTTTGCCAAACGCTTCACGTGGTCATCAAAGACAAGGACAACTTCGTCGTTTTCTGTCAAACGCATGACGTTAAACATATGCTTAATCGTATCTTTATCTGTGATTGTAACGACATCTTGAGCTTGTCCTGCTACAAAATACTGTTGCATTTATCCTCCAATTACACCTGAAATATCATCTGTTTTTTTGAAAACACAAGCATTCCATTCGCCTTGAACCATGTGTGTTTCAAGGAAGAAACCTGCGTCCTCAGCTGATTTACGAACCATATCCCATTTATCAGAAATAATGCCTGACATGATAAGGTAACCTTCATCTTTAACAAGACGATAAGCATCTTCTGTCATATTGACCAAAATGTCCGCAAGGATATTTGCCACGATAACGTCTGCTTGAATGCCAACACCTTGCAAAAGATTTCCAGTAGCCACGTGGATATTTTCAGTATTAGCGTTCAAATCAATATTTTCTTGTGCCACGCGCACTGCTACTTCGTCAAGGTCATAAGCGTAAATGTCTTTTGCCCCAAGTAGTGAACTTGCAATCGAAAGCACACCTGAACCAGTACCGACATCAAGGACCGTTTCACCACCACGAAGCACCTGCTCGAGCGCAAAAAGACTCATTTTTGTGGTTGGGTGAGTTCCTGTACCAAATGCCATACCAGGGTCGAGACGAATTATTTTCTCACCCTCGCTAGCTTCATAATCGGTCCAACTTGGAACGATTGTCAAATCATAGCTGATACGCGTTGGTTCATAATATTTTTTCCAGTTTTCTGCCCAATCCTGCTCTGCCAATTCTTGCGTTGCGTAGTGAACATCACCAGCATCAACGCCAAAATCAGTCAATTCCGCTAAGCGGTCAGCCACTTCTTTTTCAACAGCCTCAATATCAACATTTTCTGGGTAGTAAGCTGTGATTTTAACAGTTTCCACTTGTTTGATTTCTGGAAATACTTCGCCATATTTGCCAACATGACCGAAATAGTCCGCACTATCATCAATCGCCACACCTTGACTACCTAATTCAATCAAAATATTCGATGCAGCTTCTTCTGCATCACGTAAAACCTCAACAGTTAACTCTTGCCATTTGTCCATAATTAAGATACCAAGCCCGTAAAATACAAAACCAAAATAGGAAAGTCACCGATGACGCTTGCGTCTAGGGGAACTTTATCTTTTTGGCACAGTATTTCGGGCGGGTTCAGTTTAAAATTACCTGCCCCCTTTTTCCTTTCTATCTGTATTAAAAGGTCATAAGTTCGTGCTCAAAGCAAACACTTATCCTTTTCCTTTCTTGCTTTTTATTTGAAATATATTCAGTTCGAGATATTAACTAACCCTTCCCTGTGTTTTATCCGATTAGACCTCAATACCTCGGATAAGCAAAATATTCTGTTTCTTTCAGAGCTACTTTCCCATTTTCAAAGCTTTCAGTGTCCCATTCGAGTGCAAAGTCAGTCGCATTTTCGTCTGCTAAAAAGTCCATTAAATCATCAAGACCTTTGGTTGCTACGTCGTTCAATGTTTCAGCAAAATAAGCTAAAAATTCACGTGAAAAGCCTTTTTTGGCATCAAATGGAATAGTCACCAAATAATCATCTTCATCAACTTTTGATTTTGCTTGATTGTAAAAAAGCACATAATCTTCAAAAACGATGTCGTCGTTGTTGATTTCACCTTGGTCATCCACAGTTTCAACCGCAGATTGATTCTGCGCTTCCAAAATAAAAGTCACTTCCACCGCATGATTTTTCTTATTCCAATCAATAGCATAATCAAACGTGAAGTACTTGTCCATTTCTTCTTCTAATACTGATAAAAAGCCAAATTTAGCCATTAAAAATTTCTTCCAATCTTCTTTTGTGTTACAATTATTTTATCATACTTAAGGGGAAATGACATGCAAATACGACCAATGGAGCTAGAAGATGTTGAACAAGTGGTTATACTAGAAAACCAAACATGGAATGCAATTAACACACCAGCTCCGCTACCTATTGCAAATAAGGATAAAATCATCAAAGATTTTGAAAATGGAACACATTATCTTGTCGCTGAAGAAAATCAGGATATTTTAGGTGTTCTTGATTACCATACTTATTATCCTTTCCCTAGCGGTCATCACGTGGTAACCTTTGGCATTACCATTTCTGAAAAAACGCGCGGTCAAGGTATCGGACGCAAACTTATCCAAACTTTCTTTGATATAGCAAAAGCTGACGGCTACCAAAAAGTTCTCATTCATGTGCTATCATCAAATGAAAAAGCCTGCATATTCTACGAAAAATTAGGCTTTAAACAAGAGGCTATTTTGAAAAATCAATTTTACCTAAACCATACTTACGTTGATGACCTCGTTTACAGTTATTATCTGGAGGATATTCATGCCAAATAATCTCGCTTTGCGAATGCGCCCTAAGAATATTGACCAAGTGATTGGGCAGAAGCATCTAGTCGGTGATGGAAAAATCATTCGCCGTATGGTGGAGGCCAATATGCTGTCATCAATGATTCTCTACGGTCCTCCTGGTATCGGGAAGACCTCAATCGCTAGCGCTATCGCAGGAACAACCAAATACGCTTTTCGGACGTTCAACGCTACAACAGACAGCAAAAAGCGCCTGCAAGAAATTGCCGAGGAAGCTAAATTTTCTGGCGGTTTAGTCTTACTGCTTGACGAAATTCACCGCTTAGATAAAACCAAGCAAGATTTCTTGCTACCTTTACTTGAAAATGGCAATATTATCATGATTGGGGCAACAACTGAAAATCCTTTCTTTTCGGTGACGCCAGCCATTCGCTCAAGGGTACAAATTTTTGAATTAGAACCTTTGTCAACTGATGACATAAAGACAGCTTTGCAAACAGCTTTATCTGATAAAGAGCGCGGATTTGACTTTGATGTTGATATTGATGCCGATGCGCTTGATTTCATTGCAACGGCAACCAACGGCGACCTACGCTCAGCTTTTAATTCGCTTGATTTAGCGGTCATGTCAACCAAAGCAGATGATAACGAGCTGCGCCACATTAGCCTTGACACCGTTGAAAATAGCTTGCAGCGCAGTTATATTACCATGGATAAAGATGGTGATGGTCACTATGATGTGCTGTCAGCTTTGCAAAAATCCATTCGTGGCTCTGATGTCAATGCTAGTCTGCACTACGCTGCTCGTCTGATTGAAGCTGGTGATTTGCCAAGCCTTGCTCGCAGGCTGACTGTGATTGCTTACGAGGATATTGGGCTTGCTAATCCTGACGCTCAAATTCATACGGTTACGGCCCTTGATGCTGCCCAAAGAATTGGTTTTCCTGAAGCACGTATCTTAATTGCCAACGTCGTAATTGACCTTGCCTTATCACCAAAATCAAATTCTGCCATTACAGCGATTGACAAGGCTATCAGCGACCTTCATCAAAACGGAAATTTGCCAATTCCACGCCATCTACGCGACGGACATTACGCTGGCAGCAAAGATTTGGGAAACGCACAAGGCTACAAATACCCTCATGATTATCCTGAAAAATGGGTTAAACAGCAGTATTTACCAGATAAGTTAGTCGAAAAAAATTATTTTGATGCTAACCAAACTGGGAAATACGAGCGTGCCCTCGGTGCTAACAAAGAGCGAATTGATGAACTGTCTAAATAATGATAATATGGTACTTTCTCATTTTAATAGTTTTCATTAATGCTTAAAAAGGAAAGTTCTAAAATGAAGTTAGCCACCTAAGGGTATCAAAAAACATCTCAGAGAGATATAATTGTAATCACCACAACAACAATTAGAAAGACTCTGAGATGCAAAACTATTATACACCAAAAAGTAAACATTTAACACTAACTGAACGTAGAATGATTGAACGTTGGCTTCAAGAAGGGCTCTCAAACCGTGAAATCGCTAGGAGATTAGCTAAAGCTCCTCAAACCATTCACAACGAAGTCAAACGTGGTCAGGTTAGACAACAAGTGCGTAAAGGAAAATTTGAAGTGATCTACTCAGCTGATTTTGCTCAAAAAGCCTATCAAAACAATCGCAAACGTTCTGTTAAACAAGTCTCCCTAACCAAGGGACTCAAAGAAAAGATAACTCACTACATCGAACAGAAATACTCTCCCGAGATGATGATAAAGTCAAAAGGGATACCTGTTCCCATCTCTACCATTTACTACTGGATTCATCATGGACACTTAGGATTGACCAAGGCTGATATGCTTTATCCTCGACAAGAGAAAGCTAAGAAAAAGCATGCTAGTCCCAATTTTAAGCCAGCTGGAAAGTCTATTGAGGAACGACCAGAAAGCATTAATAAGCGTGAGAATATCGGTGATTTTGAAATTGATACAGTTATTCAAACACGGGCAAAAAACGAGTGTCTGTTGACTCTAACCGATAGAAAGAGTCGTTATCAAATCATTCGACTCATTCCCGATAAGTCCGCGTTTTCAGTCAATCAAGCTCTGAAAGCAATCCTCAAGGATTATCAAATGAACTCTATCACAGCTGATAACGGGGCTGAGTTCAGTCGTTTAGCAGAAGTTTTTGACCCTACTCATATCTACTATGCCCACCCGTATTCTTCTTGGGAGCGTGGTACTAATGAGAATCATAATAGACTCATCCGGCGTTGGTTGCCTAAGGGAAGCAAAAATGCGACTCAACAACAAGTCGCATTTATTGAAAACTGGATTAACAACTATCCAAAGAAACTATTCAATTATAAATCTCCTAAAGAGTTTTTACAGACTGGCTAATTTGAACTTGAAATTTGGCTAATGCTTAAAAAGAAAACCGCTTTCTAAAAAATAAGATTTGCCCTTGAAATATTTTTTAAAAATGCTATTATAGATATATAGGTTATTGCTGTGGCATACGAATTCACATCAATGTGTTGACCGACTAAATATTTGTATTTCGGGAAACAGTAGTCTTTCTCCAGTATGCAGGCCGTTACACGCGGAAGCAACTAAGGAGAAGCGAGTTGCCCACCTGCTTGTAGATTGCGGGTTCAATACAAATCGTGAATCACGGTGCCAATACAGCTTCTTATCCTTCCTTAGCTCAGTTGGTAGAGCAGTGGACTCTTAATCCATGGGTCATAGGTTCGAGCCCTATAGGGAGGACTAAACATCATAAGAAAAAGCCCTTTGTTTGGGGCTTTTTGCTTGTTCTAAAATCGATTTATTGCGATTTTATCATAAATTTTTGACGGTCTGCTGGTCGTCTTTATTCATAAATGAAAAACGTCGTTAAATACGATACTGTGTTAAATCTTGTTTTAAAAAGTAGTAAAATAAGTTGCCATAATTTCCTGAATAGTCCAGTACATGACCATTATAAACGACCTTAGTGACTTTGTAATAGTCAGCAATATCGATTGAGCAAGCTTGCTGTGAACGTTCGAATTCCTCGTATGAGTCAAACGTCACCACTCGTTCTTGGTTTCCTGCGTTTAAAAATGTAATTTCAATCATTATTTACATTTCCTTTCTAATTCGTCATACTATATTACTTCGATGTTGGAATACAGTATGTAGAATTGTATAACGTTATGCTACTACAAAGTGTGTTTTCACACAACTATTTTGCTCTGACTGGATTTTCTCAATCATAATGCAAGAATCAATTATAAATAATAAAAAGAGATTCCAAACAGAAATCTCTTTTTAACTGAGTTTGTAAAACGATATTATCCTTTATGATACTCAAAAGCGATTGTGTAGCTTTTCTCCTCATTTGCTTGCAGGGTAATGTCACCAAAATTATCATGATTAATAGCATCTGGGAGAAATTGTGCTTCAAGTGCTAAGGATTCAAATTCTTTAGCCATTTTGCCCTTATCACGCGCTGGATAAATACCTTCAGGAATACCACCCATGCTGTAAACGACCCAAGCATCACGGTCAGAATAAAGGTGAACAGAATCGCCACTTTCCTCATCTTTCAATTCTCCACAAGGTTTATCAAGCGAAGCATTTACCAAGAAAGCATCGTCAAGCCCGCCTGTATCAGCGATAGCCTCTCCAAGGTTTTGCCCAGTTTGAAAATCATAAGCTGTGCCAGCAACGTCAATGAATTTTCCTGTCGGAATCAAATCATCACGAGTCTCTAAATAATGGTCTGCTGCCAAAGTGAAGGTGTGCTGACTTAAATCTTGACGATTTCCCAAGTTAAAATAAACATGGTTGGTTGGGTTAAAAAGCGTTGTTTTAGTAGTATTTTTGCCCGTATAAACAATCGTAAAACGATTTGCATTGTCTAGCGTAAATCGCACTTCTACCTGCATATCTCCTGGGAAATGGTCAATTTCCTCTTTAGCGTCATAAGTCATCACCACACTAAGCGCATTTTGACCAGCTTCGATAAATGCAGTCCAGATTTGCTGATGAAATCCTTGAGGTCCACCGTGAAGAGTGTTTCCTTTTTCATTTTGTTGTAGCTGAATTTCTTTGCCATCAAGGTTAACTTTCCCTTGATTAATACGCCCTGCAACACGTCCGATTGATTGACCTGCACATAAAGGATTTTTCAGATAATCACTTGGCTTATCAAAACCAATGATAAGATTTTTCTGACCTCCTTTGTCATCTGGCACTAAAAATTCTTGCCAAGTTGCTCCCAGCGTTAGTAAACCAACTTGGACACCATTATCATTAATAATAGTGTATTTTTCAACCTTTTGCCCATTAATTGTCTCAACAATTTCTTGTTTGACTTCCATTTTTTGCCCTCTTTCTTAGATTCTTTCTTTTATTTTACTCTTTAGCTAATTTTTTGTAAACGTTTACCATGAGGTTTTACCAAGTTTTACCAGACATCATCTTCATAAACCAAAAACTCCTACCCATTGGACAGGAGTTTTTGGTTATATATAGTGATTATTTTACCACGAGATTCAAGTTTGTTAGGCACTGCTCAAAAGCTCCGGGAGAGGGGATGAGGTTGGAAATAAAGCTAACAAACTTGTATCAAAAATCTATTTCACAACAATATTTACAAGTTTGTTAGGTACCGCAATTACTTTAATAATGTCTTTGCCAGCGATTTCTGTTTGGATTTTGTCGTTAGCAAGGGCAAGTTTTTCAAGTTCTTCACGGCTTGAATCTTTTGGTACAACAAGTTTAGCACGTACTTTACCTTTGATTTGGATAACAATTTCAACGTCGTTTTCAACGAGTTTTGCTTCGTCCCATGTTGGCCATGCAACGTATGAAATTGATTCACCTGATTGTGTCAATGTTTGCCACAATTCTTCAGAAAGGTGTGGTGCAAATGGTGCTAACAATTGTACAAATCCTTTAGCGTAGTCAGCAAAGAGTTTGTCCTCTTTGTTAGCAGCGTTGACGAATACCATTAATTGCGCAATAGCTGTATTGAATTTCATGGCTTCAAGTTGTTCAGTTACAGCTTTGACTGTTTCGTTGTAAACTTTATCCAAATTGCCATTGTTTTCTGCAACAATTTCTTTTGTTGTCAACAAGCGATAGACGCGGTCGAGGAATTTACGTGAGCCTTCAAGACCTTCTTCAGACCATGCGATTGAGGCATCAAGTGGTCCCATGAACATTTCGTACACGCGAAGTGTATCTGCACCATAATGTTCAACCACATCATCAGGGTTAACAACGTTTTTAAGTGATTTAGACATTTTCGCTGGTGCTTGTTCAAGTTCTTCACCAGTTTCAATGTGGAAGAATGAACCGTCACGTTTTTCAACTTTGTCAGTTGCCACAAGTGCACCACGGTGATCGCGGTAGCTTGTTCCCAAAATCATCCCTTGGTTAAAGAGTTTTTGGAATGGTTCTTTGGTTGGAACAACACCTAAATCATAAAGGAATTTATGCCAGAAACGAGCATAAAGAAGGTGAAGCACAGCGTGTTCTGCACCACCGATGTAAATATCAACTGGCAACCAAGCTTTGAGAAGCTCTTCATCAGCCAATTTTTCATCGTTGTGTGGATCAATGTAACGCAAGAAGTACCAGCTTGAACCAGCCCATTGTGGCATTGTATTGGTTTCACGGCGACCTTTAACGCCGTCTTCGCGTGTCACTTCAAGCCAATCAGTCAAGTTAGCAAGTGGTGATTCACCCGTACCTGAAGGTTTGATGTCTTTTGTTACTGGCAATACAAGTGGTAATTGCTCCTCTGGAACAGCTGTTGTTGTACCGTCTTCCCAGTGGATGATTGGGATTGGTTCACCCCAATAACGTTGACGTGAGAAAAGCCAGTCACGCAAGCGGTAAGTTACTTTCTTGTTACCAACGCCTTCTGCTTCAAGCCATTCAACCATTTTATCAATAGCTTGCGCTTTATCAAGTCCATCTAGGAAACCAGAATTGACGTGAAGTCCGTCTTCTGTGTAAGCTTCCTCTTCAACATTTCCGCCTTCAAGAACTGGAATGATTTCCAAGTCAAATTGTTTTGCGAATTCCCAGTCACGTGTATCGTGAGCAGGAACAGCCATGATAGCACCAGTACCGTAGCTTACAAGAACATAATCAGCAATCCAGATTGGCATTTCTTTACCAGTTACTGGGTTAATGGCATAGCTACCAGTCCAAACACCTGTTTTTTCTTTAGCAAGGTCTGTACGAGCAAGGTCAGATTTAAGGCTTGCTTGGTGTTGGTAGTCAGCAACTGCTTGCGCTTGTTCTGGTGTTGTAATAGCTTCAACAAGTGGGTGCTCAGGCGCTAAAACAGCGTAAGTCGCACCAAATAATGTATCTGGACGAGTTGTAAAGACGGTGAAATCTTTATCCGTATCTTTGATTTTAAAAGTAACGTTAGCACCAGTTGATTTACCAATCCAGTTACGTTGCATATCTTTGATTGATTCTGGCCAATCAAGGTCTTCTAAATCTTCGAGCAGACGTTCAGCGTAAGCTGTGATTTTAAGCATCCATTGGCGCATCGGTTTACGAACAACTGGATAACCACCACGTTCAGATGTCCCGTCAGGCAGCACTTCTTCGTTGGCGATAGCTGTCCCTAATTCTTCAACCCAGTTAACTGGTACTTCAGCTTCGTACGCCAAGCCTTTTTCGTATAATTTTGTGAAAATCCACTGAGTCCATTTGTAATAATTAGGGTCAGTTGTGTTCACTTCACGATCCCAGTCATATGAGAAACCAAGTGAGTTGATTTGGCGTTTGAAGTTTGCAATGTTTTTAGCTGTAAATTCAGCTGGGTCATTACCTGTATCCATTGCGTATTGTTCGGCAGGAAGTCCGAAAGCATCCCAACCCATTGGGTGAAGAACGTTGTAGCCTTGAGCGCGTTTGAAACGGCTAAGAATATCAGTCGCAGTGTATCCTTCTGGATGTCCTACGTGCAGACCAGCTCCAGATGGGTAAGGGAACATATCCAACGCATAAAAATTTGGTTTATCAGCGTCTGTTCCTGTTTTAAACGTATGATTAACAGCCCAATAGGCCTGCCATTTTTTCTCAATTTCTTTATGATTATAAGTTGCCATGTCATTCTCCATGTTCTTAGTGTTGGTTACTATTATACCACGAAAAGAATAAAGAAAAAAGGCGAAATCACAAGGGATTTCATGCCTGTTTTCAGTTGATAAGAAGAATTTTTAGTCAAATCAAATGCTCATTTAGTCATTTGCTAAATAATCTTTCAATTGTTCCATGATTGCTTTGGTATCTTTGACACCGATTTGGTAAATTTCTTCGTATTTGTCGGGGTTGGTTTCAAGTCGTCCGATTTCCAGATTTTGGCTTGGGCGAATGGCAAAAAGTTCGCCTTCATTTTCCAAATTGCTAATGTGTTCAATGGTGTCGTTATAGTGTTGATAACGTTTTGAAGCGACTTCTACAAACTTAGGGTATTTTCTGTAAAAAAGTTTATAGACACGACCATTACTTGGCTTTTTACGGTAATCAATTGGACGTGTTAAAACAACAATCAATTTATCAAAACCAAGGCTTTTGGCAAAATCGACTGGAATACTGTCTGACAGACCACCATCAAGGTATTTATTGCTTTGCCACTCAACGATTTTTGACGCCAAAGGCAATGCTGAACTCGCACGAAGTAACTCCATTTGTTCAAAGACATTGTCAACCTTATGATACTCAGCTTTTCCTGTTGCTAAATTAGTTACTGTTACATAGAAAGGTACACCTGATTTTTCAAAAGCTTCCTCGTCAAAAATATCCAGTTCCATCGGAACTTTGTAGTAGGCAAATTCTTTATTGACCACATTTCCTGTTTTCAACCATGAACGAAGTCCCATGTACCCCGGATTTGTGGCATATTTTTTATTGTAACGGAGGGCTCTGCCTTTTTGTTTTGACAAAAAATTCACCCCAAAAAGGGCCCCAGCAGATACCGAGACAACACCATCCACCTTAATTCCCGCATCTAAAAAGGTATCCAAGACACCAGCGGTGTACAAACCGCGCATGCCGCCACCCTCTAATACTAAACCGACAGCCATCCTTATTCTCCGTTCTTTCTCACTTTGTTACTTAATTATAGCAAAAAACATGCTATTTAGAGTGTTTTTGCTATGTTTATAATAGTCCTAACAACATCAGGGAAACATTTATGAAAAAACAGCTTTTTGATATTATCAAACCTTCTGATAACCTAGCAACCATTGAAAAAATTTACGATGTTTTTATGGTTTGTACTATTGTGATTAACTTATTGCCACTAACAAGCAAGTCAACAACGTCATTTTATATCACGCTTGATACTATCACGAAGAAATCGAAAAAGAAGATATTGAATCAAAATAGCATTCAAATACAAAAAACGCCGAATTCCGTCTAAGAGTTCAGCGTTTTAGAATGTAAGCCAATATACACGTTAGGCTTGTGAAAAATCATTACAATTCAGCGATTTGGTAAAGCTCCAATTCAGCTTGTGTTTCAGTTCCGAACATGTTAATCATCAATTTCACTTTGTTGTTTTCGATTTCAACAACACGTCCTTCTTGTCCTGCAAAGGCGCCGTCAATGATTTGAACCACATCACCTGGTTTGATGTTTGTGTCAATGACATCAACAGTTTGTCCCATTGAGATAAGAATTGAACGGATTTCTTCTTCCAAAAGTGGTGTCGGTTTTGAACGGTTACCGTGTGACCCAACAAATCCAGTAACGTTTGGTGTGTTACGAACAACGAACCAAGCTTCGTCTGTCATCACCATTTCAACTAAGACATAACCTGGAAAACGATTTTCTTCAACTTCTTTGACTTTCCCATTTTTTTCAACATTAACTGTTTGTGTTGGAATTTCAACGCGCAAGATGTTATCTAACATATTGTAAGTTTGCGCACGTTGCAACAATGTTTCTTTAACTTTGTTTTCGTAACCAGAGTAAGTTTGTAAAACGAACCAACCCTTATCAAATGAATCTAACATAATTTCCTCCATTATAAAAAAGCCCCGCAAGGCTCTTTGGGTGTTTTTCTTTATTTTATTATAGGAAAAATAATAAGCGCTGTCAACGAATTGATGCCAAATGTGCACAAAAAAGCCTGAGAAAGGACTTCTCAGACTTCTTTTGACTTAATCATCAATCAGAAGCTTGCTATTGCAAAACCTCCAATCAAACTCAATCTTAAAAACGATTCAATAAATCTGTCACTCCAAGTGAGAGCAATTTATCGAAAATGAAAATAACAATGGTAAAGAATGCTGTATATTCAAGTACAGAAATAAAATCTTTCCAACGTTGTTTACGATTTGGCCATGTTGTGTCTTTTAAAATCGTAAAAACTCCCTTAATGAATGCCACGGGCGCCTCCTTTTTCTATCATCTCCGCTCATTACTCTAAAGCTGAGAATGCCAGTTGCTACATAAAATGATTAACGTGTTTCTTTATGTAGTGTGTATTTTTTACAATGTTTACAAAATTTATTAACTTCTAGTCGTACAGGCTTTGGATTACTACTAACTCCGATAGAGTAGTTACGGCTTCCACATTCTGTACAAGCTAAACTTGCTTTTTTCTGTGCCATAATGCCTCCGAGTCCTTATTTTATCATGTTTTTGATAAGTTGGCAAGTTCGTTAGTTCGTCTGGCTGTTAAACCAACTTGAGAAACTATCCCAAGCGTCTTTAACCGCTCGTCCAATCGTGTCGCCAGCGTTTTGTGCGGATTCTTGCACTTTATCAAGGATACTGTCAGAGCTTGATGACGAACTGCTACTGCTTGTATCTGTTGAATCATCGGTGCTATAAACTAAATCGTATCCATTCTGGCTATAAGCATTTTCGACGGTAAACTCTGTTCCTGCCGTATATGGTAAAATGCTACTTGCTACCGCACTAAAGATGGTCGATGCCGTTCCCGAACTTGCGTCGGTTAGGTAGTGATTTTCATCAGTCGAATCATAACCAATCCATTGAGCAATAACGACATCAGGCGTATAGCCAATTACCCATTGGTCACTTGTCAAGTCTTCATTGAAGCTTGCTTCCACGGTACCTGTCTTACCTGCCATCGTGTAACCATAAGCATTAGCGTTAATAGCAGAGCCGTTTGAAAATGTTCCAAGCATCATGCTTGTCATCTTATTTGCTACGGATTGACTAATGACACGTTTATTGGACTGTTTAAATTCTGCAATCACATCACCACTAGCATTTTCAATTTTGGTAATCAAATGAGCTTTTGGCATCACACCACCATTAGCAAAGGTTGAATAGGCTTGCGCCATTTCAAGTGGATTCGTTGTGACACCACCACCGAGTGCAATACCCAATTCCTCGTTGACGTTGTCCATGTTGAGACCAAATTTCTTACCGTAACCAATTCCCTTACTGATACCAATTTCATTTAATAGGTAAACAGCAGGGATATTGTAAGAATTAGCTAATGCTTGATACATCGGCAAATCGTCTGTCTCAATGCCACCATAGTTTGTTGGTGCATAGCCATCGTAGTCCTGAACCGTATTTGGCAATTCAGTTGTAATTGAATAACCTGAAGCAACTGCTGGTGAATAAACCACCAGAGGTTTGATGGTTGAACCAGGGCTACGTGATGCTTGTGTCGCATAATTGAAACTTCGGAAGATTGCAGAGGTTGAGCTAACACGCCCTACCAAACCACGAACAGCCCCCGTTGATGGATCCATAGCAACACTTGCACCTTGGGCGCTTTCACCGTCATAATCTGATGTTGGGAAGTAAGAAGTATTATCAAAAATAGCCTGCATATTGGCTTGATAATTTTGGTCAAGCTCTGTGTAAATTTTATAACCATTATTGACAATATCATCTTCTGATAAGCCATATGTTTCCTCAGATTCCTGAATAACCGCATCAAAATAAGAAGCGTATTGGTAATCATCAGAAGTCCCTGTATAGGTATCGTTAAGCTCGCTGGAAATATCAACTTGCTCAGCTTCATCAGCTTCTTCCTGCGTGATTTTACCGGCATCAACCATAACATTTAGAACCGTATTACGGCGATTTGTCGCATTTTCAATAGAATAATAAGGATTGTAAATTTCAGGACCTTTCAACATCCCAGCAAGAATCGCTGATTGTTCAATGGTTAAATTTGCTGCGCTAGTGCCAAAATATTTTTGACTTGCGTCCTCAATCCCCCAGACCGAATTTCCAAAATAAGCATTGTTCAGATACATGGTCAATATTTCATCTTTGGTGTATTTTTTGGTTAACTCGAGCGCGAGGAAAAATTCCTTGGCTTTTCGGGTGATTGTCTGTTCTTGACTCAGATAAGCATTCTTAGCTAATTGCTGGGTGATTGTCGAACCACCACCAAAGTGCCCAAAGGTGAACAGAGCCAAGAAAAAACGTGAATAATTAATCCCGCTATTTTCATAGAAAGTTCGATCCTCGGTTGCAATAACCGCATTTTTCATGTTATCACTAATAGCGTCTAATTCGACATACGTTCCTTTTTGACCTGAAAGCGAACCAACTTGATCACCATTTTGGTCATAAATGACAGTTGTTGCTTTCAAAGCATCTTGCAAATCCGAAACATTCGTTGATTTGGCGACAAAGTAAAGGTAAGAACCAATCGCTAAAACACCAATTCCCGTTAAAATAAGCAGAATTTTTCCGATACGGTAGCGACGCCAGAAACGTCGGATTGGATTTTTGGTGGAGGGCATGAAGCGAGAGATTTTTTGCACCCAAGCAGGTGATTTTTTCACCTTTTCGTGGTGTCCTTTGCTTCGCTGATACGTTGGTGTTGCTTCTTTCTCTTCCGTTTTGTCTGTTTCAAATTCATTGACAGTAGCGCCTGATAACTCCTCCTCAGATGAGTTACGCTTACTGTGATTGTGAGAAGATATTCTCTCCTTGATGTCGTTAAACAAAGAAAGAATTTTTTCTTTAATCATTTTTAATTTTGTCATAGCTACATTATATCAATTTCTTTTAAAATCGTCAGAGATAAAGGGATTTCTTAAATAATACAACGTTTTCATTTCATTTTAGTCTTTTTGTGATAAAATAAAAGCATAGAAAAATAGGCACAACTGGTCTCAAACAGCCACTCATTCCCACAATACTTCTACCTATTATTAGAAAGGATTTCACGATGAACAAAGGATTTGAAGCATTTAAAAAAACATTGTCACACGAAAGTTTAAAAGCCGTTTATGATGAAACAAAAATTGAAGTTTCTGAAAGCGAGGCCGAAGGCACTGAAGCCTATTCAATAGCAGTCGCAACTCAAATGGCAGTTAATTTGTTGGAACAATACCACGATTGGTTGCATGAAAACGACAAAAAATAAACTACCAACGCACCAAACAAGGTGCGTTTTAACTTGTAGTCATGCTATAATAGAGCTATGACTTTATCATTTACGCTTAAAAATTCTTATCCAGACTGCACGGTCAAAGAACTTTTAGAGGAGCATTTGCTCATTCCACGAAAAATTCGCCACTTCTTGCGCACTAAAAAACATCTTCTTATCAACGGAGAAATGATTAATTGGCAAAGTTTGGTCAAAACTGGTGACACGATTCATTTAATTTTTGATGATGACGATTATCCCCAAAAAGAGATTCCTTTTGGACAAGCTGAGCTGGTTGATTGTCTTTACCAAGACGAGCACCTCATCATCGTCAACAAACCAGAAGGCATGAAAACCCATGGCAACGAACCCAATGAAATTACTCTGCTTAACCACGTCTCTGCCTATGTCGGACAAACGTGCTATGTGATTCACCGTTTAGACATGGAAACTAGCGGAGCTGTCATGTTTGCCAAAAATCCTTTTGTTTTGCCAATCCTCAATCGCCTGCTAGAAAACAAAGACATTGCTCGCGAATACTGGGCTTTGGTGCAAGGAAAATTCGAACCCAAACACCAAGTCTTTCAAGATAAAATTGGGCGCGACCGTCATGACCGTAGAAAGCGCGTGATTGACCGCAAAAATGGGCAAACTGCCTTAACCATCGTTGACCGACTCAAAGTTTTTCCAAATGGAACTCTGGTCAAATGCCGCTTAAAGACGGGACGCACACATCAGATTCGTGTGCACTTATCAGCTCACAACCATGCCATTATCGGCGACCCACTTTATAGCAAAATCCCTGCCAAACGTCTTATGCTACATGCGCACAAATTAAGTTTCACCCACCCATTTACCCTTGAAAAAATCAGCGTTGAAGCCAAATCTCAAACCTTTGAAGCAGGCTTATCATAAAACAAAAGCACCCCAATCGTTAGATTTTGTGTCTAACTTTTGGGGTGCCGTTCTTTGTGCGCTTTTCAACTGTTAAACAGAATAACTTTCTATTTTTTCGTTAATGTGTTGCCGTAAAGTGGTTTACTGTAATCAAAATCGTCATTTGTTCCAGTTTGCCAAAGGACTAATTTCAAATGTGACCCATCAATTTTAATACCGAAGGCATATTTGACACCGATACCGCCAATACCGCTAGTAATAAAGGCTGATGTATCGGTACCGTCATCGTAAACATAACGATAAATATTATCCCCCTCTTCTTCAAGTTTAGTAACTTTTGCTGTTTTGACTTCGTTATCTTTCGTTGTTTTAGTAATCATACCGTCAGCCTCAAACTTGAAAATGATGTCATCCTTATCATCAACCTTCCATGTTCCCAAAATTTTTTCTGGGAAGACTGAATCTGATTTTACTTGATTATTCTCACCTGTCACGGTGATATTTTTTTGCCCAGAATTAGCCACAACATAGCTTGAACCTGATTTTTTCAAGGTCATCTTGCCTTCCAAGGTCTGAATAACATCACCAGATGTATTTTTCTCGCTATCTGTTGATTTATCATAATAAAAATCATAAGTTGCTGAAAAGTTAACGAGATAGGACTCCTTGCCAATCTGAGACAGACTCGTCAGCGTGATGGCTGGCACAGTCAGACTTGACGCCTTACGAGTATCTGTCTGCATTTTCGCCTTAATGCTCTCTTTTAAGCCTTTATAAAACTCATTATTCGCTCCATCTTCAAATACCGTAGAGACAGTTGATGAATCTTGCCCCGTGCTTAAATACGAAATCAATTGGTCAAAAGCTGACACAAGAATCTGACCAGCACTTGCTTCATCTAAGAGATTTTCAGCATCTAAAGCCACCGTATCACCATCAGAAATGCCAGAAAGAGCCTGCTTTTGTGATGTCAATTCTCCGTCTGAATAATTCTTTTTAACATAAGCTTGCGCAGAATCCGTCAAAGGATAATCACTCACATCATACTCACCATTTGACAAAGTCCCAATGCGTGTGTCATCAAAATAAAGCTCACCGTCAGTCAAATTACTTGTTACTTTGAATGTTTTAAAACTAACAGTCAAATCCAACAAGCTATTTTCACCGTCATAAGCCTTACTTAGCTCTACTGACTTCCCATTGTAAGTGCCTGAAATACTCGCCGTATAATCCGCAATTGGTAAACGCTCAAGTGTCAGCGTATAATCTTCCGAATCACTAACCGCTACTTTTTTCTCGTTTAAAAGAACATCAACCTGATTAATATTTGTCTTAATGGTTAAACTCATTGGTTTTAAAGCTACTCGGTAAGCGGGGAAAAAGAGAAATCTTCGCCCCACTTTTTTAATGTAGGAATCATCCGAACTGTCTGCCTTCTCTAGCGTCTCTGACAGTTTTTGGGCTTCACTTTTAGAAAGCTTTGTAAACATCGTATATTGCGCTTGGTCATTCGTCACTTGTTGATTGGTATCCGACCAGACGACATATCCCTTGATATTTTCAAACGTATCGCCAGACTGACGGTAAGCGGAGACATATTCCTCAATCAAATGTTTCTTTGAATAATGAAAACTCCCCCACACCAAAAATAGTACCAAAGCAAGTCCTAAAATAAGACTAGGTATCCAAACTTTTTTTAATCTTAAAATGCTTTTTATCTTTTTCATGACTTTTCTCCATTATTCTTACTATTTCACATATTATATCAAAAATTCTTTAACTTCTTGTTACAAAATAGCCACACCACATTACAGTAAAAAACAGAAAAAACGACTCAAAAAGCCGCCATTAGTCAAAAATCATCTTTATTATCACTCCTAACAATATAAATAGCACCCAAAACAGCACCAACAACACCTAACCAAAAGAACATAAGCTTACCCCTTTCACCTCAAAAACTCCTACACTCACGAGTAAACTGTTATTGTTGCTTTTAGTATACTACACCTTCTATTATTTTTCGACCATTTTAATGCTTCGTGGAAAAATTGATGCAAAAGAAAAACGAACCCCACCAAATCAAAAAGTTCGCTTTTTCTTTAAGTTTTTTAGTGTAGCTTATCAGTCTTTTCAGAAGGTAATCATTCATCAAGCTGCACCAACATATTTTCAGCTGCCCCCAACCGAAAATACGGTATCAAATAAATATAAGGTCTACGAGGATGTCTAGGTTAGCTATCAGTACTTTTATAGGTGAACAATCATGTCTAAAACAAACCTTATAAACCGTTCTTAATGTTATCATACCTCATGGATATACTAATTTGTAATTGAGTAAATAATACTACTACGAATACTACAGATGGTGTCACTCAATTGAAAAAGGTATGATTTGTTAACTTGAACCGGTCATTGTTCAAGTCTTATTTAGCAATTCTGCTAATTTTCTCCTAGGAAAGTCCAATTCCCTTAGAACAATATCTTGGTTTTCGAGTATGCTCCCAAAATCAAAAGCTCCCAATCAATTGATTTTCATACTTGAAACTTCTTACATATAAGAACGACATGGTTCCATTAAGCATTAATCAAAATACTTATGGATATAATATAACATAGAAAACTGCCGATATTAAAAATTCTCAAATACGAAAATTTAAAAATATTTTTTTCATATTTGAGAATTTTAGCTTTTTTTCTTATTTTATTCTATAATAAATAGAAAAGGGAGGTAATGTTATGCTCAAAAAATTGATTGCTGTAGCAGCTGTTCTTCTAACTTTTAGAATTTGGCCATTTTAATTAGTGCCAACTATTTCCGAACACAGAGAGTAGATAACAATTATCCACTATTAGGTTAGCGGTGGTTGTTTATCTGCTCTTTTCTTGTCTTTTAGGCAAAATGCTTCTAACCGTTCTCTTAACACCAAAGCAGTTGTAGGGTTACCTAGTTTTTCTACCATTTCAATATATTCTTCCATTGGTTCGGTCGTTGTTATTTCACCTTTTAAATAAGCTAGAATTTGCCTTAAGAAATTTAAAACAACAATCGCAAACATATCTTGATAATTTAATAATTTTTCCAGTTTATCAATAAAAAAAGTGGTGTAATAAAACTCTTCGCGATCAATTAGCGCAAAGATGATATTTAAAAAGGTTAGCTCTGCTGTTTTTTTATGCTGCGGCAACGATAAATAAAACTTATCACGTTCTGCAAAAGCTTTCCCTAAGAAAATCAAATCTGCATCTGACAAAATAGCCATTGTATTTCCAAAAATGTACAGCTCATACTCCGTCCATTCTTCTATACCATAAAGATAGTCTGTCAAAAACTTCTTGTCCTCATCGGCGATTTCATAATTTGGGTCTAGTGAATGAATAGCGCTAGCGACATCTATCCTATTTAGCCGGTTATAGGTGTCAAATGTTTCCGTATCTTCCAAAGTGTTCAGCAATTGTTTTAATCCTTCAACATCACCCTTTAACTGTAATTTTGCAATCTGTTTACCAACAGCAAAAAAGGGGCTTTCTTGATAATGATTTAAAGCATGCCCGAACTCGGCGAAACTCATGTGAATACCAGAAATAGCTACTAACAATTTATCAGCTGCTAACATTGTTTGCCCATTTTCAAATTTTGATAATTGTGAAAGAGACACATTGCCACGCGCCACTCTGAGTTCCCGATAAAGTTCACCTAAATTCATTAATTCTTTTTCGTTCAATATCATTTTTCTCCATAATTAATGAGCGCTAGCTCTTTTTCACGTTATCTATACTTTGCCTTATTATATCAAATTTTGTTATAAAACTCTTAAATAAAGACATTGCTTTCAAGGCAAATGAAAACTCCTCAGAATTTGAGGAGTTTTCGTTATTTTTAATAATCATTTATCTAGCTTAGAAGCCACCCATCATTGATGGATCCATACCTGGAGCTGCTGGCGCTGGTGCAGCTGGTTCTGGATGATTAGCCACAACGGCTTCAGTTGTCAAAATAAGACTTGCAACTGATGCGGCATTTTGAAGGGCTGAACGTGTTACTTTAACAGGGTCAATGATACCTGCTTCAACCATGTTTACCCATTCACCATTGGCAGCGTTAAATCCTGTACCAACTTCTGAGTTTTTCAAGTGTTCGATGATAACTGAACCTTCGTAACCAGCATTGAATGCAATTTGACGAACCGGTTCTTCAAGAGCACGAAGAACAATGTTACGACCAGTTGCTTCATCACCGTCAAGTTCAAGTTCAGCAACTTTTGAAATGACATTGACAAGTGCTGTACCACCACCTGCAACAATACCTTCTTCAACGGCAGCGCGTGTGGCATTAAGCGCATCTTCAATACGCAATTTCATTTCTTTCAATTCTGTTTCTGTCGCTGCACCAACTTTGATAACAGCTACTCCACCAGCTAATTTAGCCAAACGTTCTTGTAATTTTTCACGGTCAAATTCTGATGTCGTTGCTTCGAGTTGTGATTTAATCACATTGACACGATTAGCGATAGCTGAAGCCTCACCAGCTCCTTCAACAATAACTGTGCTATCTTTATCAACAGTTACTTTAGCAGCTTGTCCAAGAGCTGTCATGTTTGCATCTTTCAAATCAAGACCAAGGTCTTCTGTGATAACAGTACCACCAGTTAAAATGGCAATATCTTCAAGCATTGCTTTACGACGGTCACCAAATCCAGGAGCCTTAACAGCTACAACGTTGAAAGTACCACGAATTTTGTTAAGCACAAGTGTTGGAAGAGCTTCACCATCAACATCATCCGCAATAATAAGAAGTGGACGACTAGTTTTAAGCACTTCTTCAAGAAGTGGCAAAATATCTTGAATGTTTGAGATTTTCTTATCTGTAATCAAGATGTATGGATTTTCGAGGTCAGCAACCATTTTTTCATTGTCAGTAACCATGTATTGTGAAAGGTAACCACGGTCAAATTGCATACCTTCAACAACGTCAAGTTCTGTTTCCATACCACGTGATTCTTCGATAGTGATAACACCGTCGTTGCCAACTTTTTCCATAGCTTCTGAAATGTATTCACCAACTTTTTCAGAACGTGATGAAACCGCAGCAACTTGAGCAATCGCTTCTTTATTAGCAACTGGTTGAGCAATAGCTTTCAATTCGTCAACTGCAACAGCAACAGCTGATTCGATACCACGACGGATACCAATTGGGTTTGCACCCGCAGTAACGTTTTTAAGACCTTCACGAACGATAGCTTGCGTCAATACTGTGGCAGTTGTTGTACCATCACCAGCGATGTCGTTTGTTTTTGAAGCAACTTCTGATACAAGTTTAGCTCCCATATTTTCAAAATGGTCTTCTAATTCGATTTCTTTGGCGATTGTCACACCATCATTTGTGATAAGTGGTGAACCAAATGATTTTTCAAGAACCACGTTACGACCTTTAGGACCTAAAGTTACTTTAACGGTATCTGCCAAAATATCCACACCACGCATCATGCTTGCACGTGCATCTGCTGAAAATTTAATATCTTTTGCCATGATTAGTTTCCTCTATTTTATTTCTATTTGATAAATTTTCTAAATAAACATTAATAGCACAATTTCTCTTATGCTAGAATAGCCAAAATATCTGCTTCACGAACAATAGTTACTGTGTTATCGTCGTCTTTGACTTCAATTCCAACACCGTTTTCAATAATGACTTTATCACCTGCTGCAACACTTGGCGCTACCAGTTCACCTGTCAAGGTACGAGCACCGTCACCGACTGCTACAACAGTTGCTACTTGAGTTCTTTCTTTGCTTGCGCCAGCAAGGACAAAACCACCAACTGTTTGCTCTTTTTCTTCCTCAACTTTCAAGACCACACGGTCACCTAATGGTTTTAACATGCTTTTGCCTCCAATTATCTCTTAATTTTTGTTTGAAAATAGCAGAGCTAAATTCTTTTTTAGCACTCTAATGTAACGAGTGCTAATTTCTACAAAAACTATTCTAACACTTGATCATAAATAGTCAAGAAAAAAACACTAATTCTCAGAAAAAGAAAACTGAGTTGAAATTGTTCCTATTATGAAAGTAATTTTTCTCAATTAATCTATGTCACCCCAGCACTAGGGCATCGTCGTTTAGGGCTTGACCGCTATTTTTGTGGAAGAGGTCCATGAGTTGAGCAACGGTGAGGTTTTTCTTTTCATCGCCACGAACATCAACCACGATTTTGCCATGATAAAGCATGATAAGACGATTACCATACTCGATAGCGTGTTCCATATTATGAGTAATCATTAGGGTTGTTAGCTCTTGTTCTTCAACGATTTTTTTCGTTAAATGCATAACCATGTCACTTGTTTTTGGGTCAAGGGCTGCTGTGTGTTCATCTAAGAGAAGAATTTTGGGGCGTACCAAGGTTGCCATAGCAAGCGTTAGTGCTTGGCGTTGACCACCTGATAAGAAAGCCGCATCTGTTTTCATACGATTTTCCAGTCCTAAACCAAGTTCTGTCAACGTTTCTTTGAACAATTCACGTTCTTGTTCGGTGACAGATTTTTTGAAGAAGCTGCGCTTTTTACCACGACGGTAAGCAATCGCCATATTTTCTTCAATCGTTAAATTGGTTGCTGTTCCCATTCGTGGGTCTTGGAATACACGGCTAATATCTTTTGAACGTGCGGCAACAGAAGCTTTACGAATAGATCCTCCTTCCAGAAGAATGTCTCCTTCGTCAATGTCAACGACGCCAGCAATGGAATTCATAAGTGTTGATTTCCCAGCACCATTTCCTCCAATGACAGAGATGAAATCACCTTGTTCAATGTCTAAATCTAAGCCACGCAAAACGTGATTTTCGTTAACAGTTCCTTTTTCAAAGGTTTTATGAATATTTGATAATGTTAAAAGTGCCATTAATCTTCACCTCCTGGAGTTAATGTTTTTGAGGGTTTGATATGAAGTTTGTTGCGAATTTCTGGAACATAGAGAATCAAGGCAAGCAGAATCGCTGACGCTAATTTGAGCATTTGCGCATCGACATTCATGGCTAGAATGATAACAAGCACCAGACGATATAAGATTGAACCAAGAACAATTGACCAGAGACGTTTGCCAAGTGGCAAATATTTCACGATAACTTCAGCAAGGATAATAGATGCCAAACCATTAACAATCGTACCTGTTCCCATATTCATATCCGCGTAGCCATTATTTTGCGCCAAAAGTGAACCAGCAAGGGCAATCAAACCATTTGAAATCATGTAACCCAAAATCTTCATGCGGTCAACCTTGATACCATTAGCTTCACCCATAGCAATATTATCACCTGTTGCACGAAGCGCGAGACCGACTTGCGTATTTAACAGAACCACCAGCAAGATAATGACTAATGCGACAAAGATAACACCAATCAAAATCACAGCATATAGTTTCGACAAGTTAAGTGCTGACGTCATTAAGGTCACGAGTGTTTCTTGACCTGCTAACGAAACATTGGCACTACCTAGCACCAAAAGATTGATAGAATAAAGTGCCGTAAGGGTAATAATCCCTGTTAACAGAGCTGGAATTTTCATCTTGGTGTGCATGAAACCAGACACTGCACCAGCAACCATTCCTGCCACAAAACCACCAATAGTAGCAATTAAGGGATTAATGCCATTGACAATCATAATCGCTGTTGAAGCTGCCCCGAGTGGGAATGAGCCTTCGGCAGAAAGGTCAGCAATATCTAAAATACGGAAAGTAATAAAGACACCAATTGCCATGATTGACCACAAAAGACCTTGTGAAATTGCCGATAAAACAATATCAAGCCAACCGTTCGTACTTGATGAATCTGACGTTTGTGTTGACGTGCTTGATGAACTGGTTTTCGTTGTGCTTGAGCTTGCTGATGTGCTTGTTTCGGTCGTATCAGAAGACGATTCTGTCGTGTCGTTCTCAATACTGCTTAAATCAATTCCTAAAGTCTCAGCCATTTCATCATTAGTAACGACGTTTAGCGTCTCTGGATATTCCGCAGCAACATCACTAACATCTTCACCTTCAAGGATACGAATGGCTAATTTTGCCGTTTGACGACCAAGGGCTTCGTAATTGGCACCGTACGTAAAAAGGACACCTTGTTCCACAACATCTGCTGAACCACCGACAACTGGGATTTTTGTTTCTTTCGATAATTCTGTAATGAGCGAGATAGCACTAACAATCATGTTATCCGTTGGGATAAATAGAACTTCTGTCTGGCTCATCAGGCTTTTAGCGGTATCTTGAACATCGTTCGTTGATGAAATACCTTTGGTAATGGCCTCGATACCTGCCTTAGCAAACGCTTCTTTTGCTTCTTCAACTTGAACTTCGGAATTGCGTTCATTTGTCGTGTACATGATGCCAACTTTTGTTACATTCGGCATAACTTTTTGTAATAATTCGACTTGTTTTGAAATAGGTGACATATCGCTTGTCCCTGTTGCAATACCCCCAGGATTTTTCATTGAATCAACTAATTTTGCTGATACTGGGTCGGTAACTGCTGTAAACAAGACTGGAACGTCGGTTGATAGATTAGCCAAGGTCTGTGCGGCTGGTGTTGCAATCCCTAAAACAAGGTCATTATTAGCAATCAAATTGGTTGAAATGGTTTGTAAATTTGACTGGTCACCTTGTGCATTTTCATAATCAATGACAATATTATCCCCGTCAATATACCCTTCTTTTTCTAATTCATCCACAAATCCCTTGCGAGCTGCTGTTAGCGATTGATGTTCAACATACTGAAGAATCCCAATATGGACACCATCGTCACTAGTACTTTTTGATGATGAACATCCAAATAATGTGAGCACAGCTAACATCAAAACCATAATAGTTGCCATGTTTCTTTTCATACTACTTACCTCCGCTTTTCTTGCTCCCAATCTTGCTGTCGAAATTGGAAAACTTTCTCAATATTAGAACTGCCTAGTTCTACATCAGCCACAATAAATAAAACCAGCTAGGCTCAAAAGTCTAACTGGTTTCCAATACATGCGTAAAAACATATCTTACTTGCCAATTAGAACTCAAAGTATCTAATCGGCTTTTCTCAACAGTAAAATGCTTTAGCTTCATAGATACAAACGGTATGACGTTTGCATCCATGATTGGCTACAAACGTCTATCTAAAGAAACTAAAGTAATAGTAATGATTTAGTTTTTCAGTCATTACAGACGCCTTTTTCAGCATATTTCCTCCTGTTAAGTTGTAAACCATGAGACATTTCACATAGCTTACTATCATTGTTTTTGATTGTTTACAGTTTACCCTTATTTTTGCTTTCTGTCAATATATTTTTAAAATTCAGAAAAAAGAGTTATTAAAAAAGTCCCTAGCAAAGAGATTATGTACTAGAAACTTTTTGTTTTTGAAATAAGTATTGTAATGAGATTAAAAAGGTATCTTTAAAGGAATTTATATTTAAAAGGATTGGAGTTTCATTTCAAAATCATCAATGAGTTTGGCGACATTCTGTTTGCCACGGTAAATGCCGTAACCAAAAAGCAACATTCCCGAAACACCGACAAAAGCTAGGACGTAGCCAAGAATAGATAAAATGAGATTTGTTTGACGAAAGAAATATACTAGCAAAAATCCAATACTTGCTACTAAAAAGAGCAAAGTTAGCCAACGTCCGAGATTTTCAATCATATGTTTTTGGTAGGCTATTTCTGTTTGATAACCATTAAGCACTTCTGATTTTGTCATGAATTTTTCCTCTTTTGATTGATATGATACGCAAGAAAGCCCTAGTAAGGTTGATATTTCTAAAGCGTGTTAGTAAGACAAACCTGGATCGAAGAATCCAACGAGAACACCAACAAAGGCAATAACGACAAGTAATAGCATGACTTTAATTGGTGAGATATTTTTCTTAGCCATTAGCCACCAGCAAAAGACGATGAAGATTGCTGTTAGCAAACCTGGATAAACAGCGTCTAATTTATCTTGAAGAACCAAGTACGGATTTTTAGCACTACCAAGTTGGAATGATGTTTGGACAGATACCCAAGTGGCAGCAACACCACCGACAACCATACCACCAACGATAGAAACGGCTTTACGAATGGCTTGACCTTGAGCACCGACGAGAAATTCAACAGCTTTATCACCGAGTTCATAACCTTTAAAATAGGCAAATCTCATACCGAGATAAGCTAACAAGTTCCAAACGACAATGTAGAAAACGGCACCGATTGGTGAGCCACCAGTTGAAAGACCAAGGGCAATCCCTAAAATAACTGGAATCAAAGTTCCAACAACAAGTGAGTCACCGATACCAGCCACGGGTCCCATAAGCCCTGCACGAAGTCCGTTAATGGTTTCGTCATCAACCTCTTCAGAACCATTAGCACGCGCTTCTTCAAGACCTGCTGTGATTCCGACAATGAGTGAACCAAGCTGAGGTTCTGTATTGAAAAAAGCTGTGTAAGTTTGCATTGAACGCGCTTGGTCTTCTTTATTGTCATACAATTCTTCCACGATTGGAAGCATTGATGTCAAATAACCAAAGGTTTGCATATGCTCTTGTGAGAAGCAAGTAAGGTTACCATAATACCAATGATGGAAAGATTTCATCAAGGTTTTCTTTGTTAATTTCTTTTGAGCCATTTTAGATATCCTCCTCATCATCGTCATCAAAGTCATCAGCTGCTGTGGCTGTTGCTCTTACAGTTTTAACCATTTCAAGCTCATAGAATAATACGGCAAAGATTAATGAAATCACTGCACATGAGACCAAATTCAAACCAAGTGAAGCTGCCAAAGTAAAACCAACAAAGAATGGAATAAAGTCAGTCACTTTTTCAACAATTTGTTTCAAAAGAATGGCAATTCCGACACATGGTAACAAAGCCCCTACTGTAAAGAGGGTTTTCATTGGAATACCATCCATTGGAAGTGCATCTTTCATTGCTGTAACAGCAGTCGCACCAAGTTTACACATTACCAATGTTGGGATAAATGAGAATACAAAATGTGATACCCATGGATAGAGCCAGTCAACTTGATAAAGTTTTCTAAATTGACCTTTTTCTACCGCACGCCAACCAATGTGTTGCCAAATAAGATTCATGGTTGCTGTTCCGTAGAAAAGAACCGTACCGACAGTACCAACAAGCGTACCCATTGATTTAGCCAAGTTAGCCGCATCAGCTGAATCAGCTGATAAACCTTGAGAATGGATGGCTACCATTGCCAAAGGAATACCGATATAAGACACCGCACGCACGTCAGCTGAAACAGTACCACCAGGTGTTACAAGGGCAATGTAAACCAACTGCATAGCAACACCACAAATGATTCCTGTTTTAACATCGCCAAGAATAAGTCCACAGACAAGGCCACCGACAAGAGGACGACCAAGCGTATAGTTACCAATGGTTGTACCACCAAGACCTGGCATTGAAGACAAACATGCAAACAACCCTAACAAAGCTGCTTGAAACCAAGAAATTGTCATAATACATCTCCTATACTAAGATACAAAGAGCGTCAGCGAGCAAAGGGAAAATAGGAGTTTTGACGAAGAGTCGCTAGACTCTAGGAGAAACTATCTTTTTGACACAGCTCGCAGCTCGTGTTCAATTAACAAGATACAAAGAGCGCAAACGAGTTTTGGCATCAAAAATAGCTATGCCAACTCACTTTATTCGCTGCTAAGTAACAATAAATTAATAACCAAATTTTGATTTGAAATCTGACCAGTAACCGATTGAAACATCTGGCAATAATTGGAATTTCACTTTGTATCCAGCTTTTTCAATTGCTTCAAGGGCATCTGCTTCTTCTTGGGTGATAGATTGATTATTCCCAAGTTTGACAGCACCTGGTCGGTCATTACACGGACCAACGATAATTTCTTTTACATCACTAGGAACAAAACCTTGGTCAACCAGAATTTTTTTCATGTCAATTGGATTCTTGGTAATCACAAAATAGCGCGTGTCAGAATCCAATACTTTTTGAGATTTTTGTCCAAAAGCATCTACCGACCAAACAAAGGTTTTCTTGTCCGAAGCTCCTTTGTAAGCTTGGGTTAAAACTTTGTTTTTTGAAGCAGCATCGTTTACGGCAATCAAACCGTCACAAGGGTATTCTTTTGCCCAACGTGTTACAGTTTGCCCATGAATCATGCGGTCATCAATACGTACAAATGATACAGTCATTTTTTATCTCCTTTTTTAAATATCATCGTCATCATCATCTGAAGTGATTTTGAATTCTTGAAGAGCCGCTTGAGCTTCTGGCAAAACGGCTTGTACAAAATCATCGCCCTCAAGCATATCTTTCATCACTGCAGAAGTAATTGCCATTGGTAAATTCATACCACCTAAAACAACAGCATTTTCCAATTTTCCGAGTTCGTCCAAGACGTTACAAGCAGTTGTCAAAGGGCTACCGCCAATAATATCAGCAAGAACAACAACGGAATCGTCAGCTGTTAAACCTGAAATAGCTTGTCTGAAGTCTTTTTCAAAGTCATCAACTGTTTTGCCATTTTTTAGACCGACAGCGATGACTTGATCAATTTTATCTTCCGAAAACATCGCCAAAGACGTTTTGAGACCCGTCGCAAAGTCTCCATGACTGACTAGTAGTAAATACTTCATAGAACTTATCTCCTTATCTGCCTTTTATTTTAGCTTTAAATAAAACGTTTTCACACTCTCGTTTGTCACTTTATTCTGATGACATTTATCACCTCGAATATGACATTTGTCATTTTGAAAACAAACAAAAACATCTGGAGATCAAACTCTCCAGATGTCATCAAGATTATTTCAAACTGTCTTCTATTGTCTTTTGGATTGTAAATAAATCTGTCTCGATACTGTTATTGGCAATAGATTTGCTAATCAGATAGTCTGCTTGTTCCAGTACGGTGTTATACGTTTTAAACGTTGGCTGGGTAATTCCTTGGCTAAGCATTGAATCTAATGTTGAAACCGTCAAAGAATCTGAACCAAAACCATCCTCTTTTAGTTTTTCTTTCGTGGCGTCACTTTGCATCACACTTTTCAAAACAGATGTCCCTTGCGAATAATCAAAGACTGATTGTTGAATGTCTTCATCGGTACAGAGTAATTGCAAAAATTCCCACGCCAAGGTACGGTGTTTGGTTTTTAAGGACATGGCATAAAGCGATGTTGCGACTTGCGTTGCATCGCCGTCCTCACTACTTGCTGGCATTGTCACACAAGACCATGAGAAGCTAGAATATTTCGCAACATGATAAGGATAAGGCTTATAAGTGCGATATTCTGCCAAAGTCATTGGCAAAAAAGCAACCTTTCCTTCGTCAAAATCTTGTGAAGTGACCTCATAATTTCCACTAAGAGCATTGAGTTGCGTAATCAAGGAAAGGGCATTTTTCACGTCATCACTGTCAAAATAAGCTTTCGTTCCCGTTGTGTTAAATAGCTTCGCACCATAGGCAGCGACAGCTTGTTGCCAAGTGTAGCCTATACAACCATACTGGTCAATCACCCCATCACCGTCAGTATCCTTAGTCACTTGCTTGCAAATATTGTAAAAGTCCTCTAAAGTCCACCCAGAATCTGGAATCGAAATTCCCTCTTTTTCCAAAAGGTCAATATTAATACACATCATGGTTGGATTGCTTTCAAATGGCAAAGCGTACTGCGTATTATTATAATTTCCTGCCTTATAAGAGGATTCATAAAATATCGAATCATCAAAGCTTGTACTAATATGCTCATCTAACTTGGCAAGTACGCCTGTTGAGGACAAGAGGTTAAAGTCATCTTCTGGCACGATAAAAACATCTGGTTGTGTTCCTGCAACAATCTGGTCTGTTAACCAATCAGAATAATCATCCTTTGAAATACCACTCTCATAGACCACCTCGACATTTGGGTACAATTTTTCAAAGCGTGAAATCGCAGTATCAATGACTTTATAATCATTTCCATTCGGCACATCCCAGCTACTTCCTGCATAAATGCCGATTTTTAAAATGATTTTCTGGTGTGTTTGATGATAAATAAAAGCAGCACTCCCAACGACAATTACTAGTAGTGGTAGCAATAACCATTTGTAATATTTTTTGAGTTTAGTCATGGTCATCTTCCTCAAATGATTTCAAGGTGACACCTGTCTGCACCGCCCAAATAGCAAGCTGCGTACGGTCACGTAAATTCAACTTAGAAAGGATGCTAGATAGATAATTTCTAACGGTTCCTTCTGACAGATACAGTTTGGCAGCAATTTCTTTATTGGACAATCCAAAACCAATCTGCTGTATAATACGCCACTCCATTTTACTAATGTCGGTCGTTAGCGCATCATCAACTTGGATAGCAAAGTTTGATTGCGCCATTTGTGAAAAAAGTTTAAAAACTTTTGTGGCAATATCTGGATTTAGCATGGCACGTCCGTCATTAACCGTCACCACCGCATCATGCAATTCATCCATCGAAGTTCCCTTCAGCAAATAACCACTGGCACCATATTTTAGAGCGCTATAAATAAAATCATCATCATCAAAAGTCGTTAGGATAATCACCTTCGTATTTGGGAAATGTTCTTTAACAGCTTTGGTACACAAAACACCGTCCATTTTTGGCATACGAATATCCATTAAAACCACGTCTGGTTTGCTAGTCGGTAGAGCTTCCAAAACCTCTGTCCCATCACTCACCGCGCCAACAACTTCGATATCAGGATAGGCAGACAAGACAATTTTTAACGACTCTCTAATCAATTCTTGGTCGTCAGCAATTAATACTCGTATCATTCTTCTTCTCCTTTTATTTTAGGGATATGAATCGTTGTGGCAAAACCATCCTCACCTGAAAATTGGACACAACCACCAATAATGGCTAAGCGTTCCGTCATTTGGGTCAACCCAAAACCGTATTGAATCGTTTCACTCCCCACTCCATTATCTTTAATGAGCAAAACGTAATCATCTTTATTTAGCATACTAATCTTAATTTCAGTTGCTCGTCCATGACGCAAAGAATTGGTCACAGATTCTTGAATGACACGGAAAATGACATCTTCTTTTGTTTTGTCAAAATCAACATTATCCCACTGATAATTCAAATCAATCTGCAAATGCGATAATTCTTGATACTCGGCAAGCATTTTTTCAATAGCGTCTTTTAAACTACGATTTTCCAGAGCACCTGGACGCATTTTATTCAGCGAGCGTCTAACATCAACAATCCCTTCTCGCACAACGTTGGAAACATTGGTCAATTGCTTTTTAGCGTTATTTGGGTCAAGGTCAATCAAGACAATCACCGCATCAATTCCTGCAGAAATGCCTGTCAAGGCATGACCAATAGTATCGTGAATTTCACGCGCAATACGCCTGCGTTCCCTATCCTCAGTAATTTTTTCAGACACCGCCACGTATTCTTTCAAACGCGTATTTGCCTGCGAGGCCATGAGCAATTCTTCCTCAATCTTATGGTTTTCAGTCACCGAATAAACAATGTAAGTCACTAAAGAAATAATGAAAATGATAATATTTAGCGATACCAGACAATTTTTGATGAAAAGAATCACTAAACGCGTGCTTGCAGGGAAAAATCCGATATAAACATCCAAATCAGGCGTTCTAATCAGAAGCGACAAGACGTCATAATTTGACAGCAAAAGCGCACCGAAACTAGCGACAATAAAGAGCAACCATGACTTTTTCTCACGAAACGTGTAAAAATCCGTGTAAGAGAAAAAGATATCCATAAAAACAAGCAAAATTAAACCGTTATAGGAAAATTGCAGCGCTACAAAGGTAGCTAACAACAAGAGCACCTCAAAAATCGCAAACCAATCACGCGCCGTTGTCCCTTTTTTAAACTTTTGATTTCTGATATAAATAACAAGTAAAAGCCCTGCAAAAAAGAGATTTGACAACCAAAAAATTCGCTCTGGTGAACTTGGAATGACGCTAATTTCTTCTAATAAAGAACGACTCAAACCATTGTCAATAATGTACTTTGTAGCTGACAAATAAACTGAGCTATAAAATAACACCGCCAAGAAATTAATAATAATCAGGGCACGTTTTGCAAAATCAATATTTTTCAAAGCTTTCATCATTGCCACCCCGCTAAATCAAAGTCAGAAACGTTCTCACTAGTCATAAATTCAACTGGAATGACAATTTCCTTATCTACTGATTTGTTGTGATATAGCGAGTAACCCGCCTGAATCGCTCGTTTACCGATTGTTAACGGCGATTGAGCTACTGTTGCTTGAATTGAACTCGTCGTTGCCAATAAATTTTTCATATCTGGCGAACCATCTACACCATAGATTTTAATCGATGTTGTCACATTTGAATTTTCAATTGCAGCCAAAGCTCCGATAGCCACTTGGTCATTAAGCGCCATCACCGTGTCAAATTCGACCCCTGAAGCGATGACCGATTCCACTTGCGGCATCGCTATTTCGGTTTGCCCTAAGCAATCCTTGCGGTCAACCACTTGATAGGTATCATTTCCTTCAATCGTATCTAAAAATCCATTGATACGATCTACTGCTGATACTGCATTTTGATGTTCCAATAACAAAATTTTGGCACTTGATTGCGTCTGCATTAAATTTTGAGCGCATAAAACACCAGCTTGATAATTATCCGATACAATTGTCGTATCTACTGAAGAATCATCTGATAGTTGACTATCGACAACAACAATTTTTATCCCAGCTCTTTTCGCTTTCTTCAAAGCTTTTATTAATTTTTGACTGTTTGCATCAACAGGATTGATGATAATGATATTAACACCCTTTTCAATAAACGATTCAACCTGTTGCGTTTGTTTATCAACGTCCAAAGCAGGGTCTCTAGTGTACAAAATATCATTATTTTCCTCAACAATTTTTTCAACCTCGTTGTTTAATACCTTGTAAAAATCATTGTTCATGGTCATGTAGGTCGCACCAATCTTAACCTGATTTTCATTTGAAGGAACCATTTTATAGTTCCAATAAACTCCCACAATGGCAAGAACCCCAATAAAAGCGCTTACCAAAACACCGACATATTTCCGTTTTTTCATCTCATACCTTTTCAATAAAATCAAGAGACCACTGATAGCTATATTTGCCTTAATTATAACACGTTTAAATTGTACAGACAATTCAGTCAGAAATAGCCCCTCATTCTATCTAACGAATTTAAAAAACACCCGCAGGTGTTTTTTATACTCTATTTATTCGAAACTACTTATGCCAAGTTTTTCCAGAACTAAGGCAATACCGTCATGATTGTGACTAGCTGTTACGTGTCCGACTTGCTCCTTGACTTCTTGAGGCGCATTTGCCATAACATAAGCTTCACCTACTGCCTCTAGCATGTCTAAATCGTTAAAATTGTCACCAAAAGCAAGCGTATCTGCCATATCAACCTCGTAATGCTGCGCCAAAGTCTGGACTGCCCTTCCTTTATGAATCCCACTTGCCATAATTTCAATATAATAAGGCAGCGACCTTGCAATTGATAAATCTGAATAGAGACTTTTTAGCTTATTTTCCAAAGCTTCCATGCGTTCTGGTTCACCCATTAACAAGATTTTATGAACTTCTGGCAATCGACCGATTTGTTCCAAGTTCGCTTCCTTAGAGGCTAAGCCCACCACGCGCTCTTCACGTGAAATCCAACGATTAGCACGGTTTTGGGACAACCACTTTTCACCGCTGTAAACATTCCAAGCAACGTCAGAGACTTCTTTTTCTAAATACTGACAAATCGCTTGCGCTTCTTGTGGACTCATCGGACAACTATCAATTACTTGCCCTTGTTCATCTTGGATGAGGGCACCATTATAGGAAATCATGGGTACATCAGGTAAAAAATCTTTCAAAATTGGCTTAATCGCCTCTGGCATACGCGCCGAAACTGGAACAAATAAAATACCTGTATCAACAGCATGACGAAGGGCTTGGCGTGTCCTAGGCATCACTTTTAAGGCATCATTAATAAGAGTGCCGTCAATATCACTAAAAATTATTTTTACCATTGTACTTTTCCTCCTATTTTCTCTCAGTATAGCATTTTTTGAAAAGGGTTTCAAAAAAACTATTTCCTGATAATAACAAAAAAAGCTCAAGTCAAAAACTAACTCGAGCTTGGGTTGGTTAAAATGGTAATTCTTCCTCTTCCAAAACTAAATCAGCGAGGTCGTTTGCCACATTATTTTCTCGCATAGCACGTTGGGCACGGCTTTCTAAAAGTTGGAAAGAATGGCAAAGCACTTCTGTCACATAATTCGTGTGACCATCTTTTTCATATTTGCGTGTGCGAAGCTCGCCATCAATCGAAATCAGACTTCCTTTTCCAGCATAAGAAACAAGAGTTTCTGCTAAACGTCCCCAAACCACAATTGAAATAAAATCAGCCTCACGCTCACCATTTTGCGATTTAAAACGGCGGTTAACTGCTAATGTTACACGTGTAACAGATTTCTCATTTGACGTCGTCACAAGCTCAGGCTGCGCCGTCAAACGACCAATCATAATAACTTTATTGTACATCATTACCTCCTTATCTTATTATTCGAAAAAGAATCTAGAAAACAGTAAATTAATGTAGCAAAAAAAGTCCTAGTTTCCTAGGACTTTCCTATTTCTTACCCTTTCCAGTGTTTTTCTGGGTTAAAGGCTTCGCCGACTAGGGCTGTGTCATCAAGTTCGATGATACCACGTTTTTGTGGGGCGTTTGGAAGGGCTAATTCGCGAGGTGAGCACATCATACCAAAGCTCTTTTCGCCACGAAGGGCACCTGGGAAAATAAGGCTTCCGTTTGGCATCATAGCACCTGGAAGGGCTACGATTGTCTTCAAACCAACAGCGGCATTTGGCGCACCTGCAACGATTTGAACGATTTTGTCATCTGAGATTTGTACTTGGCAAATGTTCAAGTGGTCGCTGTCTGGGTGAGCAACCATTTCTTTGATTTGACCAACAACAAATTTTGGTGAAGGCTCATTTTCCAATTGTTCGCTAAAACCTTCTTTTGTCAATTCAGCGTTCAATGTTGCAACGTCTTGGTCAGATAGAGTGACTTGACCAACACCTTCAATTGTAACCAAGCTTGACACTTCAAAAATATTCCAAGCAACTGTTTCACCATTTTTCTCAAGGAAAACGCGTGAGACATTGCCTTTGCGTTCATAGTCAAGTTTAGCACCTTTGCTATCTTTGACAATTACCATGAGGACATCACCGACATGTTCTTTGTTGTACGTAAAAATCATTTTCTCTCCTATTTCAATCCAGCTAAAAAGCTGTTAATTTCTGCTTTGGTTTTGCGTAATTTATTAACTAAACGGCCAATTTCTTTTCCTTTTTCAGTCACTACAAAACTTGGAATCCCAAAAATATTCCAACGTTGTGCTACTTCCATGAAATCATCACGGTCCACACGGACAAAGGTGAATTCTGGATTTTCTGCTTCAATTTCAGGCATGACTGGATAGATGAATTGGCAGTCTGGGCACCAATTTGCCGTAAAAAAGAAAACCACTTTTTCAGGTTTTTCTAGATAGGTAGCCATTTCTTCATAGGATTTTGGGCTAATCATTTTTCTCCTCCTCATAGCTAATCTCACCATTTTGGTAAACAAATTGAAACGTCCGACCGTCCTCTAAAACAAGACCACCAGTCGTTCTCTCCTTATCAGATTCAAAAGCATTTACATAAAGCACCGAGATATTGTCAAATCGACTAAAATAATCACGAATGGCTTGCTTAATTTTTTCTTGTCGCTTTTCTTCGCATTGTTTTTTTAGGATTGCTCCCAAAATGATGACACCACCGACTCCCACTAAGCTAAAACGTGACAGTAAGTTTCTTTTTTTGTTTCTCATACGCTTTATTTTAGCATATTTCCTAGCAGATTTCCAAAGAACAAGACATAGGATTTTGAGTCGAAATGCTGCAGTTGCCATTACTAAGACATCTAACCTAGCAGTCACGGTAGGTGATTGCTACCACTTCAGCACTATATAAGCACTAAGATTAAACAAATCTACTTGGTTAAGATTGAGACTGTCAGACTTTCACAGAATATGATATAATGCAGTCACGTAGAAACAATTACGACAAAGCTAGCCACTGGTTCAGACTATCGGATTTCGTAGCATCGTTATGGTAGAGGGATTCTCAGTTAGTATCTTGTTTGCCTTTGACTGAAGGCTAAGAAGAACGCCGACCAACAAACTGTTACTCAATGTCAACCTGAAGTTGCCATAGTTGCTACTGACAATGCTTACCAAAGGTTATAGTTACAGGATACAAGAAGCACAAGGAGAACGCATGTTTATTAAACAAGAGCAAGCATCAGATATTACTGCTGTTGATCAGGTTATCAAAAAAGCATTTGCATCCCTACCTTATTCTGATCATCAAGAACATTTACTTGTCCGACGACTACGTCAAAGCAAAGAATTCATTCCCGAATTGTCTTTGGTTGCTGAGCTTGACGGTCAGATAGTCGGTCATATCTTATTCACCAAAGCACAGGTCAATCATACTACTGTCCTAGCTTTAGCTCCCCTCGCTGTCCATCCCGATTATCAACAGCAAGGGATTGGATCCGCCCTAGTTAAGAAAGGGCATCAATTAGCGCAAACTCTACAGTTTCCTTATAGTATTGTCTTAGGTGACCCTCAATATTACTCAAGATTTGGCTATCAAGCAGCAAAAAACTGGGGCATTTTCCCTCCCTTCGATGTTCCGAGCAATCATTTTATGGGGATTAAATTGATTCAATCAGCTCCTCCGTTTCATGGCACATTAGCCTATTCTGAGGCATTTGGAGTTTAAATCAAAAAATAACTATTCATTTATGAAAGAATCGAGGTTTTTATGTCAGAATTATTTTCAAAAATAAAAGAAATCACAGAACTGGATAGTATTGCAGGATACGAACATAGCGTTCGTAACTATCTTCGTTCAAAAATCACACCGCTCGTTGATGACGTGCAAACTGACGGTCTTGGTGGTATTTTTGGTATTAAAAACTCTGCTGCTGAAAATGCACCACGCATCATGGTTGCCGCTCACATGGACGAAGTTGGTTTCATGGTCAGCGACATCAAAGCTGACGGTACCATGCGTGCTGTTGGTATTGGTGGGTGGAATCCTTTGGTGCTAAGCTCACAACGTTTTACTCTTTACACACGTGACGGTCGCGCAATTCCAGTCGTTTCTGGTTCTGTTCCACCGCATTTCCTTTGTGGAGCAAATGGCTCTGCTGCTCTTCCAAAAATCGATGACATCATTTTCGACGCTGGATTTACAGACAAAGCTGAAGCAGAAGCATTTGGCATTCTTCCAGGCGACATCATCGTACCAAAATCTGAAACAATTCTCACAGCCAACCAAAAAAATGTTATCTCTAAAGCTTGGGACAATCGCTTCGGTGTGCTTATGGTAACCGAATTGCTTGAAAGCCTTAAAGGGCAAAAACTTGATAACACTCTTATTGCTGGTGCTAATGTTCAAGAAGAAGTTGGTCTTCGTGGCGCACACGTTTCTGCCACAAAATTCCAACCAGAACTCTTCTTCGCCGTTGATTGCTCACCTGCTGGTGACATTTATGGCAACCAAGGTAAAATTGGCGACGGAACACTTTTCCGTTTCTACGACCCAGGACATATCATGTTAAAAGATATGCGTGATTTCTTACTCACAACCGCTGAGGAATCTGGTATCAAATATCAATATTATGCTGCCAAAGGTGGTACAGATGCTGGTGCTGCTCACCTTAAAAACGGTGGTATCCCATCGACAACTATCGGTGTTTGTGCGCGTTATATTCATTCGCACCAAAGCCTTTATGCTATGGATGACTTCTTGCAAGCGCAAGCTTTCCTTCAAGCTATTGTTAAAAAATTAGACCGCTCAACTGTTGACCTCATCAAAAAATACTAGAAAGGAGCTAGGGGACTCAGGTCATTAAGCATCTCTGTTGCACTTCCCCTTTGTCTTACTATGAAAATTGGATTTATCGGAGTTGGAAAAATGGCAACTGCCATTATCAATGGACTCAACACAACATCGCACGATATCATCATTTCAGGTTCTTCACTTCCTCGCTCACGCGAAATCGCAGAGCAACTTGGAGTTAAAGCAGCCCTTTCACACCAAGAACTCATTGACAAATCTGACTTGGTTATCCTTGGTATCAAACCACAAATGTTTGAACCAGTCCTTGCTGGACTTCACTTCCACCAGCCCATTCTTTCAATGGCGGCAGGGGTAACATTGGAACGCCTTGGCAAATTAACAGACCCAAATCTTCCATTAATTCGTATCATGCCAAACCTCAATGCTCAAATTCTAAAAAGTACAACAGCGATTTGTACCAATGACAACGTTTCTGCAGAACTCATAGCAACCGCCAAAGAAATCACTGACAGCTTTGGTTCAACCTTTGATATTCCTGAAAAAGACTTTGATACTTTTACAGCTCTTGCAGGCTCTAGTCCAGCTTACATTTACCTATTTATCGAAGCTCTTGCTAAAGCTGGTGTCAAATATGGTATTCCAAAAGAAAAATCACTCGATATCGTGACACAAACGGTCCTTGCTAGTGCTGAAAATCTTCTTCAAGGTTCTGACAGCCCACATGACTTGATTGATAAAATCTCAAGCCCTGGTGGAACAACCATCGCAGGACTTCTCAACCTTGAAAAAACAGGATTGACAGCAAGTGTCATCTCAAGCATCGATGCCACTATCGATAAAGCAAAAGCTTTGTAAAAAAGCGCTGAACTAAATCGTTCAGCGTTTTTCTAATTTTACTCTATAGAAGAAGCATAAGAAGTACTCCCAATGCATTATTAATAAAATGGATAGCTATTGTATATTCCAGTTTCTGTGTCTTATGATAAACAACAGCAAGTACCAATCCCATACCACCATAAATAATCCAACTTCCAATATTAGTTGGTATATGCAATAAACCAAAAAGCAGAGAACTAAGGATAACACCAAGGTAAGAATTATTAAAGACACGTCCTAAGATAAGTCCACGCATAACCGTTTCTTCCACAATTGGCGCTGCAATAGCAGTCAATACAATTAACAAAAGAGGTGACATACCAAGTTGCTCAAGCGCTGCTTGATTTTCTGTATTTGCCCCAATACCATTTTCTAAAAGTAAGACAACACCACCGATATACTTGACAATAGTTAGCACAACAAAACCAACCAAAATTGTTTTCCAAGCTTTCCATGTTTTTAAGTCTTTTAAATGATTCAACAGCCCCACTCGCTTAGCAACAAAAACTGTAAGAGCCGCAACAATCAAGAGAGCTAAAATAATCAAAGCAGACTGCCAGAATGGTTGGTCTGCTGCAATAAATGCTGTTGGCAATTGTTCCAAGAAAAGCAAGCCTAGAGCTAAAAAGAAATATTTTAAAGCTGTTAAAAGTTTTTTCATGATATCACCTCTTATAAAATTCTTGTAAATATTAGTTTAAAGAAAACAAATCCCCAAAATAAACTATACAACCAAATCAGCAAGACTATCGGATAAGTCAATACAATACCTATAAAAGCATACAAGATAATCAACATAAAATTCTCTAAAAATAAGAGAATCAGCGTTGATAAAGCCGTCACTCGCAAGATGAGTTGATTGCGTTCATCATAAGCAGCAATATAAGCTGCTTTTAAACGATTCGGTTGCCTAATTAAAATAAGACGATAAATAGCAGCCACTAATCCTGCCACTCCTCCACCTAGTAACAAACCAGCCGCAAAATCATTGGTCTTGATAAAAAATGAAGTCAGTAAACATGAAGCAGCAACAAATAGAAAACTTAGGGATACCGTCATCATATAATGACGATATTCTTCCAATGTCTTTTTCCGAGTCATACTTATTAAAGCTTTTAAAACCACAATTTTCTCCTTTTATTTCCCCCAAATTTTACCTTGAAAAAAAGTAATAGATAATCCGTTTAACATGATACTCATTGCTAGTAGAAAACCTGATAAAAAATCACTCAGATTAGCCACCAATACTGTAAGTAACAATAGTTGCCCTAAACTTAGCATAGCAAGACCAACGTTTTTCAACGTCTCACGGTTGCCATTTTTCATAGTCTCATAAAGTGTATTCATCTTTTTCTCCTACTTTTCATCTTCAAAAATAAAAATCTCTTCAATTGTTTTCCCAAAATATTTAGCAATTTTACGGGCTAATTCCAAAGAAGCATTATATCGTCCCTTTTCAAGCGAGATAATGGTTTGCCTTGTCACATCTAACGCTTCTGCTAGTTCTGCTTGGCTGATTTTACTAGCCTTACGCAGTTCTTGAATTTTTGTTTTCATTTCCTCCTCCATATCAGCTTAATTAGTAAAGGAAACTTTACATTTTTAGTATAGTACGCTTTACATTTTTTGTCAAGTTTATTTTACATTTTTATGAAACAATCAAAAAAGCTGACCCATTCAGGTCAGCTTTTCTGGTCTTATCATAATATTTGATAACTTAATTAGTAGAATTTTTAAAACGTTCAACGTCACGCGCAATCACAAGTTCTTCATCAGTTGGGATAACCATAGTTTTCACACGCGCTTTATCTGTTGAAATAACGCCATAGGCTCCTGACACATTCTTAGCTGGATCCGTATCAACACCAAACCAAGTCATGCCAGAAATAATATCCTCACGAACAACGCTTGAATTCTCACCGATACCTGCCGTAAAGACAACAGCATCAGCGCCATTCAAAACCGCAAAATACTGTGCAATGTATTTTCGTAAACGATCAATATACATGTCATAAGCTAACTGACATTTTTCATCGCCCTCTTCCTTCCCAGCAAGAATATCACGCATATCACTTGATTTCTCAGAAATACCAAGAAGACCTGAATCGCGATTTAATACCGTACGAATTTTTTGAGGGCTATTAAGGTTTGGTTCACACTCTAATAAATACGTAATCACACCAGGATCAATGCTTCCTGAACGTGTACCCATCATTGTTCCACCAAGCGGTGTCAAGCCCATTGAAGTATCAACAGATTTACCGTCCTTGATAGCAGTCACGGACACCCCATTACCAATATGGCAAGTAATTAATTTCAGATCTTCCAAGGGTTTTCCTAAAACCTTTGCCGCTTCTTGCGCGACATATTGGTGACTTGTTCCATGGGCACCATATTTACGAATCTTATAATCAGTATAATAACGATTTGCAATCGGATAGCGGTATGCTACTTCAGGCATTGTTGCATGAAAAGCAGTATCAAAAACAACAACACTTGTAATGTCAGGCAAAAGGTCTTTAAAAGCTCTAATTCCAAGAGCTGCTCCAGGATTGTGAAGCGGTGCTAATACGGATAACTCCTCAACTTGTTGAATGACTTTATCAGTTACCAAAACCGAATCTTTGAAGTACTCACCCCCAGCAACAACACGATGTCCAACACCCGTGATTTCATCATAACTAGCAATGATGTCCATTGAAATCAAATCATCCAAGAAAATTTTAACAGCTGCTGTGTGGTCTGGAATATCCTTGGTCTCAGATTTCGTCTGTCCATTAAATTTAACCGTAGAAATACCATTGACAAGACCAATACGTTCAATTAGCCCTTTTGCAATAACTTCTTCTTCTGGCATATTATACAATTGCCATTTCAGACTTGAACTTCCTGCATTAATAGAAATAGTTTTCGCCATAAATTTACCTCTAAAGCGCTTTCATGTTATATCTCCATTATATCACATTTTTTTTAAAATTCATATTATCAACTTTCCATTTTTGAAATTTTCCAATGAAATCGGTCAGAGTTTCACGACTTTGTAAGTCAGAAAGTGGATAAACAAAGGTTTCTGGCGTCTGCGCAGCTTGTTTTTTCAAAACAAAAATTGATTTCGCATTCGCTGCATTGCCAAAAATAGATTCTGGCAAAGTAATCACGGCGATAATATCCGCGTAATCTTTCAACCATTGTTTCAATAAATCACTCTGTTTGCTTGTCAAAAGACTAACGGGCGCCAAAAAGACTGCAATACCATCTTTTTTGAGATATTTTAACGATTGTTCCATTAACAAATGGTGGGCATAGGTATGCTCATCAGAACTTGCCACTTTATAACGTTTTGCAATGTCATCATTAGGATAGAAACCCACTGGCAAATCACTAATAATCACATCACTTTCTTGTAGAATTTGTGGACGCACAGCGTCTTCTTGAATAAACCGAGCATCAGAATCCATCACTTCTGCAATACTTGCTGATAAATCAATCAACAAATCGTCAACTTCAATACCAAGATAATTTAATTCTTTAGACGAATTATTTAAGAATGTTTGAGCAAGGTTCCCTGTCCCACTACCAATTTCTAAAAGGTCAATTTTATCTGAATCTGTCAGATTTTCAATCAAGAACAGCAAAATAAAACCAATAGCATCTGGTGTAAATTGATGATTGGCTTGCAGTTGCTCTGTTTGACCAGCTTTGATAAAGATAAATTGGAAAGCTCGACGCCACTCTTCTTTGGTCAATGCAAGCTGACGCAGTTTCTCATTGTTGGCAGCAACTTCTTCACTGGCACCTTCAGCACCCAAGTAAAAAGAGTTCTGTTCAATAAGCGCATCATAAATATGAGTTTTTAACTCATTTTCAATTAATTGGATATTTTCTAAAATCAGCTCATAGGCTGTTTCAATTTTTTCAAAATTCATCTTGTCCTCCGCAACCCTATCATATCAAAAAACGCAGGAAATGAAAAGAAAGCCCTAATTAGCTTTCTCTTTCTGAACACTTTGGAAAACATAGTCAAATTCTTGTTGATTAGGCAGTTTGACCATCACCTGCAATCGATTATCTTGGAAGTTGTAGTCAGTTACTCCTTGGTCAAATGTAAGGTGACCAGTATCCTCTTTTGCCAAATCTTTTGTTAATTCTGCCATTAAATAAGCCTGACTAGCAGATAGCTGCGCTTGGTGTTGTCGCTCCATTGCCACGACACGTCCTAGATAAAATTGCAAAAGCAAGGCAAAAATTGCTGCCATAAGCAAAGCATAGATTAAAATCCCTGCCTTAACTTGCCGTTTCAAAAGTGTAAACAAATGTCCTCTCCAAACCATTCTCTAAAGTCAATGTCATTGTCACCTTCTGACCATCTCTAGAAATAGCAGAAGATCTTACTCCAAATATCATTGGCTGATAGCCTTGACCAGATGCGTTTGTTTTACGAAAATCATCAGCCTTTGACTGTCCAAATGCCAACTTTTGACTGGACTTCGTCACATATAGCTTGTTATTTTCAACCTTATCTAATTGACAATTGGCAAGTTCCGCACGCAGCTGTTGTGAAAACAAAAGCCAGTTTTCCTCTTGATTTTCCGACAAATAATGCACATTTGCAGAAATAGATTGCGTTAAGCCATTGTAAACAAGAATAGCACCCGAAATTACCAATAAAGAAACCAAACATTCTATGAGGGTGAATGCCTTTAAACTAGTCTTTTTTAACATGTAATATTTCCGTTTTCGCCTCATAAACATAGACCTCTCCATCTTTTTTGATAATCTCAACCTCAATACCATTCATCTTCAAATGATTTTGCCCTGTTTGCACAGCCATTGTTGCCACATTAAGAACTTCCTGCTGCCGTAAACTTTCTTGCATAAACTGCCTATTTTTATCAATTTCCCCTAAAACAATACTCGTAATCATCGCTAACAATCCTAGTGCTATCAAGCTTTCAAGGAGTATGTAAGCTTTTAGTTTCTGTCTTTTTATATTTACCACTCCCTAAATATAATTGATAGTTGAACTCTTTATCTGACGTTTGAAAGGCTAATTTTGCCAAGGACGAATTACCTCCTGCTTTGTCAAAATTGACTTGATAAGTTTTATCAACTTTGACCGATGGAGGGAGTTTTACCGCTGAGAAATCAGTAGATACTTCCTCTTGCGAAACAGTCAACGTAAAACTTTGTTGCCTAGCATTAGCTAATTTTTGCGTGTCACAATAGAGATTTTCAAACGATAAAAAGAAAATCTTTTCTTCTACATTTTGAAAAATACCATTCAAAGAGCCTGACAACATCATGATAATAAAACAGGCAATTCCTAGTGTTAATAAACTTTCTAAAAGGGTAAAAGCTGAAACTGTTTTATTTTTTAGCTTCATTGTAAGTTTTTGCTTGTTCAGAAGTGATGTAGCCAACTTCAACTAAATCATCAACAGTCGGTTTATCTCCCGTTTTCAGTTCGTACAAATCCATCTGGCTTTCAACCACTTTCACAACAGCAGCATCGCCTTTTTCACGAACAACGTCCTTTTGCTTACTCAAATTCGGTACAAAAAGCAACATTAAAACACTGATAATAAGAAGCACAATCAACATCTCCACAAGTGTGAAAGCAGCCACAGACTTTTTACGTAATTTTTTCCAAATCTTTTTCATTAAAAATTTCCTCCCATATTTTGATACATTGGCAACAGCATTGCCACATAAATTAACACAATAATCAAAGCTACAAAGACAAAAACAAGTGGTTGAATGAGCTGTGTTGCTTGAGTCAATTTGCCAAAAAAGCTCTGCCATGTTTCCTCAGCATAAATGTCCAACTCACGCCCAAGCTTTGATTTGATCTCACCATATTCAATCATCAAGCTCAATTCTCGCAAAAAGAATGGATAATCCAGAACTTTTTGATGAAAAGCTTGCCCTGAAAGCAGCGCTTCTTCCATATCCTTTCCAATCTCTTGAAATAAGAGCGACTTTTGCTTTTGCATGATTCCCACGATTGCCATTAATTCAATACCTTGCCCAATCAAATTCCCCCATTCACGCGCATAGTAAGCTGTCAAATATAACCTAACATAGTTTCCCACAAGTGGAATCCGGCTTATTCGACTATATAAATCAATCTGCGATAAACGCCTAGCATAAAATGTCGTACAAATAAGCAACACTCCAATCGAGAAAATACTTAACAAAAAAATCGTTGGAAAATGCGCAATAATCTGCGTTGCCACATTTTGGCTTTCCAGCTGCGGCAGTAAATAATTCTTCAACCCCAGCATAATCAAAATAAGAAACAAGAACAAAATCAATGGATACGTTGCAACTTCAATTAACTTTTTTCTGACGACAGTCATGCTAGAAAGGTAAGACTCAATTTTTAGCAGACTTTTCTGACTGTTTCCATGAACATCAGCCAAAGCAATTTGTGTGACAATATTGTCCGAAAACCCTAAATCTACCATCATTGCTGCTAGACTAGCACCATTTAACAAACTTTCTTGCATCCTCTCAACATAAACCTCTGACAACAATTGACTTCTTCGGAGAAAAAACACAATTTCTGTTAAATTAAACCCACTTTTAAAAAGATTATTAAAGAGTTGGATAACCTTGCGCTGTTTTTTAAATGGCAATTTTTTCGATTTTTGCTTGTTCAGCTGTGATATGTCCGTCTTTAACAAGACTTTCAATTTTTGCATTCCAGCATTCTGGTCGGTGACTTTCAAAGTTTTCTTTAACAAAATCAATCACACCTCCTCCACCAATTAAGCGTTGATAAACAATGGCACGCAAACTATTTTCCAATTCTTGCTTACTAACACCCAATTCCAAAAGACGTTCGTAAACGCCAGGGATACTTTTCGCATGAATGGTCGAAAACACAATAGCTCCTGTCAAACTTGCACGAACGACTGCACGCGCTGTCTCGCTATCACGAATTTCTCCAATAATCAGAATATCTGGTCTATGGCGAAGCGATAATTTAATTAGCTCATCATAAGTCATCCCAATATCACTATTTAACTGCAACTGCAACATTTGTTCTTGTTTGATTTCAACAGGGTCCTCAATTGTAATGACTTGCTTATCAGGAAATTTTTCACGAACCAATTGGTACATGAGAGTGGTTTTTCCACTCCCTACTGGTCCCGAAAAAAGGTAAAGTCCCCTACTATCAATGGCTTCTAAAATATTTTTCATCCCATCAAACCAATATTGCAAGTCATGACGGCCAGAATAAAGCAAGCGAATCACTAAACTTTCTCGTCCACGATAATCACCAACACTCGACAAGCGAAGCGAAATCTCTTCCTCATCTGCAAATTGATAATCACAAGAACCTAACTGACTGCGACGTTTCTCACCAACATTCATACCAGCCACAAATTTAAAATGACTAATCAAGCTAGTCATCTGCTCTATCTCAAAATAATCAACAAATCGCCGTTGGTCTCCTACGCGTTGATACACTTCATAACAATCTTCTCTAGGTAAAATGTAAATATCTTGCGCATTAACTTCAACAGCATCTTTAATGAGTTGCTTTGCTTCTTCCTGAATCATCTTGACCTCCTACTTTTCTATTCGTAAATTAGTCATAAAAAACAAAAAAATCATGGAAAAAATTCCATGATTACGATTCGAATTTACAATTTTGGGGTCTTAACTCATCATTTTGAACGTTAAAATGATAAGAAAAAGTCCCTTCAGGCAATTCTTTACCGTCTTTGAGCATTAAAATGGAATGGTACTGTTGCAGATAATCCCCACAATTCTCACACCAACGTTGATCTGTCTTATCCCAGAAAGCCGCCTGAAGATTATCATGATATTTACAACTTGGTAAAGTCGTTTTAAGAGATAACCATTCTGTTTTGTAAAAGGAGAAAGCATCCTCAAAATACTCAAAACGTTTTTCTTCTATAATATCTTTTTGCCAATCTTTCAAGAACCACCACGGCTCATAATCCCCATACATTTTTATCACTTGATACATTTAACACACTTCCTTACGGAGTTTATTATATAAAAATCAAAAGCTTTTTAAAAAGAATTTGCTTATTTAGAATTATTATCAGTAAAGTTCGGTGATAATAAGCACAAAGGTCTGAGATGAAAATCTCAGACCTTTTCATTTATTAGCATAAAATGTGAACTAACCTTATTCAGCACCTGTTGAAACGGTTGCTTCAACTGTTTCTGCTTCTTCACTTATTTCAAGTTCATTAACAGCTTGTGGTTCAAGGTTACGGTAACGAGCCATACCTGTACCAGCTGGAATGATTTTACCGATGATAACATTTTCTTTAAGACCAAGAAGATGATCTTTCTTACCACGGATAGCAGCATCTGTAAGAACACGAGTTGTTTCTTGGAATGATGCGGCTGACAAGAATGAGTTAGTTTCAAGCGAAGCTTTTGTAATCCCCATAAGCACTGGACGTGATGTTGCAGGGATACCACCAGAGATAACAACATCTTTGTTAGCATCCGTAAAGTCTGCAATATCCATAAGTGTGCCTGGGAGAAGTTCTGTATCACCTGGATCCATGATACGAACTTTGCGAAGCATTTGGCGAACCATTACTTCGACGTGTTTATCACCGATTTCTACCCCTTGGCTACGGTAAACTTTTTGTACTTCAGCAAGAAGGTAAGTTTCAACTGATAATGTGTCACGAACTTCAAGGAGACGTTTAGGTTGGATAGAACCTTCAGTAAGTGGAGCACCACGGTGTACCTCATCACCAACAGCAACTTTCATGCGGGCAGTGAATGGTACCACGTATTCACCCATACCAGTTTTACCTTGAACGTAAACTTTCTTAGTACGTGTAGAAGCATCTTCTTCGATGTCAACAACAGTACCTTTAACTTCAGTAATAACGGCTTCCCCTTTAGGATTACGAGCTTCAAAGATTTCTTGGATACGAGGAAGACCTTGTGTGATATCGGTATTTGACGCAACACCACCCGTGTGGAAAGTACGCATTGTAAGCTGTGTACCAGGTTCACCGATAGATTGAGCGGCAATTGTACCAACTGCTTCACCAACTTCAACCGCATCACCTGTTGCAAGGTTGACACCATAACAGTGACGGCAGACACCATGACGAGTGTTACATGTGAATACTGAACGGATTGTAACTTCTTCAACACCAGCTTTAACAATTTCAGCTGCCATATCTTCAGTAATCAATACATCTGAACCAACAATAACTTCGCCAGTTTCAGGATGTTTAACAGATTTCTTAGTGTAACGACCAACCAGACGCTCTTCAAGAGTTTCTGTCACCTCTTTACCGTCAGTAATGGCACGAATAACAAGACCACGGTCAGTTCCACAATCATCTTCACGAATGATAACATCTTGGGCAACGTCAACCAAACGACGAGTAAGGTAACCAGAGTCGGCAGTCTTAAGGGCTGTATCGGTCATACCTTTACGAGCACCGTGAGTTGAGAAGAACATTTCCAAGACAGACAAACCTTCACGGAAGTTAGATAGGATAGGCAATTCCATGATACGTCCGTTCGGAGCAGCCATCAAACCACGCATACCGGCAAGTTGTGAGAAGTTAGAGATGTTACCACGAGCTCCTGAGTCCATCATCATAACGATAGGATTCTTAGGATCTTGTGTTTCAATCAGACGTTGTTCAAGTTCTTCTTTAGCTTCACGCCATGTTGTTGTAACAGCAACATAACGGTCATCATCAGTCATCAAACCACGACGGAAGGCTTTGTTGATTTGTTCAACTTTGCTGTGAGCTGCATCGATAATTTCTTGTTTGTTATCGATAACTGGGATATCGGCGATACCTACTGTCAAACCAGCAAGAGTTGAATGATAGTAACCAAGGTCTTTCAAGCGGTCAAGGAAAGCTGATGTTTCTGTTGTACGGAAACGTTTAAAGATTTCCGCAATGATATTTCCAAGATTTTTCTTCTTAAATGGTACATTGATTTCCAAGCTGTCAATAGCAGATTGAATATCTTGTCCTGGTGCTAAGAAGTATTTATCTGGAGTTTTTTCTGTTAGGTTAGCATTGTTTGGCTCTTGAAGGTAAGGTAAATCCTCAGGCATGATATCGTTGAAGAGAATCTTACCTACAGTTGTAACCAGGATTTTATGTTTCTGTTCGTCAGTCCATGGTTTATTTGGCATGCTATCAACGGCAATACCCACACGAGTATGCAAGTGAACATAACCATTACGGTAAGCCATAACTGCTTCATCACGGTCTTTGAAGATCATTCCTTCACCTTCACGACCTGGTTCTTCCATAGTAAGGTAGTAGTTACCAAGAACCATATCTTGAGATGGTGTTACGACTGGTTTACCATCTTTAGGGTTAAGGATGTGTTCTGCGGCAAGCATAAGAAGACGTGCTTCAGCTTGTGCTTCTTCAGAAAGTGGTACGTGGATGGCCATTTGGTCACCATCGAAGTCGGCATTGTAGGCTTCACAAACAAGTGGGTGAAGACGAAGTGCTTTACCATCGATAAGGACTGGTTCGAAGGCTTGGATACCCAAACGGTGAAGAGTCGGTGCGCGGTTAAGCAGTACTGGATGTTCTTTGATAACTTCTTCAAGAATATCCCAAATACGTTCATCACCACGTTCAACCATACGTTTCGCTGCTTTAACGTTACCAGCATAGTCACGCGCAACAATTTCACGCATTACGAATGGTTTGAACAATTCGATAGCCATTTCACGCGGCACACCACATTGATACATTTTAAGTGTTGGACCTACGGCGATAACTGAACGTCCAGAGAAGTCAACACGTTTACCAAGCAAGTTTTGACGGAAACGACCTTGTTTACCTTTAAGCATGTGGCTCAAAGATTTAAGAGGACGGCTACCAGGACCAGTGATTGGACGACCACGACGACCGTTATCGATAAGAGCATCAACAGCTTCTTGCAACATACGTTTTTCATTTTGCACAATGATACCTGGGGCATTCAATTCAAGCAAACGAGCCAAACGGTTGTTACGGTTGATAACACGACGGTAAAGGTCATTCAAGTCAGATGCAGCGAAACGTCCACCATCCAATTGAACCATTGGACGAAGATCTGGTGGAATAACTGGCAAGATGTTAAGTACCATCCATTCTGGTTTGTTACCAGATTTGTAGAAGGCATCAAGCACGTCCAAACGACGGACAGCTTTGATACGTTTTTGCCCTGTTGCTGTTTTCAATTCTTCCTTAAGTTCAGCGATTTCAGATTTCAAATCAACGCGTTTAAGAAGATCTTGGATAGCTTCAGCACCCATTTTCGCAACAAATGAGCCTTGTCCGTATTCTTGTAATTTTTCACGATATTCACGCTCAGTCAAAAGTGATTTTGGTTCAAGCGGAGTATCTTTTGGATCAATAACTACGTAAGCAGCGAAGTAAATAACTTCTTCAAGAGCACGTGGACTCATATCAAGAGTAAGTCCCATGCGTGATGGAATACCTTTGAAGTACCAGATGTGTGATACTGGAGCTTTCAATTCAATGTGTCCCATGCGTTCACGACGAACTTTAGCACGTGTTACTTCAACACCACAGCGGTCACAAACAATTCCTTTATAACGAATACGTTTATATTTACCACAAGCACATTCCCAGTCTTTTGTTGGTCCAAAGATTACTTCATCAAAAAGACCTTCACGTTCTGGTTTGAGCGTACGATAGTTGATTGTTTCAGGTTTTTTAACTTCACCATAAGACCATGAACGGACTTTACTTGGTGAGGCTAATGTGATTTGCATACTTTTAAAACGATTTACGTCAACCACTAGTTTTACCTTTCTTTATTGTTCTTTTGAAAATAGCAGAGCTACTTTCTAATTTGTCACGACTTACAAACTTTTGTCTGCAAGACATTATTTATCGTTATAGGACTCATTCAAACAATCTGACTAGGAAAGGCAAGGTTGGCTTGCACTTTCCATGTCTAAATTGTTATTTCCTATTATTTATTTTCTTCAGCAGAAACTCCTACTTTTTCAGCAGATTCAGTTTCTTGCTTTTGACGAGCTTTTTCAAGGTCATCAACGTGCATAACGTCGTCGTCTTCACCTTCATCAAGATCACGAAGTTCTACTTCGTTATCATCTTCATCAAGCACACGCATATCAAGACCAAGTGATTGCAATTCTTTAACAAGCACTCGGAATGATTCTGGTACACCTGGTTTTGGAATTGGTTTACCTTTAGTGATAGCTTCATAAGCTTTAAGACGTCCAGTCACATCATCTGACTTGTATGTCAAGATTTCTTGAAGGACATTTGATGCACCATAAGCTTCCAAAGCCCAAACTTCCATTTCACCGAAACGTTGTCCACCAAATTGTGCTTTACCACCAAGAGGTTGTTGTGTAACAAGTGAGTAAGGACCAACTGAACGAGCGTGAAGTTTATCATCAACCATGTGGTGAAGTTTGATCATGTACATGATACCAACAGAGACACGATTATCAAATGGTTCACCTGTACGACCGTCATAAAGAACTGTCTTAGCGTCGCTATCCATACCAGCTTCACGAACAGTATCCCAAAGGTCTTCTGAAGTTGCCCCGTCAAAGACTGGAGTTGCAATGTGAATACCGAGGTTACGAGCTGCCATACCAAGGTGAAGTTCCATAACTTGTCCGATATTCATACGAGATGGCACCCCAAGAGGGTTCAACATGATATCAACTGGAGTTCCGTCTGGAAGATATGGCATGTCTTCAACAGGAACGATACGAGAAACAACCCCTTTGTTTCCGTGACGACCGGCCATTTTATCTCCGACTTTGATTTTACGTTTTTGTGCAATGTAAACACGAACGAGCATGTTGACACCTGATTGCAATTCATCACCGTTAGCACGTGTGAAGATTTTAACGTCACGAACAACACCGTCTCCACCGTGTGGTACACGAAGTGATGTATCACGTACTTCACGAGATTTATCACCGAAGATTGCGTGAAGAAGGCGTTCTTCAGCAGAAAGGTCTTTTTCACCTTTAGGTGTTACTTTACCTACAAGGATATCACCTTCTTTAACTTCAGCACCAATACGGATAATACCCATTTCGTCAAGGTCTTTAAGAGCTTCTTCACCAACGTTTGGAATTTCGCGAGTGATTTCTTCAGGGCCTAACTTAGTATCACGTGTTTCTGATTCAAATTCTTCCAAGTGAACTGATGTGTAAACATCTTCTTTAACAAGACGTTCGCTCATGATAACGGCATCTTCATAGTTGTAACCATCCCATGTCATGTAGGCAACGATTGGGTTTTGACCAAGTGCCATTTCACCTTTTTCCATAGAAGGTCCGTCAGCAATGAAGTCACCTTTTTCAACAATATCACCAACTTTAACAAGTGTACGTTGGTTGTATGCTGTACCTGAGTTTGAACGACGGAATTTAGTAATGTGGTAAACATCAAGTGAACCATCTTCACGACGAACTTCAACTTTTTCAGCGTCTGAGAAGACTACGCGTCCATCATGTTTAGCGATAACAGCGGCACCAGAATCGTGAGCTGCTTGATATTCCATACCAGTACCAACATATGGTGCATGTGGGTCAATCAATGGCACCGCTTGACGTTGCATGTTGGCACCCATAAGGGCACGGTTTGAATCATCATTTTCAAGGAAAGGAATACATGCTGTCGCAACGGCAACTACTTGTTTAGGAGAAACATCCACGAAGTCAACGATGTTTGATGGGAATTCTTGGTTATTACCTTGATGACGTCCCATAACAATTTCTTCAGCGAATGTTCCATCTTCGTTAAGTTTCGAGTTAGCTTGCGCTACCGTGTATTCATCTTCTTCATCGGCAGTCAACCAAACAATTTCGTTTGTAACCACACCAGTAGTACGGTCAACTTTACGATATGGTGTTTGGATGAAACCATATTTATTAAGATGTCCGTATGTTGACAAGTTATTAATCAAACCGATGTTAGGTCCTTCAGGAGTTTCAATCGGACACATACGACCATAGTGAGTGTAGTGCACGTCACGAACTTCATAACCAGCACGGTCACGAGTCAAACCACCAGGTCCTAAGGCTGACAAACGACGTTTGTGAGACAATTCAGAAAGTGGGTTGTGTTGGTCCATGAACTGTGACAATTGAGAAGAACCGAAGAATTCTTTAACAGCCGCAGTTACAGGACGAATGTTGATGATTTGTTGTGGTGTCAACACTTCATTGTCTTGAACTGACATACGTTCACGAACATTACGTTCCATACGAGCAAGACCAATACGGAATTGGTTAGCAAGCAATTCACCAACGGCACGAATACGACGGTTACCAAGGTGGTCGATATCGTCAACTTTACCAAGACCTTCAGCAAGATTAAGGAAGTATGACATTTCAGCCAAGATGTCTGCTGGTGTAAGTGCACGCGCTTTATCATCAGGATTTGCATTACCTACGATTGTAACAACGCGGTCTGGGTCAACCGGTGACACAACTTTGAATTTTTGAAGAACGACAGGTTCAGTGACAACAGCGTAATCATTTGGTGTGTAAACAAATTTGTTAAGGTCACCATCTAATTGTTCAGCAATTGAATCAATCACGTCACGTGTCATTACTGTACCAGCTTCAACAAGAATTTCACCAGTTTCAGTATCAACCAAGTTTTCAGCTATAGTTTGGTTCAAGAGACGAGTCTTGACGTTAAGTTTTTTATTGATTTTGTAACGTCCAACAGCTGCCAAGTCATAACGACGTGGGTCAAAGAAACGAGCTACAAGCAAACTACGTGAGCTATCGGCTGTTTTTGGTTCACCTGGACGAAGGCGTTCGTAAATTTCTTTAAGCGCTTCGTCAGTACGTGAATCTGCTGGATTTTTATGAATATCTTTTTCAATAGTATTACGAACAAGCTCGCTGTCACCGAAGATATCCACGATTTCATCATCACCTGAGAAACCAAGTGCACGTACAAGTGTTGTAAATGGAATTTTACGTGTACGGTCAATACGTGTGTAAGCAATGTCTTTTGAATCTGTTTCTAATTCAAGCCAAGCTCCACGGTTAGGAATTACAGTTGAACCGTAACCAACTTTACCGTTTTTATCAACTTTATCGTTGAAATAAACACCAGGAGAACGAACTAACTGAGAAACGATAATACGTTCACCACCGTTGATGATGAATGTACCCATTTCAGTCATGATTGGGAAATCACCGAAGAAAACTTCTTGAGTTTTGATTTCTCCTGTTTCTTTATTAATCAAACGGAAGGTTACAAAAATAGGTGCTGAATAAGATGCATCGTGGATACGAGCTTCTTCAAGCGTATATTTAGGCTCTTTTAATTCGTAACCAACAAATTCAAGCTCCATAGTATCCGTAAAGTTTGTAATCGGAAGTACATCTTCAAAAACTTCTCTCAATCCATTATCCAAGAAGTCTTTAAAAGAATCCGTTTGAATTTCAATCAAGTTAGGTAAATCAAGAACTTCCTTGATTCTTGAAAAGCTACGACGTGTACGGTGTTTTCCGTACTGAACTTCATGTCCTGCCAAGTTTTTTACTCCTTCATTAAAATACAGAGGTCAATAAATGTCACATAACCCGATTCCCTTCATTTTGACGAGAATCATCATTATTTTTCATTTTGACCTTTATAGTTAGGTTGCTCATTAAAACACCCTGCCAAGTGTGTCGTTGATGTGAATTTTTAGAATCTTTAAATATAGGTTACAACTCCTATTTTTTCTAAAATTAGGCACAAAAAGAGCAGCTAAATCTGACCAGTAAAAGTGTGATTTAACTGCTGTAAACCTTAGTTGGACAATATTTCAACTAAAGCAGACGACAAATAATTGTTAACATTATACCTTATTTTTTTAATTTTTGCAAGTATATTAGTTGCTGCTACTTGTTGTGATAGATGAATTACTCAACAAACTTTCCCAAGCTTTTGTATAATCACTATCTGTCCCACCAATAGCAAATTTATAAGTCATTGTACCTGCACCATTCTTAGCCCAATAACTTGTCGTTGTTTCACCACTCACAGTAAGCGAACGACCATTGACCGTCACCGTACCAGGCTGTAAACCTGTTGCTTTAAGAACAGTTGATTTGATAACATTTGAAGACAAACTATATTTCTTACCAACACCTAAGACACTTGAATCAGCGTTATAGATGGCATTAACCAAATAAGCCATGTACTGCGCATTATAAGAATATCCTGCTGCATCAGGTAAGGAAGTATTGTCGTCATTACCTGCCCAACCACCAAGCGTTACTTTCGGTGTTGATAGCACAAGCCACACGTCTGTATAATTGTCAGTTGTACCGGTTTTACCTGTCCAATCCGCACTAGCGGCTGTCGCATTTAAACTCTTCAAATCTGCATAAAATTTTGTCGTACCACCACCAGTGATAACTTCTTTTAATAACTGATTTAAAATGCTAGCCGTTGCTTCAGAAAAGACACGTACAGGATTAGCTTTATGTTGATAAATAACATTGCCTTGACTATCTGTGATACTGTCAACCATGTAACCTTTCAAGTAAACACCACCATTTGAAATCATTTGGTAAGCATTAACTTGTTGAAGAACTGTTGTCTCAATTCCTCCACCTAAAGGCAAGCTTTCAATAGAATAATCATCAATATCATATCCCATTTTCTTCATGTAAGATTCAACATCAACGTCATCATTGAGCAACATTTGATACGTCCAATAAGCTGGAATATTCCATGACGTATTCAAAGCTTCTTGGAGAGTAACCATTGCCGTTCCTTCTTCACTACCGTGCATGATTGACTGACCACTAGAGAAAGTTGTCGGATAGTTAGATAACATACTAGCACTACCTAAAAGCCCTTGGTCAATAGCAATCCCATATGCGATAATCGGCTTAATACTTGACCCTGGCGACCTCGCAGTATCAAACGCATGGTTGTTCTGGTTAGTTGAATAATCCCGTCCACCAATAAAGCCTAGAATAGCTCCAGTAGAATTATCCATCAAGACATTACCAACCTCAACTGTTTGAGAGCTTCCTTGGTCAAGCGTGCTACCATACTGTGCCACAGCATTCTGCATGGTATTATAAACATCTTTATCAATCGTTGTTTTAACGGTATACCCCCCCTGTTGCAACGCTTCTAAAGCCAATTTTTGGTAAGATTCCTTCGTTGAATCATTTTTTAGTTCTTGTTCAGAAACACCATTTTGCTCAACCAAATAATCATACATGATATCCTGAGCTTCTTCTAAAACAGCATAATAAAGAAAATCATGTTCACTCGTTGTCGTCGATTCAGGTTGAATGAAATCCCGACTAACATCATAAGCCTTATATTCCTCATATTCAGCTTTAGTCAAATAGCCTGCGCGATATATATTGTAAAGGACATCTTGCTGACGAGACAAACCATAAGCCATATCCTCCTCGTCTTTCAACTGCCCTGTAGCTGTGTATGGGGAATAGACAATCGGACTTTGTGGCAAACCAGCCAAAAATGCCGCTTGTGGAATTGTCAAATCACTGGCTGAAACGCCAAAAATACCTTGCGCTGCTTCCTCAATCCCAGCAATATTTTCACCTTTATTATTACGTCCGAATGGAGAGACATTAAGATAATCAGTCAAAATCTCATCCTTACTCAAATAACGTTCCAGCGCTAATGCGTAGATAATTTCGCGTGATTTACGTCTAAAGGTTGGATCGTCTCCCAAAATTTGTTGTTTAATCAACTGTTGCGTAAGAGTTGATCCACCACTTGTCTCACCCAAACCAAGCACTGAAGCCAAGGTTGCACGAAAAACAGCTTTTGGAACAACACCATCATGGCTCTCAAAATTTTCATCCTCAGTCGCAATAATGGCTTTTTTAACATTGTCTGAAATCTCGTCGCTTTCAACAGGTGTTCGCAACAAATCAGTATCAATACTTGCAATCGAACTACCATCAGAATACGACATCTCTGAAATCCTAGTCAAAGATGTTACCTGACTAACCAGACTTTCCTTGCTAGGAACTTTGACAGAATCAATCTGACTCGCAAGATAACCAAAAGCAGTACCCGCCCCTAACATCCCAAACAGGATAATAATAATATAAAAAAAGTCGGTTAATAATTTCACTGTTCTTAAAGCAACCGAACCCAAATCTATAACACTAAGTTTCTGGTGATTTGTTTTTTTCTTTTCCTTGTTTCTCTTAAACATTCTAATACCTCATTAATATTATACCAAACTTTGATAAAGCTTGCATAGAAGTACCGCTTTTTGATATAATAGCCTGTAAACTACAATATATCATTGAGGTAGAGTTAACTTAGCTAGAAATTACTATTAACCTCAAAATTTTAAGTAAGGAGAAAGCTCGTGAACATATTCGAAGAACTCAAAGAACGTGGCTTAGTTTTTCAAACTACTGATGAAGAAGCCCTTGTCAAAGCATTAACAGAAGGGCAAGTATCCTATTATACTGGTTATGATCCTACAGCTGATAGCTTACACCTTGGTCACCTCGTTGCTATTTTAACATCACGCCGCCTGCAATTAGCAGGGCATAAACCATATGCTCTTGTTGGAGGAGCTACCGGACTTATCGGCGACCCATCATTCAAAGATGCTGAACGCAGTCTTCAAACTAAAGAAACTGTTGACGGCTGGGTAACTAAGATTCAAAATCAATTATCACGTTTCCTTGATTTCGAAAATGGTGACAACAAAGCCGTTATGGTAAACAACTATGATTGGTTTGGCAATGTCAGTTTCATTGACTTCCTACGTGATGTCGGAAAATACTTTACTGTCAATGCTATGATGAGTAAAGAATCCGTTAAAAAACGTATCGAAACTGGTATCTCATACACTGAATTCGCCTACCAAATCATGCAAGGTTACGATTTCTATGAATTAAATGACAAATACAACGTTACCTTGCAAATCGGTGGTTCAGACCAATGGGGAAATATGACTGCTGGTACAGAGTTGCTACGCCGCAAAGCTGATAAAACAGGTCATGTCATGACCGTACCACTCATCACTGATTCAACAGGTAAAAAATTCGGTAAATCTGAAGGAAATGCTGTTTGGCTTGACGCTGAAAAAACATCTCCATACGAAATGTACCAATTCTGGCTCAACGTTATGGATGACGACGCTGTTCGCTTCTTGAAAATCTTCACATTCCTTTCACTAGAAGAAATTGCTGAAATAGAAGAAGAATTCAACGCAGCTCGTCACGAACGCTTAGCACAAAAAATCTTAGCACGCGAAGTTGTCACACTTGTTCACGGCGAAGCAGCTTACAAACAAGCCCTTAAAATCACTGAACAACTCTTCGCCGGAAACATCAAAAGCCTTTCAGCAAAAGAATTGAAACAAGGTCTAAACAATGTTCCTAACTACGCTGTTCAAGCAGACAATAACCGCAATATCGTTGAAATTCTTGTAGCTGCAAAAATCTCACCATCAAAACGTCAAGCACGTGAAGACGTTCAAAATGGTGCCATCTACATCAATGGTGAACGTATCCAAGATTTAGACTACACACTTTCTGACGACGATAAAATCGATAACGAACTAACAGTTATCCGTCGCGGTAAGAAAAAATACTTCGTACTGGACTTTAGCTAACTATATACTAGCATAGAACCCTTGGAACGTTGATATTATAGGATTTCTGGAAAAACCTATCTCCTTACATTTTTACTTATTTTTATCAAAAGTCCACAAAAAGGGGAGTAAATTTTAACGAGTTCAGCAGGCAGGAAAAAAGCACCTTAGCAGGTGCTTTTATAATATAGTGAAAATGTTCGGGCTGTTTTTCATCCTCTGGAAGAGTGGCGATTAGGTAGAGGGCTGATGAACCTAAATGGTGCAACGTTGCACTATTTGGAAGTTCATGAGCTACTTTCATCATTCTTTTAGCTCTTCCAAAACGTCTGCTACTCGTTCAGTAGTAACTATCTCATAGGGCTTTACTGGTTCGTTAGGGAGAACATAATCAAATACCATCCCATTCTTTCTCACAATTTGAACGGTATCACCCTTTATAAAACCTCTATCGATTGCCTCTTTTAGTTCATCATAATATAACATAACGATACCTCCTTACTTATTTATTCGTAAAAGAAACAGAAAAAGTACTACTTTTTACTACATTCAGCGCCTTATATTAATCATTTCAATAACCGCTTATGCTATAATAGTAGTGTACTTAGATAGATATATTGTGATTTTCTTCCGTGGTTTATTCCACGGCTTTTTATTTGCATAAAAAAAGGTATCCATGTTCTTATTGTAGCACTGTAAGCGATTGTGGTATAATATGAATAAGTTTTTTATGTGTGTTGTCCTGCTTGCCCGAGCAGGCTTTTTTATTTGGCTATGTCACAACAAACAGTTGATAAATAGCCATTTTTATAGGGGAGTATCAGAACTCCCCTACAAACTGTTATTTGCAGTTATCTATACTCATTTGGAATTTCGATATGAAATGTCTCACACAATAACTTCACATCATGTGCATCATTTTCATCAAACTCGTATCCCAGATGGAACATTACTTGACTATATGGTTCAATACAGGAAACCTCTATTTCCTCAATTCTTCCTTTACCCGAAAAAGTTTCTACCGGAAAACAATCCCCATCATAAAGAATTTCACCTTCGTCCGTATATTCAAAACAATGCAAATCAATAATTCTGTTTTTCAAATCTTCCCATACAGTATGGTTCAATGTTGTATATTCCATCTTAATCTCATAAAAGCCATTAGCTTTCATTATTTCTATAAAGTTCTGATAATCGTTCTTTTCTACAAAAATGTCAATATCATTATGGGCTCTTGACTGATATCCAAGAAGAGCATCTACACCCCAGCCACCATCAAGAAAGACTTTAATCTCCGCATCTATTGCAAATTGAAGAATCTGTTTTACATCTGTTATATTGACCATCTTATCATCTCCACAAATTCTAATTAGGCGACCAGAGGAACTGCTGGTCTGTTTGATAAATCTCTGCATTTAGCAGTTTTCAATGTTGCCAAAACAAAAGTTAAGAAGATGTTCCTTTTCTCCATGTCGCTTTCTTTGGCGTAATTTACAAGGTTATTCCACACAAGATAGTTGTTCAGATACTTGGTAGAAACACCGTTAAAGCCACGCATAAACCTCTTTAGCTGGCTATGGTAGCTATTGATATGTTGGATATTATAAATGCCTTTCTTGGCTTTGCCAGTCTTTAACTGCACAAGGTCAATGCCATTGGCATTTGTAAATCTCACATAGGAGTTCATCTTGTCCGTAACAAGAGTGGAATTGGTCTTAATCCTACCATCATAAATATGATGTAAATCTCTTGTAGAAACTCTACCAGTATTCGTAATCTTGGAGATAGACAAGCCATTCCTATTAACCGCACAAGGAACACATACCTTTTCTTGGGACAAGCCTCTGATATGTGTAGAATGACCACGCTTATAAGCCTTGCGTGGCATAGCAAATGTCTTACTCTTGCTATGATTGCCCTTGTACGAGATGGCGAAAAAAGTTTCGTCAGCCTCAATAATGCCGTCAAGAATAATTGGAAAATGGAGAAACACCCACGTCTCAAGTATACCAAAAAGCAATATCAGTAGCAATCTAAAAGCGGAACAAATAGAAAGTTAACTGATAAACAAAACACAATCAAAATAAGACTTTTCAAGGTTATATGACACCCCTTAAAAATCTGAAAAAATGGCGCGTGATACAAGCTAACACCTTGTGGTGGCTCTCCTCGGCTCAAAATAGGGGGCGGGGGTCAATTAAAACAGCAAGGCAATATAATTTATACCCCCAATAATTAAAATGCCATACAGGGCTTTTTAGGGGCTAATAAGGACGTGCTAGAAAAATCAAAAAGGGAAAATCACACACGGAAGAGGGCAGCGTTGTTATCTCCGAACAATACCAAGCCCCATTAAAAATCAATGGGGTATTTCCGAATAATAAACAAGGGAAGCGCGTGCTTTCTCGGACTTCCCTCGGTGTTCGTTTCACTATCCAAGCAAACAGAAAAAGCCTACTGATAATCAGTAAGCTTCCTCTTGTCTATGTTAACGCTTGATACTATGATAACAGATTTTTTATTTAATCTTCTTTGTTTAGACTTGTATCATAGTATTCTAAGCCTTGATACTCGTTATCAATATCTAAAGACTTAAATAAATCAATCGCTTCATTATCTAACATCTCAAGCGTTCCGATTGCTGTTTCACTATCTGCAATCAATGGGTCATCACTCAACAAACGTTCAGCATAATCTAACAACTCACTTTCATATAACGCAACCTTATCAACCAATTCATCAAATGTTGCTTGTTCCTTTAGTTGTTTTGCTCGTTTGTCAATATACTTATCAATAGTATCACCGTAAGCAATCTCACGCGCTTCCTTGTCGCTATCCTCTACTTCTTTCATCAGCTCGTTATATTGTGCCATTAGCTCGTTATATTGTGCCATTTCGTTAGCTTGGTTATCGTCTATCATTGTTTCCTGTGGGTCAATTGTGTATTCAACTAATTCTAATCCATCATTATCAAACATTTCTGTTAAACAATCTAAACAGTTGTAAATTCTGTTTGTGATACTTCCGAATGCTTCTTGGTGACCTGTTGGCATATAACCATGATACTCATCTTGTAAGTACTCTACCCAGTTGCGTGCTTCTTTAGTCCATGCTTTTAGTTCTGTTAGGGTCTTTGGTGCTGTTGTTTTGTTTGTGTTAGTCATATTAGTTTACCTCTTTCTATTTGTGTTAGTCTTCATACATAACTATGATTGTTAAATATGCATCCATTTCCTCATAAGTGCCATAAGTTGCTTCTTGATATTTAATATCAATCACTTTCTTATCAGCAATAAAAGAATTCACCCTGTTTTCAAATTCCTCATTAGTTTCATTTCTGAATTTTGGCAAATCCATATACTCGTTAAAGCCTGTTTCAATTCGCTTGCGGTTGAATAGTTTAATTTTCATTTTTCTTTATCCTTTCTGATTTTTACTCCAAAATACCCCAAATTTACACCATTGAAATTTTTTTACTCCATGCCTTAACTCCTTGATACATAAGGGATTGACCGTATTTATGGAGCAAAAGAGTAAAAATTTCCGTCCGCTATATTATATATATGCATATGGTATATTGCTATATACTAAAATATTTTATTTTTAGATATAAATATTATTATATTTACTCCACAAATACACTTAAACCCTTGATACATAAGGTTTTGAGCTATGGAGTAAAATTTTTAAAAATACGATTTTATGGAGTAAAAACGGCCTTTCATGGAGTAAAAATTTAATGCTTTTTGATAAATCCGCTTGTTCTGCGCTTACCAAAATACATAGCCTTCTGATATTCCCAACCGTCAAGGCTGTTCATATAAATTTTGATTTTATTCTTGATTTTGGAAGCTGGTTCACTCTCATCTTCAAATATCTCATAAATAACATCATTGACATTCAAACGGTCACGCGCTACCGTTCCAATCCACTCTGTGCCTTTTTCTCGGTCGTCATTGGTCTTGTAGGCCGTGCCTGTTTCTTCTAAATCAGTATAATACTGTTTGCGGTAGTGCTTTTTGGTGGTGACTTCAAAAAAATCTTCTGGGATTTTGATAGACAAATACCACTCTAATTTTTCAATAATATCATCTTGATACTTGTATTTCACACGTTCTCTAGCTATTAATTTGCCCTCTTCGCTAGTATCATCATAATAAAGTTTGCTGTTAATCTCATAGGCTTTATAGTAGTTGCCCCAGATATTCAATAAGTCCTGTGAGCTTATCTGGTTAACTTGCTTGTCCGTCTTTGGCAATACCTCAACACCTAAAAAGCGCCTATCGCCTGTAAAGTCCCTTAAATGCCCTGTATCGTTTGTTGTCCGTGTGAAAACAAAATCAACGGGTATAATCTCTGTTGATTTTCCGTATGGTCGTCTGATTCTGATTTCTCTCATGGTGATAATCTGCTTTAATTCGTTCGGTTTGATTTTATTAGTGGCGACTAACTCATCATCATTTACCGCCCACAATTCAAGCATTTTCAAAAGGTCGTCTTTTTCGGTGTAGGAACTAATTTCACCGTAAAAGCCTTTAAAAACCTCACGTAAGAATGTTGTTTTGCCTGTTCCCTGCTTGCCAACCAAGTCAAGACAATAGTCAAACTGTATGCCTGCATGATAAACCCTTGCAATCGCTCCACGGAACATTAAATCAAAAACAATTCGGTTATATTGGTTATCTTCGATATTGATATACTTTTGAATAACCGCAAACGGGTCTACTGGTTCGGCGGTTGCTTTGGCTTTCTCTAAAAATATCTTGATAGGGTTATAGCTCTTGTTTAAAGCAATGATTTTCACAACGTTAGCTATGTCATTTTCTTTATACTCCAACCCCCAGCATTCGGACAAATAAGCCCATAACTGCCTAATGGTATCATCGGACAACAGCCCATGTTTGATAGTGATATAGTCGGATAACTGTTGATTTCGGGTAACCTCTACATTTTTGGTAGCTTCATTGTATTTAAACAGCTTATTTAACTTAATATCCTCCCCACGGAACAATAATAAGAGGTTGTTTCGGTTTTTGATAATTTTCCCGTTCTCATCTCGTTTTAGTCGTCTACTGTTGATACTCGTAACATTGGTTTTATGGTCTGGCACTTTTTCGTCAAGCTGATTTAAAAAGTCGCTCATTCATTTCCCCCTTAAAAAAATTATTTAATGTATTCAAAAAAATAACATTCAATTTATTGCTTTTAGTTAAATTGGTGTATAGCTGTATTATTTGCTCGTATGAATAGCCGTTTAGATAAAATAACTTAACAAAGGCTATCATATCTTCTTTGCTAGATAGTCCGTAAGCTATCCAATGGTACACAACGTCATTAATAGCTAGTGGGCTTCCTGCTCTCTGTCTGTTCAGGTATTCATGTTCTAACTCGTCTAACACGTCCGCTAGCTTGTCTTGTACGCTTGCTATCTGATAATCTCTAGCAATCTGCCAACCATCATCTAAATAGCTTTCTAGTTCGTCTGTGACGGTTACAGTTACCGTTATACCTTTATAGCTAAATGGCACTAGATGAAAGGCTGGTGGTTGGTAGTAGGTCATCATGACGTGATTGCCTTTGGCTATGGTTCGTGTTGGGTTGTCCTTTAGAAAATTAAATAAAGGTAAAACCTGTTTATTAATTTGTAAGTTAATGAGTTGGTACATTAGTTTTCTACTCCTAAAAACAATAAAACGTCATCAATTTTGTAGAATACGGTGCGCGTGCCTTCGATTGGTGGCATGTATCGCTTTAATCCTGCCTGTTCCCAACGTTGCAACGTGTTAAAGCTAACAGATAGGTCTGCTAGTAGTTCATCTTGTGTGATTAGCCCCAATGTTTTAGGTTTCGGCTTGGTATAGGACTTTAGAAAACCAGATACCAGTTTAAGCACTTCCATTTTTAGGCTTTCTTCGCTTTCTTTACTTAATCCAAACATACTTTATCCCCTTATTCCAAAAGTTCTTTTATAAGCTCCCGAGACTTTTCAGGGTCTGAATTGGCTAGGGCTGTCACTCGTTTCTGCTCCTCACTAATTTGGTTTATAAGAGAGGTTACGCCCTCCAATAACTCCGTTTGTGTTGTTGCAATAAATACCCCGTTAGTGGCTTTATTTCGTAACCCTGTTATGGGTATGCTGTATTTAATCGCTAAGCGTCTAAGAATGTCACGCGCTCCCCTTTCTGTGATTGGTAGCCCTCTGATAATCTCTTTTGTGGTCTTTGCGTTTTCTTTACCAAGTCCCAACCGTCTTAGTAAATGCTTTTCGTTCTTTGATAAGCTCATAAAAGCACCTCCATATCATTTTCTAATACTTCCACTTTATCGCCTAATTGGATAAGTTGCTCTTGAATTGCAACATCGTTATCTTTTAACGTTTTAATAACGTCTATTATTTTTTCTAGCGTGTTAGAAATGATAATAAGATTGTTTGCGAGTTGTTCCGTGGTTAATGCTGTAGCTTCCTCAAAAGTGAGGCTTGATAGGTTGTAACGTGTTTTCTCTAAATCCTTTTGAATGTCTTGAAAGTTGATAACATTGTCTGTCATAACAATATTTCTCCTTTATCTAGCTTAGCAATCTGATTTTTAACCCATACTATTCTATCCGCTCGCTCTTCCAAGTGTTTGAAATCTTCTAATTCGGCAAACGTTACACGTTCATTGATAAGGTCAGCTATTTTATTTAATTCTTTATCTGTCATGGTCTGCCTCCTTAATTGTAATATCGTCCCTGTGATTGAATATAAGCCCCGTATCGCTCTTTAACATGGTTGTCGGGTATTTCTTCCTTAACTTCTTTTGGAGCTTCTACAGGCTTGATTTTGGCCAATTCAATGCCAATTAGAATAAGAATAGCCATAATAAGCAACTGCGCCCAAATTGGTAAATTAATTTCTTGGTATATCATGATTTAGCCTCTTCTTTCTTGCTTGATACCTGCTATTTTACCCATGAGGAATATTTTTTTATAAACTTCCCCTAAGCTATTTCCTTTCTGTGATTGGCTTAAAATGGTACTGCCATAATAATTTAAATCACTTTCTTCTTGTTCGGTTAAATCGTTGTTATGAAAGCTACTCTGTAAGAACTCATCATAAAAATTACCGTGAAAGCCTAGCTCTTTAATCCGTTTTAGTTCCATTGTGTTTTACCCCACTTTACATTTAATGATTTTTACTATACATATCAATTATTTTGTAGTTTTAAGAGTTATCGCTCTCTGTCTGGACACAATAGTCTAACTTTGATAAAATTAAACTATATAAACTTTGCTAAAACCCTTTTAATAATAGCTTGCCTGCTTTATTAATTTTGTTTTAGTTTCATTTCATAAAAGGCTTGTGAGTTTGGCGACTGGTAAGCCTTTTTTTGTGGGGTCATTAGAAATGAGCCCATTTTTTTAATAGTCTTCTACTAGCCATTCCATAGCTTTTTGATAAATGCTAGGCTTGACTTCGCCACCATTGCATAACTTGCGGTATGTAACTGGTACTACACCAATTTCAGCACTTGCCTGCTTAGCAGTAAGTTGCTTGTCCGCTTGTTTGCGTCTGATAGCTTTTGCTTGTTGCGAGGTGATAAGCATTTTTTAACTCCTTTCTACTCACATTATGTGAATATAATACACTCACATTTTGTGAATGTCAAGAACAAAATTCACATTTTGTGAAAAAATATTGGTTTTTTTATTCTTTTGAGTTATAATTTAAGAAATAAAAACAAAAAGGTAGATACAAATGGAGAACAGAATAGCCGAATTAAGAAAAGAAAAAGGCATGACTTTAAAACAACTAGGTGAAACACTAGGAGTAAGAGACAACACACTAAGTCAATACGAAACAGGAAAAAGAAATCCTCAATTGGGGTTATTGCAAGAAATTGCGGATTTGTTTCAAGTTTCTATTGAGTATTTAACAAAAAATACTGATAAAAGGGATTTCCCTGTTAACAATGATGAAGACATGTTAAAGATTCTTGATATGATAGACGACCACACAATATCATTGTTAAACTTATCAAAACTAACTATGTTAGAGTTAGCTTTAAGAATATTGAAAAAGCGTAAAGAATTTTCTGAAGGGAAATACCAAAAATACAAAGATACAGCTTTCACCACACTACATATCATTGAAAAAGAAGTTGAAGTTTTAGATAGATATAAAAAAGTAAGAAAAGAACACAATGATACTGTAGAATTAATTTACGAAAAATTAATACATGATGAGACAAATATAACTCCAAATGAAGTATTAACTTTTATCGAAGAGGCTGATAGGATTGATTTTAAAGAATTAAAAAAAATCCTAGATTACATGAAAAAACTCCCAAACGCCAAAGACTAACCCACGCGCCAACATTTTGGTTTACAGTAGCGCTCAATTTTGAGCTATTTCTATACTATGATTTTCTATGATTTCTGACCTGCCTAGATATTACATAGGTCAGCAATCTACTGCTTTTTACTACATTCTTAAACTTATACACTCACATTTTCCAACAAATCTGACACCCTAAAAAGCATGAATGGTTTTATAGTCATACGCTCACAAATGCAACTATAACAATGGTTACCGCTGTTTTAGGGACTTGCAAAAATTCATGTTTTTTTCATATTGGCTACCTCAAAAAACCTCAAATCTTTCCATTATGGAGACTACTAAAAATTACTAAATTCAAATCTATATATGATTTACACTGATATTTTCTAATATGGAGTACCGTTTTGTTACGTCATATACTAGGATTTTCTCGTATTTCATTCCAGTATTTTCCAGTATTTCATACCAACATTTTCCAACAATTCATATAAACCTAAAACCTTTTTAATAATGGCTTGCCTGCTGTAGAAAGGTTTATCATGAATATCAAAGAAGTTATTAAAAAAGACGGTACAAAAGTATACCGCTCAAATGTTTATCTTGGAGTAGATAGCATTACAGGAAAGAAAGTTAAAACGACTGTAACAGGGCGAACAAAAAAAGAGGTTAAAACAAAAGCCCAGCAAGCCCAAAGCAATTTCAAAACTAATGGGTCAACTGTGTTCAAAAGAGTAGAAGTTACCACATACAGAGAACTTACTGATTTATGGTTAGAAAATTATCAAATGACGGTTAAACCTCAAACACTCGTAAGCACGCGCCAATTTTTGAAAAATCATATTTTGCCCGTGTTTGGTGATATGCAACTGGACAAGATACATATAGCACACATACAAAGCTGGGTAAACAAGCTAGCTTTCAAGATTGTTAATTATGGGGTGGCTGCCTCAATCAACAAGCGTATTTTACAGTATGGAGTTAGTATGCAATTGATACCGTTCAACCCTGCGCGTGAGGTTATTCTACCAAGACCACAAAAGGCAGGCGCTAACCGTATCAAATTCATAGATAAGGAAGACTTGAAAACATTCCTAGACTACATGGAACGACTAGCACCAACCGCCTATAACTATTACTATGATAGTGTACTGTATAAGCTGTTGCTTGCTACTGGGTGCCGATATGGGGAGGCTGTAGCTCTTGAATGGTCTGATATTGATTTTGACAATGCAACTATCAGCATTACCAAGACTTATAATAGAATTGTAAAACAGGTTGGCACACCTAAAAGTAAAGCAGGAATTAGAACTATCAGCATAGATAACAAAACTATTCTCATGCTCAAACAGTACAGGAACAGACAACGTCAAGCATTTATGGAGATTGGTGCGCCTGCTCCTGCCTTGGTATTCTCTACAACGATATCACAATACCCAAACAGTGATGCTAGAACCAAGTCACTTAGACACCGTTGCAAGGAAGCGGGTGTCCCACAATTTACGTTTCACGCTTTCAGACACACACACGCTAGTTTATTGCTTAATGCTGGAATTGGCTATAAGGAATTACAACACCGCCTAGGACATGCAACGTTAGCCATGACTATGGATACTTATAGCCATTTATCAAAAGAGAAAGAAAAAGAGGCGGTACTATATTATGAAAAAGCTCTCCAAAATTTGTGAAAGTCCACAAAAAGGGGAGTAAATTCAAAAAAATAGACCTAAAAACACCCCTCAAACGTTGATATTATAGGATTTTAGATATCAAATAAGAAAAAATACTTCGTGTTAACATACTAATTAGCACAATCTTTACAGGCACCATTGGGTGTCTGTTTTTTATAACAGCAAAAAAAGAGGGGCGGCTCCTCTTTTTTAGCTATTACGATGAAGAATCATATTAAATAAATTCACCAAAAGGAAAATTCCCACAAAAATAACCGTAATGGTTGCACTCGCAGGTGTTTCCCAGTAGTAAGACGTGATAATACCAGCCACCATACCAATAAAACCAACGATTACGCCAATAAGAATGACTGATTTAAAATTCTTCCCCAAGCGCATAGCAATACTTGCTGGCAAAACCATAATCGTTGAAACTAAAAGAGCTCCAGCCGCAGGAATTGTCAAAGCGATCGCAATCCCTGTCACAATATTAAAGAGAACAGACATTAAACGGACAGGCAAACCATCAACAAAAGCGGTCTCCTCATCAAATGTCAAAATGTACATCGGTCTAATAAATAAAATCGTTAGAAGCACAACAACAACTGCAATGGCAAACAACGCAATTACCTGCACCATATTTATCGTAATAATCGAACCAAACAAATATTGATCCAAATTAACACTACTACCATTTTCAGACTTACTCGTCACAATCAACGAAATCGCCAAACCAAGCGACATTAAAATAGCTGTTGAAATTTCAACATAATGCTTATAAACCGTCTGCAAGTACTCCAAAATAACCGCAGCAATCGTGACAACAAGAATCGTTGACCAAGTTGTTGAAGTCCCAAGCAAAATGCCTAAGGCAACACCGGCCAAAGAAACGTGGCTAAGCGTATCACTCATTAAACTTTGATGACGTAGGATAAGGAAAATTCCTAAAATCGGGGCAAAAATACTAATAGCAATTACTGCCATAATAGCACGTTGCATAAAATCATAAGAAAATATTTCAATCAACATCAGTAGCCCCTTTCACATCAGTACCATGCACATTAAAACAACGCCATGGCATCTTTTGATTACGTACCAAATGAATGTTACGGTCAGCATAATGTTTTACCTCATCTGGATCATGAGTAATCATCAAAACAGACTTTCCATGTTTATGCGCACTATGATGCATCAACTCATAAAAAGTTTCTGTCGTTCCAGCATCCATACCAGTAGTTGGTTCATCCAAAATAAAAATATCAGGATCAGATGCAAAAATTCTAGCAATAACAACACGCTGTTTTTGCCCACCTGACAAGCTACCAATTCTCTTATGACGATTTTCCCACATGCCAACAGATTCTAAGCTAATTTTGACATGCTCATCATCATGCTTGGTCAGACGACGAAACCAACCATTCCTTGGATAACGCCCTGATTTCACAAATTCATAAACCGTTGATGGAAAACCTGCGTTAAAACTCGCAATTTGCTGTGGTAAATAAGCAATGCGGAGCTTCTTACCCTCTTTATTCGTTTTTGAAATGGTTACTTGACCACTCTTTGGTGTCAAAATACCTAATGTCGCCTTTACCAACGTAGATTTGGCAGCACCATTTTCACCTGTTAAAGTGACAAATTCTCCACTATCAAGATGATAGTTAATTCCTTCTAAAACTGGCTCACTATCATATTGAAAAGACAAATCTTCTACAGTAATATATCTCATTCTCGCCCTTCTAACTCATCTGAAAAGACCTTCAAAAATCGTGCAATAACGTCTTGTTCATCCTCAGAAAACTGGTTAAATAAATTTTTGTAAACAGCCAATGTTGCATCATGATGATGAGTATGCTCTTTGGCAACTGGCTTAGCAATGTCTGTCAATTCAAAATAAGTCACTCGCGCATCCTCTTTATTTTTCACAGACGCTAACATTCCTTGACTCACCAAATACTTAATTGCCTTCGTTACTGCCGCCTGACTAATATTCAAACGTTTTGCCAAATCAGAATTTGTCAAACGTTCATGTGACAGAAGCATTAAGATATGCTCTTGAGTATTTGTTATGGCTACACCACTCTGACAATCACCAAACAACAATTCATGCTGATTTTCTGATTTCAACAAAATTTGATTTACTAACTTATCTACTTGCTTCTCTAGCTGCATATTTCACACCTCATTTCATTAACCAGTTAATTATATCAAAAACTAAAAAAAGAATCAATGACTTGACTCTTTCCTCTATAAAATACGAACTTTGTAAACTTCCTTACAAAAACCACGCATACTATTGACCAGACGGTCGGCTTTTTTTTCCGAACGACACAAAGCATAAACTGTCGGACCACTTCCCGTCATCAAAGCAACATCTGCCCCACAACTCATCATCCGATCCTTGATTTTTTGAATAAATGGCTTGCGCTTAATAGTAATATCCTCCAAAGAATTTCCCATATATGCAATCATTTTTTCGTAATCCTTAGCAAGCACCGCCTCTCGTAACGAAGCAATGTCTACACGTGAAATCGTCTTACAATCAATCTCGGGAAAAACCGTACGTGTTGAAACACCAAACTCAGGTTTCACCAAAACAACCCAAGCTGATAATTGATAATCAAGACATTCTACAATCTCTCCCTTACCAGAAATACACGCACAGCCTGCCTCCAGACAGTACGGAACATCACTCCCTATTTGAAATCCAACATCAATCATTTCATTCTTAGAAAGATTAAGCTGCCATAATTTATCCAAAGCTCGAATTGTAGCAGCAGCATCTGTTGAACCACCACCTAGACCAGCACAAATAGGAATTGATTTTTTCAATTCAATCTTAACTCCTGAATCAATCTGACAAGCCTCACGAATCAATTTAGCAGCCTTAAAAACGTCATTTTTACCATTTAAGGGCATTTTATGATTATCAGACTCAACCACAATCTCACTTCCATCAATTTCAGAAACCATAATATAGTCATTCAAATCAACACTAACCATAATCATAGATAAATCATGATAACCATCTGGTCGTTTTCCTATAATATCTAGCCCCAAATTAATCTTAGCTGGTGCCTTTTCAATAATAGCCATTCAATAATCCTTTTAAAATATTACATCTATTATATCAAATAATTTTAGAAGATAACAAAAATATCCATATTCATTCCAAGCCATAAATTTTTATGGTATAGCAATAAAATTAGCAGTAACAATTTTAAGACTTAGGTACTCATATTTTAAGCAACTGACACCCTTACAAAGATAGAATTTTCAGTATTAAGAACATACCATATTTTAAAATTAAACATTAAAAAAGCGAGAGCAAACTTTGCTCTTGCTAGAGCTCAAGTCCCATCATATACTATAATTGACAAAATTTTAAAAATAATTCAATCTTATCCTCTTCTTCAGGCAACCATTGGTAATCAAGAAAAGAGGTTTGACGGTATCACTTAACACGAGATCTGGTTCTAATTTCTTTTTTGTCCACAGTGTGATTTAGTAAGACGATAGACTGTTTGTGCCCTACTAGGTGAATAGTTGCCTTGTTTTGAATGACGTTGCCATTCTTTGAGAAAAGGTTATCCCTTGAGTACGATAACTAAGAATACTTTCACGCTCATCTATGGTAAAATGGTGATAGCTCATAAGATTTCCTTTCGTAATAAGAGGTTTGGTTAAGTCTATTTTACTAGAAAATCTTATGAGTTTTTATTATGCACTTATATTGTAAATTCAAGAATAAAAAATCCCATTATTCTTAACAAATAACAGAAAAATAGCAAAAAGTCCTAACCTATAGGACTTTTTGCTATTTTATACCGGCGGCCGGGGTCGAACCGGCACGTCCTTGCGGACACTGGATTTTGAGTCCAGCGCGTCTGCCAATTCCGCCACGCCGGCAAATAAACTGGGGTAGCTGGATTCGAACCAACGCATGAGGGAGTCAAAGTCCCTTGCCTTACCGCTTGGCTATACCCCAATAATAGAAAGGCGAATGATGGGAATCGAACCCACGCATGCCAGAGCCACAATCTGGTGTGTTAACCACTTCACCACATTCGCCATAACGTCAACACGGGCAGTAGGAATTGAACCCACACTGAAGGTTTTGGAGACCTTAGTTCTACCTTTAAACTATGCCCGTAATATGGAAGGGGAGGGATTCGAACCCCCGAACCCGAAGGAGCGGATTTACAGTCCGCCGCGTTTAGCCTCTTCGCTACCCTTCCTAAAAATATAAAACTAATGGCGCGAGACGGAATCGAACCGCCGACACATGGAGCTTCAATCCATTGCTCTACCAACTGAGCTACCGAGCCTTCTATTGCGGGAGCAGGATTTGAACCTACGACCTTCGGGTTATGAGCCCGACGAGCTACCTAGCTGCTCCATCCCGCGTCAACAATACTAAAGGAGGATGTGGGATTCGAACCCACGCACGCTTTTACACGCCTGACGGTTTTCAAGACCGTTCCCTTCAGCCGGACTTGGGTAATCCTCCAAATTATAATAGTCCGTACGGGATTCGAACCCGTGTTACCGCCGTGAAAAGGCGGTGTCTTAACCCCTTGACCAACGGACCATATTTATAATGGGCACAAGTGGACTCGAACCACCGACCTCACGCTTATCAGGCGTGCGCTC